>CAYSDE010000104.1:0-6829 GCA_964429685.1 uncultured Pseudobdellovibrionaceae bacterium
GAGACAGCATTGGAGTTGCTGGCGTCGATGCCATACCAGCTGTTCGTGCCGTCGATGGTGTTGCCTGCCGCCGTGACGCCATCAATCTTGTAGAAATACATGTTGGAGCGCTGGGAATTGGTGATCTGGTTGCCGCTGGACGAGACGTCCGTTCCCTCATAGAAGCGGATGCCGTCCCACTCGGTATCAGCGATAAAGTTATTGTCGGCGATCACGTGATTGCTTGAATAAACGCTGATGCCGCTGCCATCGGGCACGGCCACAGTAAACGCCCCGATAATGACATTGCCCGAGATGGTCGTCGTCGTGCCGCCAGCATTGGTGGAGTCCTTGACCAGGATACCGTCACCATCGGTCTGGCGAATGATGTTGTTGGCGAAATGGATGTCGGAATTGCTGATCGAGCGGATGCCGTGCCAGCCCGCATTGTCAATCGCATTGCCGCCAACAGCAGTGGTGCCGGTCAGGGACGTCAGGTTGATGCCTGACAGATGGGTGTGATTGATGGTGTTGTTATTGACCGTGACGTTGTCCGAAGTGGCAACGTCAATACCGAACCAGTTGGCGGTACCGTCAATATCGTTTCCTTCTACAACCGCGCCCAGAATGTCGGACAGATAAACGCCGGAACGGACAACATTGCTGATCTCGTTGCCGAGGACATTGATGTCTGATCCGTGGTAAACATTCACGCCGTCCCAGTCCGCATTGGAAATGACGTTGGCATCAGCTCCGGCCCCGCCAATATCAACATGATGGCTGAAAGCCGTATGAATGCCGCTGCCGTAGCCGAGGCCGGTTGAAAGCGTATCGGTAATCTGGTTGCCCGTGATGGTCGTGCGGGTGCCGCCACCGTTGCTGGCAAACAGCAGAAGAATACCATCCTCAGAGATGTTGTAGGCCCCGGCGCTGGTGATCCCGCGATCCGTATAGCCAATGGCGTTGTCCCTGATGTTGCTGGCGTCCGAGAACACCACCTTGATCGCAGAAACGCCAGTCGTGTTGATGATGTTATCCTCAATCAGGGCGTTGTGGCTGCCATTGTCGAGCAGGATACCACTGCCGCCCGCATTGGAAATGAGGTTGCCGCCGATAACGGCGTTAGTCGCGGCATTGCCGGTGACGGCGTCGCCACTGGTGCTGCTGATGATGGTGTTGGCGATGGTCGTTGCATCGCTGCCGTCCAGATTGACGGCGTTGGTCCCGCCGGTGATGGAGAAACCATCAACCGTCACATCGTTTGCCGTGACCCGAATTCCGGTGGTGGTCGGGGTGATGGTGGTTTCAGCGCCGCGCACACCGTCAACCGCTATACCGGCGTTGGCACCGTTGAGGGTGAGGGTGCGGTCAAGCAGCACGTCTTCGGCAAAACTGCCCGCGCCAACATCAATCGTATTGGCGCCGGTGCCGGAATTGCTGATGGCGTTGACGGCGTTCTGGATGGTGTTGATGGACAGGAAAGGATCAGCATCAACATTCTGGTTCAGGCTGATGGTGCCAGTGCCAGAGGTGCGGATGGAGTTGGCCAGCGCCTGAAAACCGCCGCTGTTGTTGATGTCGATATTGCCGCCATGTGCGTCAACAGCGCCGCTGTCCAGCCGGAAACGCTGGCTGTTGAAGGTAAGGTCGCCGCCATTGCTGGTGATGCCGCTGCCTGCGCTCAGGCTGATATTCCGTCCGGCGTTGAGCGTGGCATTGCCAGCGCCCGTGGCGTTGAGGCCGGAACTGGCCAGACCGAAGAGGATGTCGTTGAAGGCCGTCAGGGTCAGGGTGTGCCCGGTTGACCAGTCAATGATGCGATCCACGTAGATGTCGCCGGTCGGGGCGAGAACCGAAACACTGCCGCCACCGAGAGCAGTTTCAATAAGGCCTTCCCACACTGCATCAATGATGAAGTCAGGGGGATCAATCAGCCACTCGCCGGTGGTGCCGACGCTGGTGCTGTCTGCGACCGCCAGATCAGGAGCCGAGGTTTCGATGAAGCCGGTGCCCGCGGCGCCTTTGGCTTCAAGCGTACCTGCAACCGTGGCTTTTTCACTGGCCAGAACCTTGACCGTACCTGCCGCCTGTCCGGCGGTTGAATTGGCAGTAACGCGAGCGGTGTTGCGCACGGTGGCACGACGGGCGTTAACCGTGACGCTGCCGCCGGTTGCTCCGTCAGCACTGACAGTGCCGCCAACATTGACCGTATCGCCCGAGAGAACGATACGTCCGCCCTCCTGCGTGACCGAAGAGGCCGTGGTGATGCCGTCCATGTTGATAGCGCTATCGACCACATCCTTGGCCGCTTGCGCCGTAATCTGGATAACACCGCCTTCTGCGGCGATGGTGCCGGTCTGGTCAATAACGGCTTTGCTGGCATTGCCGTCGAGGGCCATTTCAATCAGGTTGTCGCCGTAAAGGTCGACTGTGACCTTCTCGCCGGAAGCCAGCGCCACCCGGCCCAGACGGGCGGTGATGGTGCCGCTGTTGCGGACAGTGGGGGCGACAAGGGCGGCAAGGCCGCTATCGGCAACCGAGATGGTGCCATGATTTTCAACTGCTGCATCACCAAAATTGCTCAGTTCAATGCGGTCACTGCCGGCCATGACGGCAGCGGTATCCACGTCACCGGTTGAAGCGATGATCCCGGCGGCATCAACCCGCGAGTTGACCCCGAAAAGAACGCCATTGCGATCCAGCACCATGACGCGGCCATTGGCCTTGAGGGTACCGAGAATCTGGGTGGGATCTTTGCCCGCGCCGGTCACGCGGTTGACGGCCAGCGCGGTGTTGGTCGGCTGATTGAAAGTGGTGGTGGCTTTACTGCCGATATTGAAACTGTCCCAGTCCACAACCAGACGGTTGGTGGCCTGATTGACATCCAGCTGACCGGGCGCGGTGTAATTCAGCGCAGCGCTTCCGCCAATCACGGTGCCGCCCGTGGGTAACTCCATATCCTCAACCGCCAGAGCGGGGGCGCTAAAGGCAAAGACGCCAATTGTCAGCGTCAGCGCGGTTGAGTGGAGCAACTGTGAAATCAGGGGCGCGGAGGAGGTCTTCATCTTGCAGTCCTTATACTGGAGCAGTGAAAGGCAAAACATGTGTTGATGCGGTACAGTTACCACCCCGAAGGGCGGGCACGCTAAGCTTATACTCCAATTGCAGGAGCGAAATCCAGTAATTGTGACATTTTTATGAGGATATTTTTCAGCATGGTAAAAAGTACAGGTTTGAAAATGACTTAGCATGTTTCTTCGCGAAAAACTTACACCTCCGGATGAGGTGTTCCGGGGTGTCGGGGGCAGAGGAGCAAGCCGGGTTAATAAAATTCCAGCTTTATCAATCCGCATAAATCTACTACTTAGGAGAACGGATTTTTAGCGCCCGGCGCGGATCAACTGTATGTCGAAATCAACTGTATGTCGAAAAAGGAAAAGAGTCCTATGCTGCATCGTCGCTCACTCTCCCTCTGTGTGTTGGGATCTGCTCTCGTTCTGGTTCTGGCCAGCGGCACGGGGGCGGTGGCCCAGACTGTTGTTGGCCCTGCCGACGTGAACCGCGTGCAGGAACGGGCCGCACAGCCGGTGATTACCCAACCTGCTGGCGATCTGGTGACGGTGCAGGGCCCGGTGGCTGTTGAAGCTCCGGCCGGGGCTGACAAGTTCATGCTGCAACTGGCGGGCGTCAGTCTCGAAGGTCTGACGGTTTATGCGCAGAGTGATCTCGAAGGGCTTTATGCCGACAAGGTTGGCAAGACCATCTCGGTGGCTGATGTCTACCAGATTGCTGCAGAAATCACCCGCAAGTATCGCAATGCCGGTTATATCCTGACTCAGGTGGTGGTGCCGCCCCAGACGATTGAAAGCGGCAATGTCCGTTTGCAGATTGTTGAGGGTGTGGTCAGCAAGGTGTCGCTGGAGGGGATCACCACCGACAGTGAGCGGGCGCTCATTCTCTCTTATGCCGAGCAAGTCAAGGGCAAGCCGCTCAACACCCGCGAGCTTGAGCAGGCGATTTTGCTGATCAATGATCTGCCCGGCGTGTCGGCACGAGGGATTATTTCGCCTTCGCCTACCGAAGTCGGCGCGGCGGATCTCCGTGTGGTCGCCCAGCGCAAATCTTATGAAGGTCTGGTGAGTGTCGACAATTTTGGTAGCCGCTATCTGGGCCCGCTGGAAGGTCAGCTGTCGGTGGCTGGCAATTCCCTGTTTGGCCATAACGAGCGTCTCAGTACCAACCTGATTTATGCGCCGGGTGGCGGCCTTTCCAAGGAACTGGCTTACGGCGATATTGTTTATGACCAGCCCTTCGGCCCTTATGGTACCAGTGTTGAGTTGAAGGCTTCGCTGGCTTCGACTGACCCCGGCTTCAAGCTGGCCCAGTTCGATGTCAACGGTCATTCGACCACCTACAGCGTCAAGGTCGATCAGCCGATTGTCCGCACCCGTGCCCTCAACTGGAGCGTCTATGGCCTGTTCGATGTGCGCAACAACAGCACCCAGAGCAATATCGATATTACCCGCAAGGACTATATCCGGGCGCTCCGGGCTGGTACCGAGTTGAACTTCCTCGATAGTCTCTTTGGTGTTGGGTATAACACCATGACCGCCGAGGTGGCGCAGGGGCTTTCGACCTTCGGGGCCAGTGACAATGGGGATACCACTCTATCCCGTGCCGCCGGAAACCCGCAGTTTACTAAGCTTAACGCCGAGGTGGAACGCCTACAGCGCCTGACCGGCAACATTAACCTGCTGGTGGGCGTGCGGGGGCAACTGGCCAATGATGCCATGCTGTCTTCAGAAGAATTCGGCGTCGGCGGCCCCAATTATGGCCGTGGCTATGATCCGTCGGAAATTGTTGGCGATAACGGTCTGGCAGGAAAGCTGGAGCTGCAGTTCAATGATCCGGTCGCTTTTGACCGGGTTAAGACCTACCAGCTTTATGGCTTTCTTGATGGCGGGCGGGTCTGGAATGAAGACGCCACCACCTCAAGCGATCAGGAAATCAGCGTACTTTCCACCGGTCTGGGGGTACGGACGACCTTGCTGACGGGTACAGAAGCCGGTCTTTATGTGGCTCTGCCGCTCAATCGGGATGTGGACGCCCTCGGCAACGAGGATCCGCGTGTTTATTTCAATCTGCAACAGCGCTTCTGAGTCGGGTCAGTCAAAAGGCAGCGGGGCAGGGGGCATTTCGTCTTCTGCCCCTTTCTTTGTTATGATGGTTTGAAATGATTGCTTTCGCCGCCCGGTTCAAATATAAGGGCTGACAGTCAAAGTTGAGGGGTTTCAATGTCCGGACAGAATGCCATGCTAACTTCGTTCCCGCAAAGTCAGGGTCTGCGCGTCTTGCTGAAGATGACCGTGCTGCTGGCGCTGTCCGCGTGTGTGGCAACCGAAGAAATTGCCAAGCTGCCGCCCTTGCCTACCACTGTGACGCCGACGGCACCTGCTGCTGATACGCTGAGCCCCTATCGTTTGCAGGTTGGTGATGTGCTGGATCTCAAGTTTCCGCTTAATCCCGAGTTGAATGAAAGCGTAACCGTGCGTCCGGATGGTATGGTTTCTACCAGTGTGGTGGAAGATGTTCCGGCCTATAACCTGACCGTGGCCGAACTTAATGCCGAATTGAAAGAGGCCTATCGCGAAGAGTTGACGCAGCCGAAGATTTCTGTGGTTGTACGTTCTTTCGCGCCCACCCGCATTTATGTCAGCGGTGAAGTTGCTTCGCCCGGTGAGTTCATTGTTGTCGGTCCGACCCTGACTCTGACACAGGCTATCGCCCGCGCTGGCGGTACCCTTAATTCTGCTGATGGCACGCATGTCATGGTGCTGCGGCGGGGCTCGAGCGAGCAAAGTCAGGCTTTTGTAGCGAATTACTATGCGGCCACACAGGGCGGCGACCCCGCACAGGATGCCCGTCTGGCGCCCTATGATGTCGTGTTTGTGCCGAAGAGTGGTGCTGCGCTGGCTTACAAGAATTACCAGCAGTATCTACAACAGTATGTCACGCCCAGTCTCGGTGTTTCGGCTAACTACGCCATACACTAACCACGGGCCGGTTTAGTCGCCGGTCTGTTTAACTTTCAAGGTGCCATTATGCTTGTTAAAATGGATGCGCGCAGCGTTGTCAGCTCGGTCTTTCGTCAGGCCCCGAGATTCCTGATCGTCTTTGTGGCGTTTAATGCGCTGGCGGTGGCTTATCTTCTCACAGCAACGCCAGCTTATGAAAGTACGGCGGGTCTGCTGGTCAAGTTCGGGCAGGATGCCCGGCCTGAAGTTACGATTGAAGGCGTACAGGCAAGTAACCTTTCAGCAGAGGAAAAACGTGGTCTGATCGAGTCCAATCTCAACATCCTGACCAGCCGCGACCTGACCCAGACTTTGCTGACCGATATTACTGTAGCTCGCGCCTATCCTGAACTGGCCGCAGAGATTACCGATCCGGCGGAACTGATGACGGCTGCCGTCAAGCAGCTGTCAGCGGACATTGTGCCGACCACCAAGAACGATGCCGGTATCATCAATATCAGTCTGTTCAATCAGGACCCCGCCCTTGCCACCGAGATACTGACTCGTCTGCTGGATATTTTCATCCAGAAGCAGGCCACGATTTTCGGTAATCCGCAGACCGGCGTCTTGTCCGAGCAGTCCACCGATGCCGCCAAGCGGCTGGAGGAAGCCAACCGCGCCCTCAGCGATTTCAAGGTTGCCAATGGCATTACCTCGCTGGATGAGGAGCTGACCCTGTTGCTTAAACAGCGCGGCGATCTGACCGGCTATCTGTCGCGTCGGCAGGATATAACCGGTGATGCGGGCAATACTTCTGCTACCTTCGACGCCTTGCC
>CAYSDE010000105.1:0-6787 GCA_964429685.1 uncultured Pseudobdellovibrionaceae bacterium
TGCCGCTGCCACCTGTTGCTCATGAAGAGCCGCCCGCCGCTTCAGGCGGACGCAGACTTATAGCTGTGGTGATCGACGATGTCGGGCCGGATCGCCATCAGGCCCATCAGGCCATAACCTTGCCGTCTGCGGTAACACTTGCTTTTCTGCCTTACGCGGAAACCTTGTCGGAGCAGGTGGCGGCGGCTCGTGCCGCTCGTCACCAGATTATCGTTCATATGCCAATGGAGCCGCAGGATATGGCCCATAACAATCCCGGCCCGCAAGCCCTGCTGGTTACGCTGGGTGCTGCCGACATCAGGGCGCGGGTAGGGGCGGCCTTGCAAGCGATAGAGGGCGAAGTCGGTCTTAACAATCACATGGGCAGCCGTTTTACCGCCTCGCTGGCGGCCATGCAGCCGGTGATGGAAGAACTGGCCCGCCATGATCTTTTCTTCCTCGACTCCCGCACGACGCCGCAAAGTGTGGGCGCAACGCTGGCGCGCCGCTATGGCGTGCGCTATGTCGCCCGGGATGTGTTTCTGGATAATGTGATTGAGGGGCGGGCCATTCAGCGCCAGCTTGATGAACTGGCTCGCGTGGCAGATCGCCGAGGGCAGGCGGTCGCCATCGGCCATCCCCATCCCGAAACACTGGAAGCCCTTAGACGCTGGATACCCCTGATGCAGCGGCGTGGCTATAACTTCGTGCCGGTCAGCGAACTGGCCCGGCGACTACCCGCAACCGACGGGCTGGCAGTCAGCCGCTGAGCCTTATTCGGCTGCTGGTGTATTTGTGGCGAGCCATTTCTCGTTGAGGGTAACGCCGTAGATTTTGCGTAGTTCAAGTCCGTGCTGTTCCAGCAGTTCAAGGCCCAGCGACTGACGCAGTGCGGTCTTGACCTGAGAGAGATTTGCGCCTTCAAGATTTGCCGGTTTGATCGCAGCCAGACGGATCAGCCAGGTGCCATCACCGCTCTTGCTGGTGAAGACGTCTCCCACCTTTGAGGCAAAGATACGGCTCAGCAGGTTCTCCGGCAGAGTGCCGTGATTGCTGCCATCCCGATTGAGTGGATCGCTCTTGGTCAGACCGGCAATTGTGCCGCCGGTGTTCAGCTTGGCCAGCATCTCGTTTGCTTTGGCTTCGGCCAGTTCGGCACGCTTGGCTTCTGTCCACGCCTTGACTACCTCGGCGCCAACACGGGCGAACGGCTTGAGGGCGCTGGGGGTGATACCGTTGACGGCGACAAAGAAAACGCCCTGCGGAGTTTGCTGAGCCGGGCTGGTTTCGCCGGTTTGTGTATCAAAAGCTGCTTTCAGCAACTGTTCAGAGTTGGGAATGTCTTTGACTTCGCTGTCATCGGGACGGAAGGCAAAGATGGAAACATTATCGAGGCTGACTGCTGTCAGCCCGACCTTGGTCGCGGCTTCGCTCAGCTTGGCGCCGCCTGCAACAGCGTCTTCAATCTGGCTGACCAGAGTCTGCAGCTTTTCCTGAGCCTGTGCATTCTTCATGTCGGTCAGAATACGGTCATGCACTTCGGCAAATTCAGGCTGGTGGCCGGGGGTGATCTTGGTCACCGTAATTACGTGCCAGCCGATCTGGCTGCGCACCGCGCCGGTGGTCTTGCCTTCAGCCAGTGAGAAAATCTGATCGGCCAATTGCGGGGGAATGTTGCCACGGGTCAGGCCGGGGGCAGGGCGGGCAATCTGGTTGTTGGCTTTAGCGACTTCTTCAAGCGATTTGCCGGAGGCCACTTCATCGGCGATCTTTTTGGCAAGAGCTTCATCCTGCGTGGTGATCTGGAGCAGGTCACGCTTTTCAGGGTCGGCATAGTCGGCGGGAGCTTTATCGTATTCGGCTTTGGCGTCGTCCTCAGTAACCGTGATGCCTTCAGCGATTTTGGCCAGTTCGATATTCAGATAGGTAATGGCGCGGTATTCCGGGGCCATGAAGCGCTGGCTGTTATCCTGATGGAACTTGGTCAATTCGGCTTCGGTGGGGGTGGGGACATTGGTGATGTCGCTATTCTTGACCAGCAGACTTTCAATCACGCGCTGCTCATGTTCGTAGGCATAGACGCGGCTGGCGATGGAGATGGGTACACCCGCGCTGGCGCCGACGCCGCCGGAAGCCAGTGTACGGATGATGTCTCCGGTCATGGTGCGGACATAATCAGCCTCGCTATATCCGGCCGAGCGCAGAACCTGGTTGAAGCGGGCCGGGTCAAACTGGCCTTTTTCATTGCGGAAGGCGGGCTGGGCGGCAAGGGTCTGACGCACCAGTTCATGACTCATGCGCAGGCCAAGCTTCCGGGATTCCTGATCGTAGAGCGCTTGCATGGCCATGGATTGCAGGGCCGTGCGCTTGAGGCCGAGTTGCTGTTGCAGGGCTTCAGGAATGGCAAAGCCGTATTGCTGTTGCAAGGCGCGCAGCTGCATCTGGTAGGCGCGGTCGGCATCCTGAATCGAAATGGTGACATCCCCCGCCTTGGCAGCATGGCTGACTGTGCCGATATTGCTGAAGACCGGGCCGATACCCCACGCGGCAAAGCCGCCAATCAGGATAACAAAAAGAATCTTGGCAATCGTGCTTTGTGACGCCGTACGCATAAGCTTAAGCATTGTAAACTCCATCTGGAATGCGGGCGCAGTCTAGAGGCTGGTTGCTGATCGCGCAAGGCTGCTACTGTGTTGCCAAAACCCTTGCCGCTCCCCCGGCTTTTGGGTAAAGCAGGGGGCAAGGAGAAACAGCATGTCCCAATCGCCCAAGCTTATCGTTGCCAACTGGAAGATGAACGGAACCCTGATTGAGGCCCATGAACGGGCGGCAGCGATTGCCGAAGGGGCCGGAGCGCTAGCGGCCAAACTGGTCTTATGCCCGCCTTTTGTGCATCTTCTGACAGCGGCACAGGCAATTCGGGACAGTGGTGTTGCTCTTGGCGCACAGGATTGCAGTCCCGAGTCCAAAGGCGCATTCACTGGCGATGTGAGCGTACCGATGCTCGCCGAGTTGAATTGCAGTTATGTTATCGTCGGCCATTCCGAGCGGCGGCAGGGCAAGGGCGAAACAGATGAGGTAGTGCAGCAAAAGGCCGCAGCCGTATTGGCGGCGGGTCTGCAACCCATCATCTGTGTTGGTGAGACCCAGCTTGAGCGCGAAGACGACCGCGCCGAAACCGTGGTGGCGACTCAGCTGACCGGTTCGCTGCCGCCCGGAGTGCCTTCTTATGTTGTCGCTTATGAACCGGTTTGGGCTATCGGAACCGGCAAAACTGCCTCGCTGGCTGATGTGCAGGCCATGCACGCTGTAATCCGCAATGAAGTTCGTCGTCATCATCATGACGCCAAGCTGACCATTCTCTACGGTGGTTCGGTTAAACCTGCCAATGCCGCCGAACTTCTGGCTTTGCCGGATGTAGACGGGCTGCTGGTCGGTGGAGCCAGTCTGGTCGCCGGGGATTTTCTTAAGATTGCGGGAGGGTGAGGGAAACGCATACCTCCAAGCCGTTCTTTGAGTAAAAAAGTACCAAAATAGTATATTTATAACAGCAGGTTAATTTATACTCTGGCCATTCGGAGCAGAGTCAGGTAAACACCGCTGTCGCGTCTTGAAATCCTGTGGGGTCTTCTCATATGCAACATGTTGTTCTGGTTATTCACCTCATTCTGGCAATGGCGCTGGTGCTTCTGGTGCTGGTGCAGAAGTCGGAAGGGGCGGGGCTGGTGGGACCCAGTGCGTCTTCCATGATGCCTATTCGGGGCAATGCCAACATCCTGACTCGCGCTACCGGCATTGTTGCCGCGTGCTTTTTTCTGACTTCAATCACGCTGGCGGTTCTGGCGGATCACAACCGCGAAGCGGTATCGATTGCCGATCAGATTGCTGTTCAGGAACAGCAGGGCCAACCGCCGGTTTCTGATGCCGTGCCGTCTCCGGATTCCACTTCGGCTCCTGCTCCCGCTGCAGCGCCTGCTCCGTCTGTTCCCGCCGCTCCGGTGACTCCGCCCACCGCACAGTGAGGTTTTCCATGTCTGGCTCTTTCAAGCCCCGGTATATTTTCATCACCGGCGGCGTTGTCTCTTCTTTGGGTAAAGGTCTGGGGGCGGCGTCGCTGGCGGCTTTGCTGCAGGCGCGGGGCTATACCGTGCGCATCCGCAAGCTCGACCCCTATCTGAATGTCGATCCCGGCACCATGAGTCCCTATCAGCATGGCGAGGTCTACGTTACTGATGACGGGGCCGAAACCGATCTTGACCTGGGTCATTACGAACGCTTTACCGGCGTTCCGGCCCGTCGCTCCGATAATGTGACGGCTGGCCGTATCTACTCCACCGTTCTCGCCAAGGAGCGCAAGGGCGACTATCTGGGCGGCACCGTGCAGGTCATTCCGCATGTTACCGATCAGATCAAGGAATTCATCCGCTCGGATGTTGATGACTCGCAGTTTGTGATCTGCGAGATCGGCGGTACGGTGGGCGATATTGAGGGACTGCCTTTCTTTGAAGCTATCCGCCAGTTCGGCAATGAAGTAGGCAGCGCTCACGCCATGTTCATTCATGTTACGCTGCTGCCGTGGGTAGCGGCGGCAGGCGAACTGAAGACCAAGCCGACCCAGCATTCGGTCAAAGAGCTGCTCTCGGTCGGCATTCAGCCCGACATTCTGCTTTGCCGCGCAGAACGTCCGATTCCGGAAGCCGAGTGCAAGAAGATCGCCCTGTTCTGCAATGTGGCCCCTGAATCCGTTATCCCCGCGCTCAATGTTGATACCATTTATGGTGTGCCGCTCAACTATCATGAAGCCGGTCTGGACGAGCAGGTTCTGCGTTATTTCGGGCTGGAGCCTTTTTCGGCCATCAATCTTGAGCCGTGGCAGAAGCTGGTTCACAAAATCCGCAATCCCGAAGGGGTGGTGGAAGTGGGTGTGGTCGGCAAATATGTCAGCCTGCTGGACGCCTACAAGTCGCTGGCGGAAGCTTTGACTCATGGCGGCATCGCCAATGGCGTCAAGGTCAAGTTGCGCTGGATTGATAGTGAGGTTTTTGAACGGGAAGACCCGGCTCCGCATCTTGAAGATGTAGATGCTATCCTGATTCCCGGCGGCTTCGGCGAGCGCGGGACAGCCGGTAAAATCCGCGCTGCCCAATTCGCCCGTGAGCGCAAGGTGCCTTTCTTCGGCATCTGTTTCGGCATGCAACTGGCGGTGATTGAAGCGGCCCGCAATCTCTGCGGTCTTGAAGCGGCCAGTTCAACCGAGTTCGGCCCGACGCCGGAACCGGTGGTGGGACTGATGACCGAATGGGTCAAGGGCAACCAGCTTGAAAAGCGCGAGGCCAGCGGCAATCTGGGCGGCACCATGCGGCTTGGTGCCTATCAAGCCACGCTCAAGCCCGGCAGCAAAGTGGCCGAGGCCTATGGTTCTACCTGTATTTCCGAGCGTCACCGTCACCGCTATGAAGTGAATATTGATTACCGGGAAAGGCTGGAAGCCGCCGGTCTGGTGTTCTCCGGCATGTCACCCGACGGGGTTTTGCCGGAAATTGTCGAGCGGTCGGATCATCCGTGGTTCATTGGCGTGCAGTTCCATCCCGAACTCAAGAGCAAGCCGCTGGATCCTCATCCGTTGTTCGTGTCTTTCATCCGCGCTGCGGTGGCGCAATCCCGACTGGTGTAGACGATGCAGGAAGTCTCCCCCTGGCAGCAAGGTGAACTGGACGGCTTGTGTGGCATCTACGCCATTATCAACGCCATGAAAGTTCTGACGCTGTCGCGGGGCCATAGCTTTACCGATTCCTCGGGAGCGATGCTGTTCCGCAAGATGGTGCTGGCCCTGCACCAGCGCGGCAAGATGCCGGGGGCGCTGTGGGACGGGACGTCGATCAGCCATGTGCGCGTTTTCCTCAATACTGCCAAAACCTTCATGCGCAAGCAGTACGGGCTGGATCTGGTCTATCGCCAACTGGCCCGCCACGGCGAAGTAACCCGCAAGGATGTGCTGTGGCGTCTGCTCGCGGCGGCGCTGCACGGACATGAAAGCTACCGCTTTCCGCAGGAGACGTTTCATACCCGGGTGGCCCTGCTCGGCCTCGGCAACCCGATGCCGCACTGGACGCTGGCCTATGATGTCCGCCCGCGCACCATCATGCTGATTGACAGCGGCAACCGTTTCAATCTGAAATACAGCAACTGTACAGTGGGGGAGAGCCACCCCAGCCGCTGGATGATCGAGCCCTATCACACCTTGGTGATTTCGACCCTGTGAGGCCCTGCATGTTGAAACGCGCTGCCTTCGCCTTTCTGTTTCTCACTGTTTCTGCACAGGCTGCGCCTCCGGCACCGGAGGACATGGCGGCATCCCTGATTGAGGCCAAGGGTCGTTATACCATTGGCCCGTGGTCAGGCTATCAGATAGGGGAAGCTTGTTATCTCGCCAATACCGAGCCGTTGGCCGGGGGCGATCTCGTGCTGAGCGCCGTGCCGGGCATGCCGGAGGTCAAGTTCCAGATTGGCGAGAAACCGGCGGTGGTGGAAGAGGGGATAGTCGGTCTTGCCCGGCTGCCATTCTTCACGCTGGATGGTCATAGCTACGATATGCACGGTTTTCCCCGCGCTCTGGAGCTGTTCAAACAGTGCCAGTCCGGTCAGCTCGGCGAAACCCTGCCAGACGAGCCGGTGGAGGAAAGCGAGCCGGTGCCGGTGGCGGGTGCTGCAGGCTGGCAGGTCACCACGCTGACGATGGGCGATTATGTCTATGCCAGACTGGCAACGCTGGACGGGGAGGGCAAGTTCGGTCTGGGCCTCTGGCGGC
>CAYSDE010000106.1:0-6752 GCA_964429685.1 uncultured Pseudobdellovibrionaceae bacterium
GAACCGACAGGCCGCTCTGGCGTGAAAGATCGGCCTGTGTCCAGCCCAGCAGGGCCCGGGCCGCTTTAATCAGCTTGGTTTCCATCATTATATCTCACTCCGGTCAATAACTATATATATAATATAGTATAGGTTAATTAAATAGACCTTTCTGGAGGAAAGTTATAGCTTTGCCACCATAACGAAGGAGAATTTCATGTTCAGGACTGTTCTTGCCGGTGTTGCAATGCTGCTCTGTCTGGCGGCTCCGGCTCTGGCCGAAACCACTTATGAGCGCGTGCTGCGCACCGGCGTCATCCGCTGCGCCTATATCAGCTGGCAGCCCTATTCGGTGAAGGATGCCAACCATCCTGACCAGCCGCCGCAGGGGAGCAGCGTCGATATCATGACGGCGCTGGCCGACCGTCTTGATCTCAGGATTGACTGGGTGGAGGAGATCGGCTGGGGCACCATCGGTGAGGGCTTTGCTACAGGCCGGTATGATGCCGTCTGCACGCAGATGTGGCCGGATGCGCCCAAGTTGCGCCACTTCCAACTGGGTGTGGCCATGTTTTACAGCGCGTTGAATCCGTATGCGTTACCAACTGTTGCCGCCAAACTTTCTGCGTCCCAACTGGATCGTCCTCAGACGCGCATAGCCGTCGTTGATGGCGCACTTTCCGAGCGGGTGGCGCGAGCGGCTTATCCGCAGGCAACTCTGGTGCGGCTGACTCCCACAACCAGCAGCGCCGAGTTCTACCTCACATTAACGACAGGCAAAGCGGACATAACAATAGCTGATGCGGACGAAATCGCGGCACAGGAGAAGGCCGGGCTGACGGCGCTGGCACTTGTGCCAACACCTGCGCCTGTGCGCGTGTTACCGCATGTTTTCGCGTTTCCCGGCGAAGACCTCCGTTTTGCGGCCATGATGAATAACGGGCTGGCGTTGCTGCGGGAGGAGGGCTTCTTCGATGGACTTAGGACACGCTATCATCTGCAGGCGCGTGCCGCTGGTGTTGGCCCTGACTAGCGGGCTGCTGGCCAAGGCGAGATGGGGCTCATGCGGTAGCGCGGATCATCGCCGACATGTTTGGTTGTGATGCTGTCAATCTGGCCACGATCAATCAGGTCGGTCATGGCGGTGTCAATCAGGGTGCGGAATTTTTCGTCGCCAAGCGGGAGCAGGAAGGCACCGTGACACACCCCGACCGGGGCGCCCACCAGCTTGATGGTGCCGGGATTACTCTTGAGGAACTGGTCAACCGCATAAGCCAGATTGAAGCTCATATCCGCCTTGCCGCCAGCCACAATCAGCATGAAGTCGCCAGCAATGCCGAACTCGCCAATATCCATGCGCTGCGCCTGAGGAAAATTGTCGGCGGCCAACGTTGCCAGAATCGAGCCGTCGACGACAGCGATTTTGGCGTTGGGGGCGTTGGCTGGAGCCAGACTGGCATCAAAGCGCGTATCAGTGCCTTTGACCACGGCATAAACCGGCTCATGGGTGTAGGGCACGGAAAACCAAGCGGCGCGGGTGCGGCGGGGTTCAATGCAGACATTGCTGCACACCAGATCATAGCGTTTGGACATCAAACCCTGTTCGGCGGTGCCAAAGCCGGTTTCTTCCGCCCACTCCACCTTGAGCCCCAGCCGCTCGGCAAGGGCGTTCGTCACATCATAGGATATGCCGGAGAGTTGACCGTTATTGGCATCCTTGACCAGATTGGGTTTGGAGATTCCGTAACCACAACGCAGCGTGCCGGTACGCACGACGCGATCAAAGGTGCTTTCCTGTGCGCTTTCGGTAGCATGGGCGACAAGCGGCATGAGGGCGATAAAAGCAAGGAGGAGGATTTTCTTCATGTTGTTCTTTCCTGCGGAGACTATTGCACCGGTTGGAACGGTTGAGCCACGCGCAGATAGGTCAGGCCGGGTTCGGATTCCCATTTGCGCAGGATATGGTCGATTTCACCGCTGTAGTTCATCTCGTCAATCGCCAGATTGAGAAAGTCCCGCAGTTCGGGCTCGCCACGGTTAACCACCAGCGGGAAAGACTGCACCTTGATGGGATGATTGGCATCAATTATCCGTAGCTTCTGTTCGCTGGCCTTGTTGATTTCAGCGAGGCCGTTGCGATCGGAGATGTAGACATCAGCTTTGTTAGTAAAGAGTGTCTGATAAAAGCTGCCCGTATCAATCTCGGCAGCAAGGGCATAAAATTTTGCATCAGGAAATCCAGAGCGGGCCATGGTGCCGTTGGCGTTTCCCTCCTGAATTGCAATCGTAATATCCGGCTGATTGATGCGCGCCACCGGCGTTTCATCCGAAAAGCGGTTATCATCAGCGCGTACCAGCGGCGAGATGCCGGCAAAAAACATCGGATGGGTGAAGAGCACGGCTCTGGCCTGCGTCAACTCCGGCCACATCGGCGTGCAGACCATGTCGAAACGGTTGGCCTGCATGGCGGGCACCCAGTTGCCGAAGGTGACTTCTTCCACCCATTCGACCTTAAGCGCGGCGCGGTCGGCGAGGCGGTTCATCATATCAACCGAGAATCCGGATATCGCATTGGTGTTGACATCGCGATAAGTAATCGGCGGGAAAACATAGTAGCCGCAGCGAATGACGCCGGTGCGGATGATGCGGTCAAGCGCGCTCTCATGCGAAGACTCACCGGCCTGCGCCATCAACGGAAGAAGACACAAGGCGAAAAGGGCAGAAAGAAGCTTTTTCATGTTCAAGTATCCTCGAATTACTCGTTTGCTTCATCCATATCCTCTACCACATGGCTGGCCATGTTGGAAAGGACGCGGCGGATGTGGTCGTCGGTGATGAGGTAGAAGACCCGGGTGCCTTTGCGCTCGGCCTGAATCAGGCGACCGGCGCGCAGCAGGCGCAGATGGTGGCTGACCAGAGAGGTTGAAAGTCCCAGTGCCGAGGCCATATCACCTACCGAGGTCGGTGTGTGCAGACATTCCAGAATGATGCGGAGCCGGGAGGGGTCGCTCATCAGCTGGAACATGTCCGCCAGTTCAGTCACCTGATCGGCAGAGAGGCGGCTGGTGGCCCGCGCTGAAGCAGCAGGCGGGGCAGGAGGTGCGGCGGCGGGTTTACGTTTAGCCATAGGTCAACTATACAGATGTTCATAAGGTACGCCAGCGCGTTTACAGGCAGGGGAGAAAGTGAAATGGGCGAACTGCTGCCATTGCTGGGTGCTTTGATGGCTGCTGGTTTGCTGGCGGGCCTTCTGGCTGGACTGTTTGGGGTGGGCGGCGGGATTGTTCTTGTTCCGGTGCTGTTCCAGCTTTTTCTGCATCTGGGCTATTCTCCTGATTTGGCGATGCATGTAGCGGTGGGGACTTCGCTGGCGGCGATTTTGCCGACCGGTTATTCCTCGGCCCGGGCGCATGATCGCAAGGGGGGCGTTGATTATGCGCTCCTGAAACGGATTGCGCCCGCAACGGCCTTGGGTGCCGCGCTGGGGGCGCTGCTGGCACCAGTGTTCGGGGGGCGGGTGCTAACGGCCTTCTTCGCGGTTTTCGCCAGTATCATCGCGTTGCAGATGATGCGTGGCGGCAAGGGAATTGCGATTGCCAAAGCCGTACCAGCTGACTGGCGCTGTTATGGATTGGGTGGCGGGATCGGCTTTGTCTCCAGCCTGCTTGGCATTGGCGGAGGCACTCTGAGTGTGCCGACTTTTGCAGCGGCGGGCTATGCGATGCCGGTAGCTGTGGGCACCGGTGCGGCGCTCGGCATCGCCATTGCCGCGCCGGGGGCAGTGGGGATGATCTTTGCCGGTTGGGGGCAGATGGGCCTGCCGCCTTATTCCCTCGGCTATGTCAATCTGCTGGCTTTGCTGGTGATTGCACCGCTCTCCGCATTGTTGGCTCCGGTGGGAGCTCGCCTGTCTCACCGTCTGCCCGAGCTATGGCTCAAACGCAGCTTCGCCGTGTTGCTGCTGGTGGTGGCGGTGCGGATGGTTCTTAAGGCGCTGCAGTAGCCTCTTACTCCGCCGGTCTGACGGTCACTTTTTCGTGGATGCGGGTGGGGCCGTTTTCGCCGACTTCTACCAGAAGTACCCGTTTTGAGGTGGCAAGGGCGGTCATGGCTTCCGGCGGAGATTCTTCAACATGGCCGACCAGCAGCCCGTCCTGATAGATTTCAAAGCTGTTCTTGGTATTCAACTGCACATCAATCGGCTGACCTACAGTCAGGCTGTGATCGGCCACGGCTACCATCACGTCGCCGGACTGGTTGATGATGATATTGGCAAAACGGATCAGTTTCATTCAGTGTGTTCCTTGATGGGGCAGCCAGTCCGGCCATAGCACCCGTAATGGACAGTCATTGGCGGTGAGGTCTTCGCCCAGTGAGTCCAGCCGCAGCAGGGCGAGGGCGAAGGGGCCAGCGGAAGAGCGGATTTCGCCCGCCGCGACCGGATTGGCCGACAGCACCGGCGTGCCGGGGGGGCAGGGCGACGGCGCTGGCCATCTCGACCGGCAGCAGACGGCGGCGCAGCAGTTTGCGGGTATGCATCCGCGTCGTCAGTTCCTGTCCCGGGAAACATCCCTTGCTGAAGTTGATGCCATGCAGATGATCCAGATTGCATTCCAGCGCCAGCGCCCACTGGCTTGGCATATCCCTCAGACCGCGAGGGATGCCCAGTTGGAGCCGTTGCAGCTCATAGCTGTCCGTGATGTCGGCAAGGTCGGTGTCAGCCAGACGACTGCGCGGCAGAATGGCCCGCCAGCCCAGCTGATGCAGACGCGGATCAGGAAAGGCACCTTCAAACGGATGATCGAACGCAAAGGCGGCGTAGGTCGTGCTGTCATCGGTCAGGGTGACGGCTGAGCGCAGTCGGTAGCGCTGCAGCAGCGACAACAGCTCATCGGTAATTCCGGCATCGCAATCAATCAGCAGGCGGTCGGCTTCGGGCTGGAGGAAAAGGTCGGTCAGCACCCGGCCTTGCGGCGTCAGCAGCGCGGCATAGGCCAGACCGCTGGTCGGGACGCTGTTGGTAATCAGCCGGTCAAGGAAGCTGACACGATCCGGCCCGGTGAGGGTGATGACGCTGCGATCAGCAAGGCCGGTGAAGCCGGGCATCGGGAACCTGTTCTATAAATCCGGGGCCAGCACAAGGTCGACGCGGTCAAGCGGGCCGCCATCGGTAGGAGAGAGCTGTACTTTCATGTCGATCTGGGTCGGGCGGATGCCTTGCTGGGTCAGCCAGCTGCGAATGGCGCTGGCCCGGGCAAAGGAACGTCCCCGCGCCGCAGCATTCTGGCCTTCCCGCGCTTCGGCATAAGAGGTCAGGGTCAGGCGCAGATTGAGCCCGGTCTTGAGACGCTCGGCAACCTTGAGCAGCAGCGGCGAGGCTTTGGTGGGCGGCGAGCGGTGGTCATCGGTGGCGCTGTCGCTGATTTCAATCTTCTCGCCGTTGAAGCGCAGCTGGAAGCTGTTCGCCAACGGATGAGGGGCAGGAGGCTGAGAAACAGGAACTGGCGGGCGGGGAGGATCGTCAGTGACAACCAATACAGGGACGGGCGGCACCGGAGTGGAGCTATGTACCGGACGGGCAGGGGCTACGGTGGCTCCGGCAACAGTGCCGGGCAGGGGCGGCAACGTTCCTACCATACTAACCGGGCCGTGACGTGGGGCAGCGCGGGGCGGTGGTGCATCATCAACCAGCGGACTGCCGGGCCGACGGGCGGGATGTGGTACCGGCACTGAGGGTAGGGCAGAGTCTGTGTTCCACGTAATATCGGTATCAGATGTGGTGGGCGGCGGTGGTGCGGGAGTGTTCCGGGGCTTGGATGGTGAGAAAACATCATTGACGGTATCGCCAACGGCATCGCCCAGCTTGGTGACAGCATCGCCCAGATCATCAAAGAAGTCAGCCCGGGCCGGGGTGGCGACCGCCAGTCCCAGCACAGTCAGGAGGATGAGGCCTGTCCGCCCGCGCATGGCTCAGCCTGCTGCTTTCTTGGCGGCGGGGACAACGCCATTCAGGGTCTTGAGAGCGAAGCCGTGCAGCAGACCGTTAGTGGCCAGAATGCTGCCGGTTTCCTGCGTCAGTTTGCTGCCGTCAATGCGGCTGACTTCGCCGCCCGCTTCGGTGACGAACAGGCGTCCGGCGGCAAAATCCCACGGCTTGAGCAACCCTTCCCAGAAAATCTCGCTGCGGCCAGCGGCGATGTAGCAGAGGTCCAGCGCCCCGGCACCGAGCATGCGCAGGGCCGCAATCTGCCCGGAGATGGCTGTAACCTGTGTCGTCCAGGCGGGCGCATTTTTGGGATTGAAGCCATAGAGCCCGGTGGTAGCGACCGCGTCGGCAGAAGTTTTGCGCGAAGAGACCCGCAAACGGCGGCTGTTGCAGAAAGCGCCGCAACCCTTTTCGCCGAAGAACATTTCATCCTTGATGGGATCATAGACCACCCCGGCCTGAATTTCGCCCTTCAGCTCCCACGCAATTGAAATTGCCCAATGTGGAATACCGTGCAGGAAATTGGTGGTGCCGTCGAGCGGATCGACAATCCAGCGGCTTTCGGCAGACTGATCGCCCTTCCTGCCGTTCTCTTCGCCGAAGAAAGCGAAATCCGGGCGGGCCTTGGCCAGCTCTTCCATGATGATTTCTTCGGCCTTCTTGTCGGCGACCGAGACAAAATCCCCCGGCCCCTTTTTGGAAACCTGCAGGTTCTCGACCTCGCCGAAATCGCGCTTGAGGTTGCGGGCAGCCTTTTCGGCAGCTTTGATCATGCAGTTCAGAGTGG
>CAYSDE010000107.1:0-6723 GCA_964429685.1 uncultured Pseudobdellovibrionaceae bacterium
CCGATCTGGCCGGAGAGCCGCCCAGCCTCTATCAGCTCACGGCGCCGAAGTCGGAGAAAAAGATGTGATAGGGCAACACCGCTTCGTCGAGCTGGATTTTAGCGACATAGATGACAAAAGCAAAAAGGGCGGCCAGCATGAAGAGCACAAAAGTGCCGACAATCACATAGCTTGATCGTGTTTCCATAGCTCAGGCCCTTTCATGCGCCAGAACAGCCCGCCCGCGGGGCCCGCCGAAATAGTCGCGGATCCACGGATGGCCATTCTGCATCAACTCGTCCAGAGTACCCGTCACAACGCGCTTGTCTACCAGAACAGCAATCCGGTCGCAGATGGTGATCAGGGAATCCAGATCATGTGTAATCATCACCACGGTCAACCCCAGCGAGCGCCGCAGCGACAGAATCAGTTCGTCAAAGGCATTGGCGCCGATAGGGTCAAGCCCGGCGGTCGGTTCGTCCAGAAAGAGGATTTCAGGATCAAGGGCCAGCGCCCGCGCCAGCCCGACCCGCTTTTTCATCCCGCCCGACAGTTCGGACGGACGCTTGTCCGCTGCTTCCTGCGGCAGACCGACCAGCCCGATCTTGATGGCGGTCAGGTCGCGGCGGAGCGGAATGTTGAGATTGGTGAACTCGCGCATCGGCATCAGGATGTTCTGGGCCACGCTGAGCGCCGAGAACAGGGCCCCTTCCTGAAACAGCACGCCCCAACGGCGGCGTAGCGCTTCAGCCCGGCGACGGTCGTCGATATGCGGGTCTTCGCCCAGCACGCGGATTTGTCCGGCGGCAGGACGGATCAAACCGATCATCTCCTTCAGCAGCACCGATTTCCCGGTCCCGGAGCCGCCGACAATGCCGAGAATTTCGCCTTTCTGCACATCCAGCTCAAGCCCCTGATGGATAACCTGCGGGCCGAAGCGCGTGACCAGATCGCGCACAGTGATGATGGGTTCGTTCATATGTCCAGCCACGCGAAAAGAACCGAGAACACCGCATCCAGCAGGATAACCAGAAAGATGGCATGAACCACCGAGCGGGTGGTCAACTGGCCAACACTCTCGGCACTGCCCGACACCCAGAAGCCCTGATAGCAGCCGACCACGGCAATCACGAAGGCAAAAACCGGCGCCTTGATCAGCCCTACCCACAGCGTCCACAAACCAATTGCTGCCTGCAGCTCGCGCAGGAACGGGCCGAAGCCTATACCCAGTTGCAGCCAGCACATGACCGCGCCACCCAACAACGCCATCAGGCTGGCATAAAAGGTCAGCAGCGGCAGAGTCAAAGTGAGGGCAATCACCCGTGGCAGCACCAGAAGTTCAGCCGGATCAAGACCGAGCGTGCGCAAGGCGTCTATTTCCTGACTGACCTGCATGGTGCCGAGTTGCGCAGTAAAGGCCGAACCCGAACGGCCCGCCATGATAATGGCCGTCATCAGGACGCCGATTTCACGCAGCACCGAAATGCCGAGCAGATCGACAACATACAGATCCGCCCCGAACTGCCGTAGTTGCTGGGCCGCCTGATAGGAAATGACAACGCCAATCAGGAAAGACAGCAGACCGATAATCGGCAGCGCCTTCAGCCCGACTTCTTCCATATGAAAAGTGATGGCGGTATAGCGCAGACGCCAGGGCTGGAGCGTCGACCGCCACAGCGTCAGCGTCACCATGCCGAGGAAAGAGAGGAAGCAGAGCGTATCCTCAACCACGGCGAGCGTGCCTTTGCCAAGCATGAGCAGCCGGGCAAAAAACGGGTTGAGGCGGCGGGGACGCGGCATATGCTCGGCGCGCACCACGCCAACGGCGGTCAGCAGCGAGCGGATATTATCGGATACCCCCTCAAAATCATTGCCGCGAGCCTGCCCGCCCAGCCGCTCATAGCATTGCCAGAGCAGCATGGCTCCGGCGCTGTCCAGCCCTTCAATCGCGCTGAGGTCAAAAATGACCCGACTGTCATTGGCGGGCTTCATTCTGGAAAGAGCGCGGTCAATTTCAACGGCGTTACCGATATGCCACACTCCACGAACGACCAGACGAGTCTGTCCGTCTTCAGGGCAGAGTTCTGCCCATTTTACGTCGTTTCTTGAGCCTGCAGTGGTCATGGCTTCCGTGGTTCCGTTACAGCCAGCACTTTAGCCGATCAGAAAGATTTGGCGAGTGTAAAGGATTGATCAACCTTCTTGGGCGTAGGATTTGCCAGTACAGTGTCTCGCATGTCGTTTTCCGGGAGTGAAGCAGATTATGGATTTCCGCAACTATGTCCGCACCCATCCTGATTTCCCCACTACGGGTACGACCTTTTATGACATTGCCCCCCCTGCTCGCTGACGGCACGGCGTGGCACAATGCGCTCGACATGCTGAGCGAAAAAATTCTGGTCTTCAAGCCGGATGTGCTGGTCGGGATCGAATCACGCGGCTTTCTTCTGGCAGCCCCTTTGGCTTACCGTCTGGCCTGCGGTTTTGCGATGGTGCGCAAAGCCGGCAAACTGCCCGGCACCACCAAATCGCTCAGCTATGAAATGGAATACGCCCAGAACACGATTGAGGTTCAGACCGACTGCATAAAGGCAGGCCAGCGCGTTGTCATCCTTGATGACGTTCTCGCCAGCGGCGGTACCGCCGCCGCCGCCGTTCAACTGCTCCGGGAAGTCGGCGCTGATGTGCAAGGGGCTGCTTTCCTGCTGGAGCTGAGCAAACTCAACGGCCGCAGCAAGCTGCATCTGCCCTATTACACGCTGATGACGCTGTAAGTTTCCCCGTTAGCCGGGAACTCGCGACTGCCTTGAGGGAGAAACACGCTTCTTGGCAGCAGGCGGCACGGCGGCCACAATCGGCTCACGCCCCTTGATGGCAACCTGCACGACCTGCCCATCCCCATTCACGGTCACTACCGGGATGTCCCCGTAATGGCTACCGTAGAAGCCGCGAGCCACCGAAGGAACAATCGGGCGGGTGCTGACTTCTCCGGTCTTCCAGTCACTTGAAACCACGACGATCATGCCATCACTCTCCACCCGTTCGGGTGTTGTCCTGGTTCCTTGGACAGAAACGGGAAAGGTCGCAAGAAACGCCGTTTCCTGAGTAGCCGCACGCGCTCCGAATGCCGCCGCCGGGCCAGTCACAGGCGTAATCTCGATTTCTGCGGCCCCCTGAGCATTCTGCCAACGTACTGGTACCAGCTTGGCAGCCTGACCGTCAAAGGGAGCCGGACCGTAGGCCTCACTAACGAAATTTCGGAGATAGCCAGTCCGCAGATCTGACATAAACTTCTCTGATAGACCATATTGTCCAAGCTCGTAGTTCCGGAATAGATCATCTGCATTACGGTGCTGGTCCTGCAATGTCGGCCCTGCAACCATCACCATGACAGCCGTATCATTGCCGTCAGCCGGAATGATTTCTGGCTTGGATGCAGAGTGGTCACCGGGATTGTAAAACTGTATCTCCCGGCCAGACACATTATTGACAATCAAACGCACATCCGGCCGCCGCAGGGTCTGTGGCATTTCGACCTTCGCGGCCTTGAGCATGGCATCTACTTGTGCCCAGAGCGCGTCAGCGCGATAGACCCGTTCCTGCCAAGTCGCGTTATCCGGCGAAAGGATGTTTGGGCCTTGATTAAACTTCATACTGGCGGTCATCTGTGCCTCCCTTTAAAAGAACTTAAAGTATTGGATGAATTCTTGTTAGCAATTGGGAATGCGCCATGTCAAATAAATACGGTGCTTCAACCACCTAACGAGCTGGAATTAACCAATAGAGCCCCGGTTTAAGGAAAAACTAAAGTCTTCCTGTCATCATAAAGTATGGATCAAGACGCCCCTCTCCCTCCCGAACCAGTGCAGGACGCTGCCATTCCTGCGCCTGAGGCCGTTACAAAAGAAGCTCTCCATCAGCAAGCCGGAAAACTTGCCGCCATTGACTATAGCCTTTTCCGCAGCCATCCCCTCCGCATGGAGACGTGCAAGAGGGAAGTTGCCCACATGTTGCAGGATGGGCAAGGAGTTACCGCCCGCTTCGAGCCGGTAACCAACTTCTTCGGCATGGTGAAGCATGAAGAAGACGGCATGCCGCAAATGGCGCTGGTGCTTCATGACCCGGCCACCGACCTCAAGCTGACCCTCAATCCGCACGATGACAGCAGACCACTCCGGCTCTCGCAGACGAAAGAGAGTCCAGCGGAGTCCGAGCTGCCCTCCAATACACCTGGAATCTATGCCAACATCAACGCCCTCGCCAGCTCTGGCCAAAGCCTGACTGACATTATGGCCAACAATCCCGAAGCCGCCTCGACTATTAACACCTTCGTTCAGGCAACGGTGAAGACCGCCAAAGCCAATGACGATAACAGTCTGACCGATCAGGTGGTCAGTGGTGGCGCGGCCATCGCTCAAACCGTTGGCGCCCGGATATCAAAAAGTGCCTCAATGGTTTTCGGCGTCGCTGGTGCTGTCCAATCACTTCGGGACAACCGCCCGGCTCAGGCCGCTATTGATATGGTCAACGGTTTGCCCGGCATTGGCCTGGTGTTATCCGAAGTCCTGCAACTGATCGGCAACAAGATGGGGCTTGATGTTGAGCCCAGCCTTTTGCAGAGAGTTGGCGACGGCATCGAAGTCCTCAACTCCATCGGCCCGACCGGGAAATTTAACGACCTCGCCACCTGCGGCGACAAGGCCAGAGCCGCCCCCACCATGACCGCCGCAACCGACCAGATCAGCACCACCGGGCTTGTCCTCGCCCGCAACAGCCTGATTTCGCCTGCATCTCAGGGCAACGACCTCTCCCCAACGCCTGCACTCCGCCCCAATCTGCAACCATTTTAACCTTGCGTTAACGACCAGCAATCCGGCATATCTGGGGCTGAAAGCAGGATGCCATGGTTGATGATGATTTTGATAACGATTTTGACGACGGTTCCGAGTACGAAGATCCCTGTGGTTCTGAGCCCGAACCTGCCCGTCCGGTTTTCTCCATCAGTCAACAGGTTGATCTTTTAGCAACCGGCCAAGCTACAGATGTATTGCATCTGCGCCGAGAGTCTTTTGAGTCCACCTTCATCGGCGTGCGTTTGGAAGATGCTGACGGACAGGCCCGGATTAATCTTGCCGCTGGCGACCGGCCAACTGCTGTTCTGTTGGGCCTCATGGCTGAAGACGCACCCTGCCTCACTCTCCCAACCGAAGCTTTCAATGCCTGTGGCGGGGCTGATGTTCCGGTTGGATACCGGGCCGGTATAACATTCCGTACACGACACACACATCAATCAAGGCCCGGATATGTGGAAGAACGGAAAGGACCGCATGGTCTGGAAGGAATTGAGCACAACCGGGAAGAGGTCTTCACCGTCACCACCGCCTTGCACTTCGTTGCCAACAAAGGCCTGCCTTATCATCGGCGTCCGCGTCTCGCGGCACTGCCCGATTGAAACTGGCTTCAGCCGAATATCCCGGTTTTCCTGGAAAAATGAAGGATTTAAGCCGACATTAACCAGAACGGGACATGCTGGGCAGGCCGAATTCCGGCTTTCTCAGGAGTTGTCCTCATGTCTACCCCCATCACTCTCGCCCGTGGCGACGGTATCGGCCCCGAAATCATGGACGCCGTGCTTGAAATCCTCACAGCCGCTGGCGCTGATCTCGCCATTGAAGAAATTGTCATCGGCAAGGCGATGTATGAAGCCGGACATGCTTCGGGCATTCAGGACAGCGCGTGGGACAGCCTGCGCCGCACCAAGGTTTTCCTGAAAGCTCCCATCACCACGCCGCAGGGCGGCGGCTTCAAGAGCCTCAATGTCACCGTCCGCAAATCGCTGGGCCTTTATGCCAATGTGCGCCCCTGCGTTTCCTATCACCCCATTATCGCCACCAAGCACCCGGTCATGGATCTGGTGATTGTGCGCGAGAACGAGGAAGACCTTTATTCCGGGATCGAGCATCGCCAGACCGACGATGTTTACCAGTGCCTGAAACTCATCAGCCGCCCCGGCTGCGAACGCATTGTCCGTTACGCCTTCGAATACGCCCGCGCCAATGGCCGCAAGAAAGTCACGGCAATGGTCAAAGACAACATCATGAAGATGACCGACGGCATCTTCCACAAGGTGTTTGACGAAATCGGCGTTGAATATCCCGATCTCGAGAAAGACAGCATCATTGTCGACATCGGCGCCGCCCGCATTGCCGATACGCCGGAGCGCTTTGACGTGATTGTGACCCTCAATCTCTACGGCGATATTGTATCGGATATTGCCGCGCAGGTGACCGGCTCGGTCGGCCTTGCCGGCTCCAGCAATATCGGCGCGGAATGTGCGATGTTTGAAGCCATTCACGGCTCGGCCCCGGATATTGCGGGTAAAGGCATTGCCAATCCCTCCGGACTACTGCTCTCGGCCATCATGATGCTGGTGCATATCGGTCAGGGCGACGTTGCTTCCAAAATTCATAACGCTTGGCTCTGCACGCTGGAAAGCGGCATTCATACCGGCGACATCTACCGTGAGGGCGTCAGCAAGCAACGGGTCGGCACCAAGGAATTTACCGCTGCTGTGGTCAAATATCTCGGCCATAAGCCACACAGCTTCAAGCCAATCACCTATGGTGCTGCCAAGGCGATGCCGCCCATCACCGTCCGCCCCCTGCCCGCGACCAAAAAGGAAATGGTCGGCGTGGATAGAGAGCCTTGATAAGATTTTGACCGACTTCGCCGCTGGCCAGTACG
>CAYSDE010000108.1:0-6620 GCA_964429685.1 uncultured Pseudobdellovibrionaceae bacterium
AAGGGTAAACACATATTTATCGACATTCCTGCCCCCACCCGGCCTCCCCCATCCCAAGAGGGACGGGGGGAGGGGAAGACGGGTCAAGACTTATGCTCGCTGGTATTATTCTGCTGGAAGGCATTCCGAATTGGTCGTACAACCATTACGGGAAATTTGATTTTAGTTAGTATGAAAGGCAGACAGAAAATGGAAATCGGAACGCCCTCCTATCGGGCTTTTGTCATGATCATGCATAATCAGTTTCTGGATATGGCGACATTCGGAGACGGGCGGGTCTGGTGTTCGCCGCTCTGCTTTGCGTGGGATGGGGCGGGAAATTTTGTGTTCCAGTCGCGCCGCAGCGCCTTGCACAGCTATAACATCCGCAAGAATTCGGAAGTCGCGATTTCCATTTATTCCAGCGGTGAGCGGGTGGAAGTGGCCGACGGCATTCAGGCGCGGGCGCAGGCCGAAGAGCTGGTGCGTGAAGAAGATATTTTGGGCGCCTATCGTTTCTATCAACGCCGCCTCTTTCCCGATCCCGAAATCCGCCGTCTGCGCGACCGTCCGGCAGATCATTACATGGCCGAGGGTGGGGGAACACGCAGCTTCTATCGCCTGACCCTCACCGAGGCCTATGTACTGGGACAGGAAAAATATGATGACATGCGGGAACCGGTCGACCTCGACGATCTGCGCGCCGCGCTGATGCGCGTTCACGGCGGGTCGGTTTCAGGCTGATTCTTTTTCCTGCACTTCAGCCTCGCGATAGCGATGCTGGCATCCCCGGAAGTCTTCAACCTGCCAGTCTCTGCCAGTATTGACGGCGAAGGAGGGGCTGATGGGGACCTTGCCATATCCGCCCGGCAGGTCGAGCATATAGGTTGGTTGGCACAGGCCTGACATGTTACCGCGCAGGCCGCGCAGCAGACTTTGCCCCTCGGCAATCGGAACCCGGAAATGACTGGTGCCGCGGGCAAGGTCGCCGTGATGGAGGTAATGCGGCTTGATGCGGTTTTCGACAAAAGCGCGCATCAGTTCTTCCAGTGCTGCAGGCGTATCATTGACCCCGCGCAGCAGCACGCTTTGCGACAGCAGCGGGAAACCGGCATCGACCAGACGGGCGCAGGCCGAGCGAGCCTCGGGCGTCAGTTCCCGGGCATGATTGCAGTGGAGCAGGATATAGACCGGCTTGCCTCCGCGCAGCGCGGCTATCAAGTCGTTGGTCACACGGGCCGGATCAACCACCGGTATGCGGGTGTGAATACGCAGAACCTTGACATGGTCAATGGTGTTCAGGCGGGCAATGACATCGGCCAGTCGTTTGTCCGACAGCAGCAAGGGGTCGCCGCCCGACAGCACAACCTCCCAGATTTCAGGGTGATCCTGAATATAGCGCAGGGCGTTATCTACTACCTCAGCTCCCGCCATCCCGTTCTTGGAACCAACCTGCTCCCGGCGGAAACAGAACCGGCAGTAGACCGAGCAAATATGCAGAAGCTTCAGCAGGACGCGGTCAGGATAGCGATGGATAATCCCTTCCACCGGGCTATGCGTGTGATCGCCAATGGGATCAGCGCGTTCGTCAGGGGCAACCTCAAGCTCTTGGGGTGAAGGCACGAATTGCGCCGCAATGGGGTCTGCTGCATCCGACGGATCAATCAGATCTGCCATCGCCGGTGTGATCGACACGGAAAACTGCGACGCGACCGCGTGAAGCTCCGGCGTAG
The DNA here is from genome assembly GCA_964429685.1 of uncultured Pseudobdellovibrionaceae bacterium. Taxonomy (GTDB): domain Bacteria; phylum Pseudomonadota; class Alphaproteobacteria; order UBA2400; family UBA2400; genus CAYSDE01. The sequence goes on from CAYSDE010000108.1 coordinate 1,713, forward strand.
CGGTGGGGAGGAGGCGGGCAGATACCAACCCCTCCAGCGAACGGATTGCATGACTCTTTGACATTTCTTGTTATCCAGAATAGGCGCATAGTGCAAAAGACAAAACCAGCCTTGCGCAGAACCCGCACACAAAATCAACCAGCGTCCAAAGTCAATGGAAGACAGGCGCTACAAAGGTCGTCAGGCCCGGCCTCGGGGCCGGTTTACGCAGATAGACCGGCACAGCCATCAGCTGCGCGCTGCGACGGGTGGGGCTAATCCCGGTTTCGGTCACTGGCACCAAGCGGGGCTGCGGCGTATGCGTACGCAACCACTCGCGCTGCTCTTCTGCTGAGGGCTGGTTAGAAGAGACGGCAGGGGGCCGCTCGCCACCGATAACGGTGGTGCTGCCCGACTCGTAGTCATGAACTACTACAGCCATTTGTGCCTCCTTTCCAAAAAACCTTTATTTGCTCTCTTATCCGGAGCTATTCACCCTGTACGTGAAGGCTATGCTTCCGCGAGGGTGGTCGCAATACATATTTCGTTAACTATAACAATTGGCAATATTATTACGCGGCGCTGCACCATAATCTTAACGACGAGTTAAGTCCCGGTGGCTAAAGTTCCAGCGCAGTCTTGCCCTTTACAGGGGGCGGGTGTCGCATTACTGCCTGTGTATCGGGTTTCTGTCCGGAGTTCAATCATGGCGCGTTCTTCTGCCCAAACATCTTTTCTGTTCGGTTCCAATTCGGCTTATCTGGCTGATCTTTATACCCAGTATCAACAGAACCCGGCGGCGGTTGATCCCAGCTGGGCGCAGTTCTTTGGCGAACTGAAAGACGATGTCGGCACTATGCTGCACGAGCAGAGCGGCCCCAGTTGGGCTCCGCGTGCTGAAGAGGATTCTCCGGCCAAGGTCGTCCCCTTTACCGCTCCAGCCAGCGCTCCGGTGACCCGGCAGGCGACGCTGGATTCCATCCGCGCCCTGATGCTGATCCGCGCTTATCGTGTGCGCGGTCATACCGCTGCCAAGCTTGATCCGCTGGGTATCCTCAAAACCAAGCCGCATCCCGAGCTTGATCCGGCCAGCTACGGCTTTGCTCCGGAGGACTGGGATCGCCCGATTTTCATTGATCACGTTCTCGGGCTTGAAACCGCCACCCTGCGCCAGATTGTAACCCTGCTGCAGGAAACCTATTGCGGTCATATCGGCGTCGAGTTCCTGCACATTCAGGATCCGGCGCAAAAGGGCTGGATTCAGGAACGCATTGAAGGCATCCGCAACCATACCGAATTCACCGCCAAGGGCCGTCACGCCATTCTGGAAAAGCTGGTGGCGGCAGAAGGTCTGGAGCAGTTCCTGCACACCAAATTCCCCGGCACCAAGCGCTTCGGTCTTGATGGCGGCGAAGCGCTGATCCCGGCGATTGAGCAGGTGCTGAAGCGCGGTGGGCAACTCGGCGTCAAGGAAGTTGTCTTCGGCATGTCGCATCGGGGCCGTCTCAACGTGCTGACCAATGTCATGCTCAAGCGCTTTGCCGCGCTGTTCGCCGAGTTTCAGGGCAACTCGTCCAATCCCGAGGATGTGCAGGGTTCGGGCGATGTGAAATACCATCTCGGCGCGTCGGCGGATCGCGATTTTGACGGCAATCACATTCACCTCTCGCTCACCGCCAACCCGTCGCATCTGGAATGCGTCAATCCGGTGGTGACGGGCAAGGTGCGGGCCAAGCAGCAACAGCGCCACGATACGCACCGGCAGGAAGTGCTGGGCATTCTGCTGCATGGCGATGCCGCCTTTGCCGGTCAGGGGCTGGTAGCGGAAACGCTGGCGATGTCCGAACTCAAGGGCTACCGTACCGGCGGCACCATTCATTTCATCGTCAACAACCAGATCGGCTTTACCACCATTCCCGCGCATTCGCGCTCCGGTCTTTATGCGACAGATGTCGCGCTGATGATCCATGCGCCGGTTTTCCATGTGAATGGCGATGATCCTGAATCGGTGGTGCATGTGGCCCGTATCGCCACCGAGTACCGCCAGCAATTCGGCAAGGATGTTGTCATCGACATGTATTGTTATCGCCGCTACGGCCATAATGAGGGCGACGAACCGGCCTTCACCCAGCCGCTGATGTACAAGACGATCAAGGATCATCCGCCAACCCGCGTTCTTTATGCACAGAAGCTGGTCGCGGAAGGGGCGATAACCGAGGACGAAGCCAAAAAGATCAATCAGGATTTCTATGACTATCTGGAAGCCGAATACAAGGCTTCCGCTTCCTACAAACCCAACAAGGCCGACTGGCTGGAAGGCAAATGGGCCGGTATTGAAACAGCGGGCAAGGACGCCGCCAACTGGCGCGGCGATACCGGGGTTGCGCTGGACAAGCTGCAGGAAGTCGGCAAGGCGCTGGTGACGACGCCAGACACCTTCAACCTCAATCCCAAGATCACCCGTCAGCTCGAAGCCAAGGCCCAGATGTTCAAGAGCGGCGAGGGGCTGGACTGGGCAACTGGCGAAGCGCTGGCTTTCGGCACGCTGCTGATTGAGGGCAATCCGGTGCGGCTGTCCGGTCAGGATTGCGGGCGGGGGACTTTCTCGCAGCGACATGCCAAGCTCTACGATCAGGAAACCGAAGCCCGCTATATCCCGCTCAATAACATTCGCGCTAACGGGCCGGAGGCCGGTCAGGCCTTTCTGGAAGTCCTCAACAGTCCGCTCAGCGAAGCGGGCGTTCTCGGCTTCGAATACGGCTATACCCTGTCCGAACCCAACGCGCTGGTGCTGTGGGAAGGCCAGTTCGGCGATTTTGCCAACGGGGCGCAGGTCATTATCGACCAGTTCATCTGTTCAGCGGAAAGCAAATGGCTGCGGCTCTCCGGCCTCGTCATGCTGCTGCCGCATGGCTATGAAGGGCAGGGGCCGGAACACTCCTCCGCCCGCGTCGAGCGCTATCTGCAGCTTTGTGCGGAAGACAACATGCAGGTGGTCAATGCGACAACACCCGCCAACTACTTCCATGTTCTGCGCCGCCAGTTGCGTCGCAAATTCCGCAAGCCGCTGGTGGTGTTTACGCCCAAGAGTCTGCTGCGGCACAAGCTCTGCGTTTCACCGCTGAAGGATTTTGGCCCCGGCAGTTTCTTCCAGACTGTCATTGGTGATACCGTTGCCGCCAAGGCCATCAAGCGGGTAGTCCTCTGCACCGGCAAGGTCTATTACGATCTCTGGCAGGCCCGTGAGGATAACAAGGTCAAGGATGTGGCGCTGGTGCGGGTGGAACAGATGTATCCCTTCCCCGCTGCCGAGATTAAAGCCGAACTGGCCAAATATCCGAATGCGACTGAAGTGGTCTGGTGTCAGGAAGAGCCGCAGAATATGGGCGCATGGACCTTCATGGATCGCCGCCTTGAAGCTGTGCTGACCGAGCTGGGCGGCAAGGCCAAACGTCCGCTCTATGCCGGCCGGGTGGAAGCCGCCTCCCCCGCCGCCGGTTCCCTCAAACGCCACAACGCCGAACAGGCCGCGCTGGTTGCACAGGCGCTGGGGATCAGGTAAGAAGGATTCATTATAAAAAACAGGAGGACGGAATGTTGTTTTTATCGGGAGGCAGAGATGGTGATTTCCTTGCCCTAATGAACGAGATTTGGAAAGGCCGCAATATTGCTGACATCGGTTCGCAGATGGGAGCTTATGCCGAAGTGCATCGACGGGTTGCGGAGGGCGTTCATATCTCACTGAAAGACAACGATGCCTCACCTGAAGCCCGGGCTCTTGAAACCCTGTATTTCAGGGCCAAGGCGATTGCCGGTGGCGTTGAACCTGGTACCCTGATCGAGGAAACGCGGACTATTTTCAATCGGCTGGCAGCTGGAGACACGCATGATCCCGCCCGTCTGACTCATCTGCGGGATATTTTCGGAGAAGCCGCTGGATACGGTTTATCGACACGACTGACCAGTGTTTCTGATCTCGTACGGGATTATCACGAAAGTTTCCACGATGCCGCCTTGGCGATTTCATCTTATCTGCGCGACGATCTTGGGGTGGCGCGTGCTAACCGCTGGGCTAGTGGGCGGCCTTACACGGTGCGACCGCAGGCAGGCATTGCACCTCCGGTCGCGGCCTGAACTGTCTTCGTCTGGTAATGTCGTGAATATCCGCTGTCCTTGAGGCGCGGGCGCTGGGAGGCAAGTAATGGGGGTTCTGGGTTTCTTTTTTCGCCGTTCCTCACCGGCTTGTCCGGTGCCGCAGCGTGCGGATCGGGAGATAGTGGCCAACCCTTATATTGTAGAAGTCAATGAGCAGTTGGAGGCCTATATGGCTATTCACCGCTTTGTGACCACCGAGGTGCGAGACTATCAGGAGCGTGAGAATCAGGGGACGCCAGCCCAGGCGGCGTTGGCGAAAGTTTTCTTTGATGCCTGCGGGGCTTGCGGTTCGGGGACAGCACCGGTTGAACTGCTTGAGCGGACTCAGTTGATTTTCAATCAGCTGGCGCGAGGTCCGATAGGGAACATGAGTGGGGCGAGAGACGTGTCGCTCAAGCTGGGAAAGATTTCTGACCGGCTGGCTATGTCTCCGGTCATGGTGTGGGAAGACTACGTCGATTCTTCCGATCTCGGATCTAAGAGTCTGGCGGGCTGCTTTGCGGACAGTTTTTTGTATGCCCATAGCGTTCTCGATTCTGTGAGCGGCAACCAGCCAGATAGTGGGCCTGTTACTGCCGGACGCACGATGTCTTCAAGGGATCGAGGGATTATGGATATCAGGGTATTCATTCCCGCTGAGTGGAAAATCCCATCAAAAGCCCAGAGAATCCTCGATGTTTGTACCAATGCCTGATGACCCGTCCCGTCCGGGCGGAATTCCGGCTTTCCCGCCAAGGGGAGCAGTGCTAATCCTGTGGATGGGGAAATGAGAGG
>CAYSDE010000109.1:0-6460 GCA_964429685.1 uncultured Pseudobdellovibrionaceae bacterium
CCAGATTACAGGAATTTTCTCACTGTCTCTGATCTAGTTTTTGGGGAGAGGCACAATGGACGCTTAACGGGGGCATAACGCGTTGTTGTTTGAGCCGGAGACTGTGCCATGTCTGTTAGTTATACCGCCGAATAAGCCCGACCAGATGTCCCTGCACGGCCACATGATCGGCGGGGAAAATCCGCGTTTCATGGTCGGGGTTGCAGGGTTCGAGCGCGACCTTGTTGCCTTTGAGGCGCCAGCGTTTCAGTGTTACGTTCTCGTTTTCAACCAGCGCGACCACAATCTGCCCGTTATCGGCGCGGGTGGCTTTGCGGATGATGACAGTGTCGCCGTCCAGAATACCGGCCTGAATCATCGAATCACCGGAAATTTCCAGCGCGTAGTGATCTCCCGCTCCCAGCATGTCCTGCGGAATCGGGATGAAGGTTGAGGGGTCAGACAGGGCCTCAATCGGCAGACCAGCGGCGATGCGGCCATAGAGCGGCAGTTCAACCGAGTCAGCCGGGGCGCCCGCCGTTTTGCCACCCTGAATAATGCTGGGCTTGAAACTGCCTTTGGCGGGGCGGCTGGGGGCTTCGGGCGCGGGCTTGGGCAGGCGCACCACTTCAAGAGCGCGGGCGCGGTGGGGCAGACGGCGGATAAACCCGCGTTCCTCAAGCCCGGTAATCAGGCGATGAATGCCCGACTTGGAACGCAGGCCGAGGGCAATTTTCATCTCGTCGAAAGAGGGTGGGACGCCTTCATCAGCCAGTCGGCCATTGATGAAGAGCAGGAGTTCATGCTGTTTCTTGGTAAGCATAGAAGGGTACTCCGGGACTGCGCCGCACCCAAACGACTCGGCGGCGCTCACGTTTTGTTCTACTTAAGTTCTTTATCTTTGTCAAGCCGCCTCCCTTAAACAAACAGGGCGGAATCACAAATAGTTAATGAGGGAGGGGAGGAATGGGCTATTGAATGCGGCGTGTTTGACGATAGCGAGGTTGAGGGCGGCGTTGTCGGTGCGGCAGCGGTCGTCTTTGAATGTCACGTCCAGCGACCAGTGCAGGACGTTTTCGATGCATCAGTGCCGACGGATGATGTCGGTCAGTTGGGCCGCGTTCGCCGGTAATGACGAGATATAGAACCGTTTTTGGACAGAGGGTGCGCCGCGCTGTCACCTGCGCGATGGCGTGCAAGCCTGGCTAGCCTGGATGACGTTCTTTCAGCCAGTCGATTGTCTCAATCGCCAACACCTGCCGCTCTTCAATGCGTCCGTGTCCGGCGTCCAGCGTGTTGTATTCCGACTAGTCGGCAGCAGGATCGGGGGGGCTCGAAAAACAGCACCACGTCTGTGTGCTCATAGCATCAATCGTGACGATGGCGCCTTCAAGACACAACCGGTCGAGCAACTGCGGAATGGCCTTGATTTCATTGCTATTTTCAGGAACAGCCCGTTGCCCCAGCACCAGATGCTGGCGGCGGGAACGACGAGTTTGTGGCGGTTGGCACCCTGTGCCGGCGCGGTCTTCTCAGCATGTGCGTTTTCAACGATCATCATGCGCCGCGTGCCTTGTCCTAGGTTGCGCAGACTTCGATCTTGAAGCCACGCACCTCGTTGCGCTAAGGAAACTCGCACTGCTGGTTGGAGTGCTCGCGCTGGCCGCTGCGCAATATAAACAGAAAAACGGGACCAGCATTACACCGCCAGCAATTCCCGGCCTGGCTGTTGTGCGAGAGTGGGGTCGAAGCCGTTGTTCTGCATACTGACAATCGGCGTCATCAGCGGTACGGGCAGGGCGCTCCAGGCACACCACTGCCAGTCGATCACCTTGTCCGGTTCCAGCACTTGCGGCGTCCCTGCCACCCAGTCGGCAATCATGATGAGGGTGATGTAGTGGCGGCCATTGCTGAAGACATTGTTGGTCACTATGCCTAGCCACGGCGTGCTGATCGTGATCCCGCACTCTTCGGCGGTTTCGCGCAGGGCGCAGGCAACCGGGTCTTCGGCATATTCCAGATGACCGCCGGGAAAACTCCACTCGCCTCCGGCGTGGTCGCCTTTGCGATGCCCGATCAGAATCTGCCCGTTCTTGCGGATAGCCACACCAATGCCGACTCTGGGGCGCTCGTTCATGTCTTCACCGGTTGGCATAAGCCAGATAGATGACCAGTTCCCAGCCCAGCCATGCCCCCACCAGAGCGAATCCCCAGACCAGCAGCCCAAGCCAGATTTTCTTATCCTTGTCGGCCAGCACCGCCTTGATGCTTTCACCCTTGGTAATATGCATCAGGGCGGCCAGACCGATGGCAAACCCGACGGCCAGTCCGAGAACGCTGCCAATGATTTTGAACACAAGAATCATGCTCTTACCCTGTTTTGGATCCACCCACAGCACCGGTTAAGGACTTACCCGAAAATCAGATTAACTCAAGCCGCGATAAGCAGCTTGACAGCGGCGTAAGAAATGCCTAGAAAATCCGCCACTTGCCCGGATGGCGGAATTGGTAGACGCGCTAGGTTCAGGTCCTAGTGGCCGAAAGGTCGTGGAAGTTCGAGTCTTCTTCCGGGCACCATATTTTTGAGCGGGGTTGCTTCCTGCATGACAGTTCATCTCCATAAGAACGATCTCCCCACGGGCCTCAGCTTCGGCCCGGTGGTGGCGGTTGATGGCGAAATGATGGGGCTCAACCCGTTCCGGGATCGCCTCTGCCTGATGCAGCTTTCGGCGGGCGATGGTAACGCCCATCTGGTGCAGTTTAACGGCACCGATTACAGCGCCCCCAATCTCAAGGCCCTGCTGACTGATCCTAGGATCGAGAAAATCTACCACGTGGCCCGTACCGATATTGCCTTTGCCCATCATTGGTTGGGCGTACGGGTGAATCCGGTTTTCTGCACCAAGGTTGCCTCGCGCCTCTGCCGCACCTTTACCGACAAACACGGCATGAAGGAAATCATCAAGGATCTGCTGGGCATCGAGATTGCCAAAGGTCTGGGTAGTTCGGATTGGGGCGGAGCGGAGCTGACGCAAGAGCAGATGCAATACGCTGCCGAAGATGTGCTATATCTCCACGCCCTGCGCGAAAAACTGCTTGTGCTGCTCAAGCGGGAAGGCCGGTTGGAACTGGCACAGGCCTGCTTCAACTTCCTGCCGTACCGGGCCGAACTTGATCTGGGCGGCTGGTCCGAGGAAATGTTGGGGCACTGACCATATGGCGCTTGCCGCTCTCAAATCGCCTCAGCGGCACCCGGCCAAACGCAAGGATATTGAAGTTGCCCGCGGAGTTCTGCAGCTGGAATCGGCTGCACTTGGCACGCTGGCGGATACGCTGGACGGCGATTTTACCAAAGCCGTGGATTGCATTGTACGCCTTAAGGGGCGGCTGATCGTCACCGGTATGGGCAAATCCGGCCATGTGGCGCGCAAGATTGCGGCGACGCTGGCCTCGACCGGAACCCCGGCTTTTTTTGTTCATCCCGGTGAAGCCAGCCACGGCGATCTCGGCATGGTGACTGATCGGGATGGCGTGCTGGCTTTATCCAACTCCGGCAAAGTGCCCGAGCTGCGCGATATTATTCTCTACACCCGCCGCCGCAAAATTCCCCTGATCGGCATGACCGCCAATCCCACCTCGCCGCTGGGACAGGAGAGTGACATTCTGTTGCGTCTGCCCAAACTGGCGGAAGCGGGCACCATTGCACTGGCGCCCACCACTTCCACCACCATGCAAATGGCGCTGGGCGATGCGTTGGCCGTAGCTTTGATGGAGCGCCGCCAGTTCCGCCCGGAAGATTTTCACGGCTTCCATCCCGGCGGTCAACTCGGCAAACAGTTCATCCGCGTGCGCGACCTCATGCACAAGGATATGCCGCTGGTCGCTGGCGACATCCGCATGAGCGAAGCACTGGTCGAGATGACAGAAAAGGCCTTCGGCTGCCTCGGCATTGTCGACAAGGCCGGCGCGCTGGTTGGCATCATCACCGACGGCGATTTGCGCCGCCACATGGCCAAAGACCTGCTAGCGCAAAAGACGTCCTCTATCATGACGGCCAATCCCAAAACCATTCCGTCCGACATGCTGGCGCTGGAAGCCTTAGGTGAAATGACGGTCGGCAAGCGCAAGATCACCAATATATTTGTGGTCGATGACGGCAAGCCGGTCGGGATCATCCATATCCATGATCTGCTGCGCGCCGGAGTCGCCTGAGATGCCTGCCGGGCTGGATATTCCGCAGCCGCCGCTTCGGCGGGGACAGACGGGGCTGAAAATTGCTGCCGCTCAGCGTTACAGCCGGTTTGTCGGCTTGATGCGCTGGGCTTTGCCCGCTGCGGTGGTCGTGCTGCTGATCATGCTGTTTGGCTGGCCGAGTTTGACGGCGGATTTGCGTAATCTTCCCCCCACCACCATGGGCCAGCGCGAAATGACCAATCTGCGCTATTCCTCGCAGAATGCCAAAGGCGAGCCGATGGTCGTCACGGCGGCGCGGGCGGTACAGGTTGGCGAAGTGGCCGACTCGATTGATCTTGAAACCGTGACAGCCCGTCTCGACCGGCAGGGCGGCGGCTGGGTGACCATCACCTCTCAAACAGGGCGCTATGAACAGAAGGCCAATCATGTCATCCTGACCGGGCAAGTCCATCTGAAGGATGATGAGGGATATGACGTGGTGACCGAAAGAGCGGAAATAAATCTGGCCGAACCGGCGCAGGCTTTCGGGGATCAGCCGGTTACAGGCACCGGGCCCAGGGGCCGCATCAACGCCAACGGCTTCCGCATTACCGACGAAGGTAAAACCGTGATGTTCACCGGGCGTGCTACGCTGAATGTTCCCGGAGCGGCACGATGAGTTTTTTGTCCTCCTCTTCCCCGTCACTCCGCCGCAGATGGATACCGGCCTTCGCCGGTATGACGGTGTTTCTGGTGATGGGTGTCGCCCAGGCTCAAACGGCTCCGTCGTCCACTCCCGTCAACATCACGGCCGACTCTCTCGAATATCACGAGAACGATCATACCTATGTCGCCCGGGGCAATGCCGAAGTGGTGCAAGGCGCTGTCACCATCAAGGCAGCCTTGCTTACCGCGCATTATGTTGAAGACGCCGGGGGCAAGTCCAGCGTGACGCAGGTGCTGGGGGAGGGTGGGGTAACCATCATCAGCGGCCAGCAATCAGCCACCGGCGAGCGCGGCATTTATGATGTGGGCCGCAAGGTTGCTGTGCTGCGCGGCGGTGATCTGCGTTTTACTTCCGGCCCGGATGTGGTGACAGCGCGGGACAGTCTGGAGTATTGGGAAACCGAGCGGCTGGCGGTAGCGCGGGGTGATGCGGTGGCCGTGCGGGAAGATCGCCGGGTGGCTGCCGATGTCCTGACCGCTGCGCTGGAAGAAAACCCGGCGAACAACAATGCGTTGGAAGTCCGCCGCCTGGGTGCCGAGGGGAATGTGCTGATTTCTTCACCCAGCGAAATCGTGCGCGGCAACAAGGGCCTGTATGACGTCAAACGTCAGTTGGCGACACTGGACGGCGATGTGCAGATCACCCGGGGCCAAAACCAACTCAACGGCGCACGGGCCGAGATCAACATGGCCACCGGGGTCAGTCGTCTGCTGGCGGATTCCGGGCAGCGGGTGCGCGGGCTGGTGGTGCCGAAAGATGCGCCGGTTGTGCCCGCAAAGACGGGGTCGCCATGACCAAGCAGAAACCCAGCGCCAAACTGGTTAGGCGTCTGCCGCAAGTGGGCGGACTGATGGCCACCAATCTGGGTAAGCAGTATAAGGGCCGCCCGGTGCTGCGCGATGTCAGCCTGTCAGTGCAGCGGGGCGAGGCGGTGGGTCTGCTCGGCCCTAACGGCGCAGGCAAGACCACCTGTTTTTACATTATTACCGGCCTCATCAAAGCCGATGCGGGCAGCATTGTCCTGGACGGGCACGATATTACCAGTTTGCCGATGTATCGCCGCGCCCGCCTTGGGGTTGGCTATCTGCCGCAGGAAGCTTCCATTTTCCGGGGCCTGTCGGTCGAGAACAATATCCGCGCCGTGCTGGAAGTGGTGGAAGCCGATGCCGAGCGCCGGGAGCAGATGCTGGAAGACCTGCTGGCTGAATTCTCCATCACCCATCTCCGCCGCGCTCCTGCGGTGGCGCTGTCGGGCGGTGAACGCCGCCGGGTGGAAATCGCCCGCGCTCTTGCCACTCAGCCCAATTTCATTCTGCTTGATGAACCGCTGGCCGGTATCGATCCCATCGCTGTCGGTGAAATCCGCGATCTGGTCGCCCAGCTCAAAGGCAAAGGCATCGGCGTTCTGATTACCGATCACAATGTGCGCGAAACTCTGGATCTGGTTGACCGCGCCTACATCATCCACGAAGGCCGCGTCCTCCGCTCGGGCACGCCGCAGGAAATTGTTGATGATGAAGATGTCAGGCGGGTTTATCTGGGTGAACGGTTCAAGCTTTAGACTCTTTTATATGCTCTAGA
>CAYSDE010000110.1:0-6449 GCA_964429685.1 uncultured Pseudobdellovibrionaceae bacterium
AACGGCAGAAAACCATAATGACGCAGCCAGCGCATATCGCCGTCAAACATGGTACGCAGATCGGGGATGCCATATTTCAGCATGGCGAAACGGTCGAGGCCCATGCCGAACGCAAAGCCCTGATACTTGGTACTGTCGATGCCGCAGGCTTCCAGCACAGCGGGATGCACCATGCCGCAGCCCAGCACTTCCAGCCAGTCGCCATAATTGCCCAGCTTCAACTCGCCGCCCTTGCGGGAACAGCCGACATCAACTTCCGCTGAAGGTTCGGTAAACGGGAAGAAAGAAGGGCGAAAACGCAGCGGCAGATCAGTAATGCCGAAATAGGCACGGCAGAAATCCAGCAGCACACCCTTGAGATGGGCCATCGTAATCTTGCCGGTTTCCTCAATCACCAGCCCTTCAACCTGATGGAACATCGGGGCGTGGGTGGCGTCAAAATCGCAGCGATAGACCCGGCCAGGCGCTAGAATGCGGATTGGTGGCTTCTGGGTCAGCATGGTACGCACCTGCACCGGGCTGGTATGTGTTCTCAGCACCCGCTTCTGGCCGTCGGCGGCATCGGGCATATAGAAGGTGTCCTGCATCTGGCGAGCGGGATGATCGGGGGGGACGTTGAGCTTGGTGAAATTGTAATCATCATTTTCGATTTGCGGGCCCTCGGCGAGGGTGAAGCCCCACTGGGCAAAAATTTCAATCATCTCTTCAAGGCTTTGATTGACCGGATGCACCCGGCCCAACTCTTCATGGCGGCAGGGCAACGTGACATCCACCCGCTCGGCCTCAAGACGCTGGTCGAGGGCGGCGTGCTCCAGCACGGCCTTTTTGGCCTCAAGCGTCTGGACAAACTCGTTCTTGAGCTGGTTGCGGCGCTGGCCTTCTTCCTTGCGCTGCTCCGGGGGCAGGCTGGCGATGGTCTTGACCCAGGTGGTAAAAAACCCTTCCTTGCCGAGCCCTGCCACGCGGACGGATTCAAGGTCGCTCAGTGAAGCGGAAGCCTCGACCTGCTGGAAGAAATGCCGGGTTTGATCGTTGCTCATCATTTACTCTCGTCAGTTTTATCAGTCCGGCAGAGGCCGGGCCGGTGCTGTTGTAACAGGAAAAAACACAAAAACAAAAGGGGGACAATAGGCTTGCGTCACGCCCGCCGAGGTTCTCTCTAGCCGGAAGCGGAAAATTAGGGCAATAAAAGGGAATCATGACCGCATTTACCGCCCCTATCGTCAGTTTCGAGTTCTTCCCGCCCAAAACCGAGGCTCTGGAACAGAGCCTTTGGCATACGGTGGAGGCGCTGGCCGCTTTCCGCCCGCATTTCGTCTCGGTCACTTATGGGGCCGGAGGCACGACGCGGGCCCGTACTCATGAAATTGTGACGAAGCTGCAAAGCGCCCGCCACCTCAAGGCTGCCGCCCATCTGACTTGTGTGGGGGCCCCGCGGGCCGAGATAGACGAGATTGCCGAAAGTTACTGGAAAGCCGGGATCCGCCATATCGTTGCTTTGCGCGGCGATCCCAGTGAGGGGGTCGGCACCCGCTACCAGCCCCATCCCGGCGGCTATGCCTATGCGGCGGATCTGGTGGAGGGGCTGCTGAAAATTGCCCCGTTCGAGCTGAGCGTTGGCGCCTATCCCGAAGTTCATCCCGAAGCCTCCTCAGCCGAGGCCGATCTGGATAATCTCAAGCGCAAGCTCGACTGCGGCGCAACCCGGGCCATCTCGCAGTTCTTTTTTGATAATGCCGCCTATCTTGGATTTATTGAGCGCGCCCGCAAGGCTGGGATTACCGCGCCGATTGTGCCCGGCATCCTGCCTATTACCAATTTTGCCCGCGCCGTCGAATTTGCCGGAAAATGCGGTGCCAGCATCCCCGCCGCCTATCACCAGATTTTTGCCGGGTTTGACGAAAAGCCGCTGGACGAGCGCCGCCGGATTGCCGAAGAGGTTGCCGCCGAACAATGCCTCGCCCTGCAAGAAGCTGGCGAAACCCAGTTCCACTTCTACACCCTCAACCGCGCCGAACTGGTGCAGGCGCTGTGTCGGCATTTGGGTGTGAAAGAGAAGGTGGGTGTATGAGTTTCTTGTCCCGTCTTCCATATATTTTTGTCATCCCGGCGCAGGCCGGGATCCATTTCTCATCTACAGTGTTGCCGGAAACATGGATACCAGCCGGAGCCTGCCCCGTGCCACGACACGGGGCCGGTATGACCCCGAATGGACAGGTAGGTGCTTGAGTGAGTAAACCTGCACTTCAACACGACTCTAACAACCTAGTTTATCTCACGCTTGGAATGATCGTTGGGATCATCGTGGCTTTTGTTATAGCCGACACCCCATTAGAAACACTGTTAAACACATGGCAGGTACTGTTGGGCGCAGCAGCAACCATATTTGCTGGCTACCTGGCCTATCAAGGCACACAGAAACAAATACAGCAAATTCAGAACTCACAGGCTGCCCGAGCAGAAGGAGTTAGAATTATTCTCGGCATAGAAGCTAAACGATTCTCGCAAAACTTGATCGGGCTGCATGACAGTATCATGTCCCATCCATTCGGATACCAAAGCGAATATGGCGATCGCGAAGAATACTACGAAATCCCCAATAACTTGGAGAAAGCTCTTGAACTACCCGTTACTCTACAATTCTTACCAGAAGATATTATCAGCCTCCCCGCAGAGATCAGAGACCGTTACATTAAGGCGCGAGATAGCCTATATGACGTACATACGGAAGTAGTGGCCGTCCAGAATGTTCCATTGAACCCCCAATATTTGCACAATGGAACTGAAATTTTGTCCTATAAAGCGGAAGAAATTGCTAAAACCATAAAAGAACTCAGCAATACATACAGAAATATATCCGACCTCCTAAACGACGACATAAAGAAATCAGCAGTAGGATAGGAAATGAGCAAAATTCTCCAAGCCCTCCGCGACCGCGTTCTGCTTTGTGATGGCGGCTTCGGCAGCCGGATTCAGGCGATGACGCTGGATGTTGAGAAAGACTATTGGGACAAGGAGAACTGCACGGATGTGCTGAATCTCTCTCGCCCCGACATCGTGCGCGGCATTCACCGTGATTATTTCGCGGCGGGCGCGGATATGGTGGAGACGAACACGTTCGGCGGCTCGCCGATCACGCTGGCCGAGTTCGAGTTGCAGGACAAGGCGCTGGAAATCAACCGTCGCGCCGCCGAGATTGCGCGGGAAGCGGCGGAAAGTTTTTCGGATGGTCGCCCGCGTTTTGTGCTGGGCTCCATCGGTCCCGGCACCAAGCTGCCTACCCTCGGCCATATCGGTTATCAGGCGCTGGAAGATGCCTTTGCGGTGCAGGCGGAAGGTCTGCTCAGCGGCGGCGTCGATGCGGTGCTGATCGAAACCTGTCAGGATACGTTGCAGATCAAAGCGGCGGTTAACGGGGTTAAACGCATCAAGGCCGACTTCCCGATTTTTGTGCAGGTGACGGTTGAAACCACCGGCACCCTGCTGGTCGGGGCCGACATTGCTGCCGCCGCCACGGCCATTCAGGCGCTTGATGTGCCACTGATCGGCCTCAACTGCGCTACCGGCCCGCAGGAAATGGCCGAACATGTCAAATGGTTGTCGCAGAACTGGCCGGGGTTGTTATCGGTGCAGCCCAATGCCGGTCTGCCTGAACTGGTGGACGGCAAGACCCATTATCCGCTCAGCCCGCAAGACCTCGCCAAATGGCTGGAACGCTTTATCCGCGAAGACGGTATCAATCTGGTCGGCGGTTGCTGCGGCACCACCACCAGCCATATTCAGGCGGTTGATGCGATGCTGCGCGGGCTGGATGCTGCGGGCCGTCCCGCCCCGGCACAACGCAGTTTTCACTGGATTCCGGCGGCGGCGTCGCTCTATGGACAAGTGCCATTCAGGCAGGAAAACAGTTATTTCTCGATTGGTGAGCGCTGCAACGCCAATGGCTCGAAGAAGTGGCGGGAGTTGCAGGAGGCGGGCAACTGGGATGGTTGCGTCGAGATGGCGCGGGAACAGGTACGCGAAGGCTCCAACGCGCTGGACCTCTGCACCGCTTTTGTTGGCCGCGATGAAAGTGCGGAGATGAATGCGGTACTGCCGCGCCTCGCCAGTGCCGTCACTGCCCCTCTTGTGATTGACAGCACCGAGTTGAAAGTACTGGAAGCAGCGCTGCCGCTTTATGGCGGCAAGGCCATTATCAATTCGATCAATTTCGAGGATGGTGAAGAACCCGCCGCCGCCCGCTTGCGCCTCGCCAAAAAATTCGGCTGCGCGGTGATTGCCCTCACCATTGATGAAGAGGGCATGGCCAAAACGCCGGAGCGCAAGCTGCAACTGGCCAAGCGCCTTTATGAGTTTGCCGTGGTCAAACACGGCCTGCCCGCGAGTGACCTGCTGATTGATCCGCTGACTTTTACCATCGGCACCGGGGTTGAAGACGACCGCAAGCTAGGCGAGTGGACGTTGCAGGGCATCGAAATGATTGCCCGCGCTTTGCCTGAGGTGCAGATCATTCTGGGGCTCTCCAATATCTCCTTTGGTCTGTCGCCCGCCGCCCGCCACGTGCTGAATTCGGTTTTTCTGGATCATGCGGTCAAGCGCGGCATGACCGGGGCGATTGTGCATGTGTCCAAGATCATGCCGCTGCACAAGATTGCCCCTGAAGACGTCCAGATTGCTGAAGACCTGATTTTTGACCGCCGCCGCGACGGCTATGACCCGCTGCAGAAATTCCTGTCGCTGTTTGAAGGACGTCAGGCCACGGCTGTGGTCAAGAAACAGAAATCCGAAAACGTTGCCGAACGGCTGAAAGACCGCATTGTCGATGGCGACAAGGTCGGGCTGGAGGAGGATCTGGCCGAAGCGCTGAAAGGCTATCGTCCGCTCGACATCATCAACAACATCCTGCTCGACGGCATGAAAGTGGTGGGTGAGTTATTCGGCAGCGGAAAGATGCAGCTGCCCTTTGTGCTGCAATCTGCTGAAACCATGAAAGCCGCTGTGGCATGGCTAGAGCCTTTCATGGAAAAGGTCGATGGGCAGCAGAAAGGCACCATTATCCTCGCCACCGTGAAAGGCGACGTTCACGACATCGGCAAGAACCTGGTTGATATTATTCTGACCAATAACGGTTATCGGGTGGTCAATCTCGGCATCAAGCAGCCGATTGCCAATATTCTGACTGCGGTACGTGAACACCGCGCCCATGCCATTGGCATGTCCGGTCTGCTGGTCAAGTCTACCGTCGTCATGCGCGAAAATCTGGAAGAGTTGTCCCGCGAAGGGATTGAAGTGCCGGTGCTGTTGGGCGGTGCCGCGCTGACCCGCGCTTATGTCGAAGATGATTGCTCGGGCAGTTATGCCACCGGCGCGGTCGCTTATGCCGGAGATGCTTTCGACGGTCTTGCCTTAATGGACAAGGTGATGTCCGGTCAGTTTAATGAGTATTGCGCTGTCATGCAGGCCAAGCGGCAGGGCCGTGCCAAGAATACCAAGCGCCGCCTTGGTACGCCGACCACTGCGGGAGTATCGCTGACTGCGGCAGAGGCTGCTGCCCGCCGCCGGATGCTGGCCGAAGGCGTTGCCGTTCCCACACCGCCCTTCTGGGGGGCGCGGATGATCGAGAGTTTGCCGTTGAAGGCACTGCTTCCTTATCTCAACGAGCGGATGCTCTACCAGCTGCAATGGGGCTACCGCAAGGAAGGCCGCAGTTTCGAGGAGTATCTGGACTGGGCCGGGCGTGAGTTGAAACCCATTCTGTTGTCGATGGTGGAGCGCTCGGAGCGTGAAAGAATCCTGCGGCCCCAGGCAGTCTATGGCTACTGGAAATGTGCGGCCGAGGGGGACGATCTGGTGCTGTTCGAGGAAGACGGACGCAGCGAGATTACCCGCTTCACTCTGCCCCGTCAGTCAGGCGGTGACAAAACCAGCATCACTGATTTTGTCCGCGATATTTCAGACCGCGAGCGCGACGTCCTCGGTCTGCAGGTCGTCACCATGGGCCAGCATTGTGCCGAAATGGCCCGCAACTGGTTTGCCGAGAACCGCTATCAGGATTATCTGTATCTGCATGGCATCTCGGTGGAGATGACCGAAGCGATGGCCGAATACACCCACAAGAAAATCCGCGCCGAATTGGGCTTCGGCCACGAGGATGAGCGCGAGTTTGATAAAATGCTGCAGCAGGGCTATCGCGGTTCGCGCTACTCCTTCGGCTATCCCGCCTGCCCCAATCTTGAGGATCAAGTGCCAATTCTCAAATTGCTGGGCGCCACCCGTATCGGCGTAGAAATCTCCGACGAGTTCCAGCTTCACCCCGAACAATCCACCTCCGCCATTGTGCTACACCACCCGAAGGCGCGATATTTTTCGGTGTGAAAATTCCGGGGCAGGAAAAGGGGGAGAAGTTTCCCTCTCCCCCCGTTTCCGTATAAAACCTGAACTGATCAGGG
>CAYSDE010000111.1:0-6411 GCA_964429685.1 uncultured Pseudobdellovibrionaceae bacterium
GCCGTTTTGCGCTTACGCGGGAAGAAACCCGCCAGATGCTGGGGCTGAACGCCACTACGGACTCGCGAGAAGAAGAACGGGCAGTTGCGAAAGTGTTCGGTCTGGACACTCGCACTCCGGTTCAGCGCTGGACCGATTCTCTGCGGGACAGGTGGAACGGCATGAGAAATGATGTCCGGGTTCATGATCCGCGTGATCCCGCCAGTTCCAATCTGATGATTTCCTTCCGCGATCCCAAAAACAGCTTGCCGGAAGGGGTTACTCTGTCCCCGCGCATGATTGAGCGTTTGGAGACCCTACGACAGGTGAGTCGGGCCATAGCGGCCACTGAAGCAGAAAACGGCCCGCAGGACTGGCCGCGCCGCCTCCGCTTCGAAAGTAATATTGCGCCGTTCGGACAGAAAGTTTCGTTTCAGCAGCTGGAGGCTGTCCCTGAAGACGTTCGTGCCCCAAACGGCATTAATCTGGAGCAGGATTATTTCGCGCCGCGTCGCCCGCTCGACTGGTTGTTGAAGCCGAATAATGACACAGCAGCGCTCCCCTCCATTCTGGCTCTGGCGGGGGCGGTTGATACGCTGGCCCGGCAGCCGGCCCCACCGTCTGTTGCGCAAACAACGACAGCCAAACCCCGGCAATGGTTGCTCTCGTTTCTGGCTTAAAGGCAATATTTTAGGCAATACTGGGTTGAGGCGGCGGCGCAGCGGTGCTAGCGTCGCCAGATGCTTTCCCCTTCAGCCCCCGTAAAGTCATGACCGCTGCCGCTCTTTCCGCCGAAAATGCCGTATCCCGCCATACGCTGGTGGTGCTGGTTGATAATGAACCCGGCGTGCTGGCTCGCGTCATCGGCCTATTTTCCGGGCGTGGCTACAATATCGAAAGTCTGACCGTTGCCGAGGTCGATCCTGAAAAGCATATCTCGCGCATTACCATTGTCACCACCGGTACCCTGCTGATTGTCGAGCAGATCAAGGCCCAGCTTGGCCGTCTGGTGCCGGTGCATGTGGTGAAGGATCTGACGGTCACTGGTCGCGCCGTTGAGCGGGAACTGGCCCTGATCAAGGTTCACGCCACCGGCATGCAGCGGGTCGAATGCTTGATGTTGGCCGACAGTTATCGCGCCCATGTGGTTGATACCACTGCCGACAGCTTTATTTTCGAAGTTACCGGATCCGCCGAGAAAATCGCCGCTTTCCTGCGCGTGGTCGAGCCGATTGGCGTGGTCGAACTGGCCCGCGCCGGTGTCGTTGCGATGGATCGCGGCGGCGGCCATTTATAATTCCACATCACACCACAGGAGTCATGACATGCGTGTATATTATGATCGCGATGCCGATGTAAATCTGATCAAGAACAAGACCGTTGCCATTATCGGTTATGGTTCACAGGGCCACGCTCATGCCCTGAACCTGACCGACAGCGGCGTCAAAAAAGTTCTGGTTGGTCTGCGCGACAATTCGCGGAGCGGCGAGAAAGCCAAGGCTGCCGGTTTCACCATCGTTCCGCCCAGTGAAGCCGCCGAGAAAGCTGATGTGGTTATGGTGCTGGTGCCGGATGAGCAGCAGGCCGATCTCTATCGCCATCACCTCGCCCCGCATCTGAAGAAGGGGGCCGCGCTGGCTTTTGCCCACGGCCTCAACATCCATTTCAACCTGATTGAGGCCCGTCCCGATCTGGACGTTTTTATGGTCGCGCCCAAGGGCCCCGGTCATACCGTGCGCTCGGAATATACCAAGGGCGGCGGTGTCCCCTGTCTGGTCGCGGTCGAGCAGAACATGAGCGGAAAAGCTCATGAAATCGCGCTGTCCTATGCTTCGGCGATTGGCGGCGGGCGCTCCGGCATCATCGAAACCTCCTTTCGCGAAGAGTGCGAAACCGATCTGTTCGGTGAGCAGGCGGTGCTGTGCGGCGGTCTGACCTCGCTGATTCAGACCGGTTTTGAAACGCTGGTCGAAGCGGGGTATGCCCCGGAAATGGCCTATTTTGAGTGTCTGCATGAAGTGAAGCTGATTGTCGATCTCATCTATGAAGGTGGCATCGCCAATATGCGCTATTCGATTTCCAACACGGCGGAATATGGCGACTATACCCGTGGCCCCCGTGTCATCACGCCGGAAACCAAAGCCGAGATGAAGCGGATTCTGGACGACATTCAGTCCGGTCGTTTCGCCCGCGACTGGGTGCTGGAGAACAAGGCCGGTCAGCCGAGCTTCAAGGCCATGCGCCGCCGGGCGGCGATGCACCCGATTGAAGAAGTCGGTGCCAAGTTGCGGGGCATGATGCCGTGGATTGCGGCGAATCGTCTCGTCGATCAGGAAAAGAACTGACCTGTCCCCCCTGCGGCAACTGACCCGTTGTCATGCCGGGAGGAAAGGCATAGCCTGAACTTATGTATCCCACGAAGCTGGCATGGCGCCGACTTCCTACAGACAGGAGTTTTTCATGACTGAGACTACCCCCGGCGGCAAGATCATCGTTCCGCTTGTCGTTCTCGCTGCTGTTATTGCTGTGGCTTGGGTATGGATGGGCAAGCCCAATACGTCTTCTGTTCCTGACCTGACCGAAGCGGCCATCTCCTCGGCGGCTGTTGCTCCTGCGGCAGGTACTGAAACGCCCCCGCCTGCTTTGGCTCCTGATGGCGATACCCTTGAAGAGGAAGCTGCTGAAGATGGGGCTGCGCCGGTTGATGCCGTTGTAGGGGCCCCTGCAGATGCTCCAGTTGCTACCGAGTCCCAGATTCCGCCGCCCGCTCCGGTTGAGACCATTAAAGATACCATGCCTGACGCTCCGGCCGAAACGCCCGCCGCAGCTCCGGCAACCACGCCTTAAGCCAGAGAAGTTAACGAATCGGTCAGACGCCGACCCACCTCACCGTGGGTCGGCGTTGCTTTTACCCTTAAAAATCTGTCAAGAGACTCTATTTTCTTGAGAAACTTGCCGGGATGCTCTATTCCCAGTCTCTCGGAATTAGCCATCGGGTTAACCCCCGGTGCAGTCTTCACCCGCGACGGCAAAGCAAAGACAGCAGAGAGAAGCATGTTCCAAAAATTCCTCGGCATGATGTCCGCCGACATGGCCATTGACCTCGGCACCGCCAACACCCTTGTTTACGTCAAGGGGCGCGGCATTGTTCTCAACGAACCTTCGGTGGTGGCGATCAGCACCCATCAGGGGCGGCGGCAAGTGCGCGCTGTTGGGGATGAAGCCAAGCTGATGCTGGGTCGTACCCCCGGCAGCATCGTCGCCATCCGCCCGCTGCGCGACGGCGTGATTGCCGATTTTGAAGTAGCTGAAGAAATGATCAAGCACTTCATCCGCAAGGTTCACAACCGCCGCAGTTTTGCTGCGCCGCAGATCATCATCTGTGTGCCGTCAGGATCAACCGCTGTTGAACGCCGCGCCATCAAGGAATCGGCCGAGTGGGCCGGAGCCCGCCGCGTTTTCCTGATTGAAGAGCCGATGGCGGCGGCCATTGGGGCCGGTCTGCCGGTGAGCGAGCCGACCGGATCGATGGTGATTGATATTGGCGGCGGCACCACTGAAGTGGCGGTTATCTCGCTCGGCGGCATCGTCTATTCGCGCTCGGTGCGGGTGGCGGGTGACAAGATGGATGAAGCGATCATCGCCTATATCCGCCGCAATCATAACCTGCTGATCGGTGAAAGCTCGGCGGAGCGCATCAAGAAGGAAATCGGTGCCGCTTGTCCGCCCGAAGACGGCGAGGGGCTGACCATGCAGGTCAAGGGCCGCGACCTCATGAACGGTGTCCCCAAAGAACTCATCATCACCGAACGCCAGATTGCTGAAAGTCTGGCCGAGCCGGTGGGTGCGATTGTTGAAGCCGTCAAGGTGGCGCTGGAACAGACTCCGCCCGAACTGGCCGCCGACATCGTGGATAAAGGCATTGTCCTGACTGGCGGCGGCGCCCTGCTGCGTAACCTTGACCATGTGCTGCGCTATGCCACCGGTCTGGCGGTCACGGTAGCGGAAGACCCGCTATCCTGTGTGGCCCTTGGCACCGGGCGGGCGCTTGAAGAAATGCGCACCCTCAAGAATGTCCTGATAGACATGTACTAAGGGCGGCGTCCGGCTGAAAGGAGACAATATCCATGAGTCCGGGGCGTAAACCCAATATCGCGGCAGTCACCCTTTCCCCAACCGGCCTGATGCAGCGTTTTTCTTTTCTGCTGCTGGTGCTGGCCGCGCTGGCGCTGCTGGCGATTTCCCTGCTCAAGCCGGTGGTGGGCGATTCGGTGCGGGCCCGCATGACGGATGTCTTTGCTCCGGCGCTGGGGGCCATTGCCGGGCCGGTCGCCAAGCTGACCGAAACCATTACCACGCTCGGCAGTCTGACCGAACTGCGCGCCGAGAATGAGCGCCTCAAGGAAGACAATCGCCATCTGCGCGAATACCAGACGGCGCTCATGCGTCTGGAAGCCGAGAACAAAGGCCTGCGCGACCTGCTTAAAATGCCCGCCGATCCGGTTCAGCGCCTCACCACGACCCGGGTGGTCGCCGATGTTGGCGGCCCCTTCATGCGCAACGTGGTGGTGCTGGCCGGGACGAGCGAAGGTCTGCGTAACGGGCTGGTGGCCCTGTCGGGGGGCGGTCTGGCCGGACGCATTGTCAGCGCCGGAAGTCATTCAAGCCGCGTTCTTCTTATCAATGACATCAACGCAAGAGTGCCGGTGCTGATTGAACGCAGCCGTCACCGCGCCATGCTGGCCGGAGATAATTCCGCCGTGCTGCAGCTGGTTCACATTCCGCCGGATGTGCGGGTGGCGGTAGGCGACCGGCTGATTACTTCCGGTGTCGGTGGTATCTATCCCGCTGGTCTGCCGGTTGGGGTGGTCAGTGCGGTGGACGGGTCTGCCGTGCGGGTGGAGCCGCTGGCCGATCTCGACCGGCTTGAACTGGTTCATATCCTTGATCCAGGCACCCCTGCCAACCTGCTCTCCCCTGAATCCGCCCAGCCCGCCGCGCCTCCCCGGAGGCCCTGATGCTGACTCTCGATGGCTGGCAGAAGCTTGACCGCAGCCTGCGTAATGCCGCCCCCGCCGTCACAACCCTGCTGCTGATGCTGGTCAGCATGGTGCCGCTTCACCTCAGCGGCTTTGGCACCATCATTCCTTCGATCAGCCTGATGGCGAGTTTTTACTGGGCGGTTTACCGGCCTGATCTGTTTGGCCCGCTGGCAGCTTTTCTGCTCGGGCTGGTTGCGGATACAATTTCCGGCTCTCCGCTCGGCCTCAACTCCCTGCTCAATCTCGTCACCTATGCCTCGGTTCTCAGTCAGCGCCAACTCTTCCTCGCCCACTCCTTCATCATTCTGTGGTGGGGTTATGCGCTGGTAGCGGTGCTGGCTGGTATCATGGGCTGGATCGTCCATTCCATCGGAACCGGGAGTTGGTTGTCACTGGAGCCTGCCCTGTTTCAGGCCATCGCCGGGGTCGCCCTCTTTCCGCTGGTGGCGTGGCTTTACAGTCGCTTGCAGCGCAGCCTTGGCGAGGCGGATTGAGATGTTGCGGGATTTCGAGAGTGACCGCCAACGCCTTTTTACCCGTCGCGCCCTGTTGCTGGGCGGCTTGCAAGCCGGTATTTTCGGCGTGCTGGCCTCGCGCATGTATTACCTGCAGGTCACGGAAGGGATGCGCTACGCCCTGCTGGCCGAGGATAACCGCATCAATCACCGTCTGTTGGCGGCCCCGCGTGGACTCATCCTCGACCGCTTTGGTCAGAAGCTAGCCGTTAATGAACAGAATTTCCGCCTCATGCTGGTGCCCGAACAGGTTGGCAATATCGATGCCATGCTCAAGAACATCAGCACCTTTGTGCCGTTGGATGAGCGGGACCTGCGCCGCATCCGCCGCGACATCCAACGCAACCGCTCTTTTGCCCCACTGACCATTGCTGACAACCTGACCTGGGATCAGGCGGCAACGGTTGAACTGCGCTTGCCCGACCTCGAAGGGGTCAGCATTGATGTTGGCCAAATCCGCCACTATCCGTTTGGCGAAGCAACCGCGCATATCCTCGGCTATGTCAGCGCGGTCAACGAGGATGAACTGAAGGCCGATGCTGATCCGCTGCTTTCAGTACCGGGCGTGCAGATCGGCAAAACCGGCATTGAGAAGCTCAATGACAAACAGTTACGCGGAGTGGTCGGGGCTGCCGATCTCGAGGTCAACGCCTTTGGCCGCACCATCCGCGAAATCGCCCGGCGCGAAGGCACGCCCGGCCACACCATCAGGCTGACCCTTGATATTGAGCTGCAGAAATATGCCCAACAGCGCCTGATGACCGAGCGCAGTGCAGCGGCGGTCGTCATTGACGCGCAGACCGGGGCCGTTTATGCGATGGCCTCCCATCCGACCTTTGATGCCAACGCCTTCAGTCAGGGCATCTCTCAGGCCA
>CAYSDE010000112.1:0-6285 GCA_964429685.1 uncultured Pseudobdellovibrionaceae bacterium
AGATTGGTCACGTAAGCCTGATGGTGCTTGCCATGATGAATTTCAAGATGCAGGGCCGACATATAGGGCACCAGCGCATCTTTGGCAAAGGGGAGGGGGGCGAGTTCAAAAGCCATGATTTTTTCCTTCAGTGAATGGTGGACGACAAACTAGAACTTATCCGGGACTTGGCAAGTCTGGTTTTTAGAGCATTTTGACCGAAACTGGTCTACTTAACGTAGACGAACATGACTGCTTTCCTTCCCCTTCCCCCGCTTGCGGGGGAAGGCCGGGATGGGGGGAGCATGGTGGATTGAGCCAGAAAATTCGGGATTTTTTCCAACATTCCTCCCCCACCCTAACCCTCCCCCGCAAGCGGGGGAGGGGATTATCGGCCTGCGCTGGCATGAAGGTAGAGGGGTGGGCACAGACTGTTTTAAAACCCTTTAGCGGGCGGCCCGCCAGCCTGCAAAATGGGCGTAGATACGTAACCAAAACGGAGTCTTCAGGTTTTTGGCCAGCGGGTCGTTCTGACGCAACTGGGCGATCTGGTAGCGGGCATGGACGAGCAGGCGGGTGGCTTCGGCGCGGAGACGGGGTTGCTCCAGCAGTCCGGGCAAGGGGAGCGCGGTGACAATCAGCCTTTCGGTGCGGTCAATCACCCGATCAATCACCCGGCGGGTGACGGGGGTAGATTTTCTTTCAACCAACTGCTCGGGCGAGCCGCCCTCCTCGGCAAACCAGTCGGTAGGCAGGAAACAGCGGCCATGCAGCCGCCAATTATCCCCGCAGTGGCGCAATAAATGCAGCACCAGCAAGGCGACCGTCAGCGCGTCAGCCGCTTTCTGGATTTTTTCATCCTGAAGACCCGCCAGTCCCAAAGCGGCCCGTCCCAGCGGCTCGGCCTTGTAGCGGGCATAAAGCATCAGGTCGGACCAGGTGGCACAGGTGGGGCGGGCGACATCGCGTCGGGCCGCCTGCAGCAGACGAAGGGCCCAATGCTGGGCGAGAACCGGATTCTGCCGGTAAAGCGTAAGGGCTGAAGCGGTGAAAGCGGTCGGCGGCCCCTCAACCTCGGGCACCAGACCATTCAGGGCCTGCTCAATGCAGTCGAGCAGAAACTCGCGGGTTTCATCAATGAATTCCGGTGTATCTGTGACCGCGTGAAGCGCTGCGGCAACGTCGTAAAGTGACTGCAACCCGTTTTGTACCGAGGGCGGCAACAGGGAAGACGCATGCAGTCCGTGACGTCTGCGGATGCGCCGACTGGGGGGCTGTACGGCAGCACTGCCGCTCTGCGTTCCGGTGGTCAGGTTGGTCAGGCTGGGTTCGGGCATGGCTGATGCGGACTCATCCTCGGGCTTGTCGTTCTGCTTTCAGGCCCTACTATGCGACGCCATGACGAAAAAGCCAACCCGTTCCCTTTCTGCGCTGGCCGCTCTTGCCCGCAAAGCTGATCCTGACCGCTATGTCTGGGCGCTTTTTCTTGAACCGGAAATACGGGAGCGGGCTTTTGCAGCATTGTCCCTCAATCATGAATTCCGGCGCATTCCGGCGCTGGTGAGCGAGCCGGTGCTGGGGCAGATGCGTTTCCAGTGGTGGCGCGAATCTCTGCAGGCGGTTGAGGCCGGAGGCGAAGCCCCTCCGCATGAGCTGTTGCGTCCACTCGCGGTGATGGTGCGCGGGCAGGACATCAGCCTTGCTCCCCTGCTTGATCTGCTTGATGTCTGCGAGGATTCCTTGCTGACCGATGAGCCGCAACCGGGCAAAGCAGCTGTGGCACTGGCCCGTTTTATCGCCGCTGACGGCAGTCTGGATGGTGTGATGGAAGGATACGAGTTGTTATTGTCGCTGGTCCATGCTCCGTGCAGCCCTTCCGAGGCCGAGTCCGTGGCTCGGCAGGTGGTCGTCTGTGGTCAGACTGCGACGACTCGTCCGGCCCGGTTGCTGAAGGCCCTGAGCGGCCTATATCTCAGGGAGTTGCATCGGCGCCGTTATAATGCTTCACTACTCAGGCGAGTCATGCCGTCGCCATTGCGGGCGGTGGTGCTGACATGGCAGAGGATATGGATGTAGGATCGCCAATCATGAAGAGACTTGCTTTTCTTGCCCCCTCTTTGCTTGCTTTTGCCATGCTGTGTTTTCAAAGCGTGTCGCTGCAGGCGCAGTCGGCCTACCCTGATAGTATGAATCCGCCGCCGGCAATTGATCCGACAACTCTTCTGGGGCAACAGATTCCGGTGTCTCCGAATGAGAGGTTGGTGACACCTAAACCGCCGCCGTCTGAGCCGTTGCCGGAGGCGTTGCTGCAGCGGGGTCAGGCGGAACTCAAGAAACCGGATGTTTCAGACGGCTGGACACGGCCCGCTGCCTTCGGTCAGAACTGCGCCGTTTACTTCATCCTTCAAGGTGGGGTGGAAACCGACATGCTGAAGTCGGTCAGTACGGCGTGGGCCGACAAGGTGGATATTCACCAGACTACCATTGATGAGCAGGGTGTCGCCCGTATGGCGGTTTTGCCCGAGTTGGATGTGGCCGCTGAGTCCAGAATAGAATTCTCGCCTCGCGGGTTGCATCTTATGGTTATGGGGCTCAAGCGGGAATTGCGGGCCGGACAGTTTTTTCCCGTCCTGCTCAATTTCGAACATGCCGGTCAGGTGCGGCTGATGGTCAGTGTGCGGAAATCAGAGGCTGCAGGGGCCGAGCCCGTTATGGTGCAGGCTGTGCAGTCGGCCCCAGAGGTTTCTCCGCCTCAGCCCCAGCCAGAACCTGCGGCTGGCCATATGGATCACACCCAGCACTGAGTACTCATTTCCTTGAAAAACCATGCCAAGTCTTTTGACGGGCATGGTTTTTATGTTTCTTAAGACTTGATTGACGGTATTGCGGGCATACTTCCTAAAGTAGGCTGCGACATAAGACGCGGTTTCGAGTGTTGTCTGCCTGAGGTATTATTGTGCAGGTAGTTAAGGAGGAACGGCAGTGATGACACGGCCAACTCCCAATTGGGCCAAGAGCGCCGATGCCCGCCCCGATGTGGTTGCCTTTGCTTCCGGGGCTCGTCGTCTGCTGGCAGATGCCTTTCCCGCCGTGACACTTGATGAGAAGGGCCCGGTAGCGGCGCTGGTTTATTATCTCAGCGAAGTGGCAGAGGGGCGCGCTCCGGCTTACCCCAATTCCTGTACCGCAACCGCTGTTGAGGCGGCGCGGGCTGCCGAGTTCTGGCTCAGTGAGATTGAGCGTAAAGCGCTTCAGCCGCAGTAGGATGGTATGGACGACAGAACGCGCTCTTTGACTCTGGTTGTTAACAGGGCTGGTCAGCCTAAGCCTGAGGAGCCGCTGGCTCGTGGCATTCGTGAGGCGCGGGAAACCCTAGCCAAAGTGACCAGTGGCAAGTATCTGGGCAAGATTTACGGCCAGTGCCGGAGCTGGCAGGAAGCCGTGCGGGTGGGGCCCATTCTGCCAGCCAGCAGGGACTGGCTTGCTCCGCTGAGCCTGCCGTCACAAGCCCAGTTGGTCTATGTGGCGCTCAAGGGTCTGATTGAAACCATCACACCATCCCGGGTTAATACTCAGCTTCCTGCTGAAACCAGCCAGCCACTTACCAAGGCGGAGAGCATCAAGGCCGGGGCGCGGCGGGAATTGCTGACCGCCGCCGAAAAACTGCTGGCTGCTGATACCCGTAAACTGAAAATCCTTGACCGGAAACGGGCCGAGATTTCAGGTCTTCGGGCTGAAACTGACCGCGCCTGGGGCACTCCAGCCGCCTCCCGGCAGCGCAGCCTGTTTGAACCCGGTTGAAATACCGGATTTTTCTTCCTACTATGCCCGCATGGTGCAATCACATTTCAATGACAGGGCCAGACTGATCCTCAACTGGTGGCAGATTGATGAAACCGCCATAAGCCAGCATCCGTTGCGGGCGGTGGGGGACGCGCTGTGTCTTTTCGTTAAGCGGGATGAGAAGGGAGAACAGCGTCTGGCAGAGTCTTTCTCGCACATGATTCTGCGCGCCGGCCGGAATCTTGTCCGGCAAGCTGGCGGGCATTTTCCCATTCCGGTGCAACTCACCTTTGCTGCGGTGGGTATTGATGCGGTGACAGGGTTTGTTAACCGTTACTCCATCCTTGAGGGAGATCGACCAGACTGGAGCAAACTTCCTCCTTCGCAAACAGAACTGGGGTCGCAGCGGCACGAGGCCTTCGTTCAGACAACGGAAGCGCTGGATCTGCTGGCGCTTGAGTTAGGCCACATTCGCCAAAAGATAGATGGGCCGATTCCGGAAAGTGTTATGGCTGAAGTGAGAGCGCGAGTAATACTGTTGCGACAACACGCTAAGCCGGGCCGTCCTGAGTTTGTTCTCGTTCCGGCGACAGTTTCCCCGGCCTTGTCCCCGCCGCGTGGCACTCCGGTTCTGGTTCGCTGATATTCCCCATTGTCCGTTAATCTCTTCGTGCTAGTGTGCCCGGCGTAACAATCTTTCGTCTCTCGCCAAGCTCAGGTGCAACCCCATGAATATACATGAATATCAGGCCAAGAGCCTGCTCCAGAAATTCAATGTCAGCGTCCCTCGTGGCAAGTCCGCCTATACGGTGGAAGAAGCCTTGGCAGGGGCGAGGGAACTCGGCGGGCCGATCTGGGTGGTCAAGGCCCAGATTCATGCCGGTGGGCGCGGCAAAGGCGGCGGGGTCAAGGTCGTCAAATCGCTGGAGGCGGTAGAAACCGAAGCCAAGCGGATGCTCGGCATGACGCTGGTGACCCATCAGACCGGGCCGCAGGGCAAGCAGGTTGGTCGCCTTTATGTGGAAGACGGCTGCGACATTGCCCGCGAACTTTACCTGTCGATGCTGATTGATCGCGCCACCAGTTCGGTGGTCATCATGGCTTCGACGGAAGGCGGCATGGATATTGAAGAAGTTGCCGCCCATACCCCTGAGAAAATCGTGCGCGTTGCCATTGATCCGGTCATGGGGCTGCAGGCGTTCCATGCCCGCAAGGTGGCTTTTGCGCTTGGGCTGCAGGGGGCGCAGGTGGGAGAAGCGGTCAAGCTGCTCTCGTCCCTCTACAAGGCTTTCACCCAGCTGGATGCAATGATGATCGAGATCAATCCGCTGGTGGTCACCAAGGCGGGCAGCCTGATCTGCCTTGATGCCAAGGTCGGTTTTGATGACAACGCCCTGTTCCGTCATCCCGATATTGAAGCGCTGCGCGATGAATCAGAAGAAGACCCGATGGAGCGCGAAGCCAGCAAGCATTCCCTCAACTACGTCAAGCTGGATGGCAATATCGGCTGCATGGTCAATGGCGCCGGTCTGGCGATGGCGACGATGGACATCATCCAGCTGGCTGGCGGCACGCCCGCCAACTTCCTTGATGTCGGCGGCGGTGCCACCCGTGAGCGCGTGACTACGGCCTTCAAGCTCATCCTGTCTGATCCCAATGTGGAAGGCATTCTGGTCAACATCTTTGGCGGCATCATGCGCTGTGACGTGATTGCAGAAGGCATCATTGCAGCCGCCAAGGAAGTCAGCCTTTCGGTGCCGCTGGTGGTTCGGCTGGAAGGCACCAATGTTGATCTCGGCAAGAAAATTCTCGCCGAATCCGGGCTGCCCATCACCTCCGCCGACAATCTCGGCGACGCCGCTGTCAAAATTGTCAAAGCAGTAAAGGAGGCCGCATAACATGGCCGTTCTCGTCAACAAAAATACCAAGGTTATCTGTCAGGGCTTTACCGGCGCACAGGGTACCTTTCATTCTGAGCAGGCGATTGCTTATGGCACCAAGATGGTCGGCGGTGTCACTCCCGGCAAAGGTGGCACCAAGCATCTTGAGTTGCCGGTGTTCGATACCGTGGACGAAGCAGTCCGCAAGACCGGTGCGGATGCCTCGGTGATCTATGTTCCGCCTCCCTTCGCAGCGGACGCCATCATGGAAGCGATTGACGCTAAGGTGGCGCTGGTCGTCTGCATCACGGAAGGTATTCCGGTTCTTGATATGGTGCGGGTCAAGCGGTCACTGTCAGGCAGTTCAACCCGCCTGATCGGCCCCAACTGTCCCGGTGTGATTACCCCCGGTGAGTGCAAGATCGGCATCATGCCCGGCCATATCCACAAACGTGGCCGGATCGGTATCGTCTCGCGTTCCGGCACGCTGACTTATGAAGCTGTTGCGCAGACCACAGCGGCAGGGCTTGGTCAAAGCACCTGCATCGGCATCGGCGGTGATCCGGTCAATGGCACCAATTTTATTGACGCGCTTGAGCTGTTCCTTGCCGATGAAGAGACGCAGGGCATCATCATGATCGGC
>CAYSDE010000113.1:0-6269 GCA_964429685.1 uncultured Pseudobdellovibrionaceae bacterium
CCGCATATGCTGCTGCTCGACGAACCGACCAACCATCTGGATATTGAAGCGCGTGAGGCGCTGGTAGAGGCGCTTAACAATTATGAAGGTGCGGTGGTCATCGTTAGCCATGATCCCCACATTCTCGAGCGGGTGGTCGAGCGGCTGTGGCTGGTGAATGCCGGGACGGTCAGTGATTTTGACGGCGATATGGACGATTACCGCCGCTTTGTGATTGAGCGCCAGCGGGCTGCCCGCCGCGAGGAAAAGGTTAAGCGCAGCGACGAGAAGGCCGAAGAGCGCCGCCGCACCGCCGAAATCCGCCGTCAGTTGGCGCCGCTGGCCAAAAAGATGGAACAGCTGGAAAAGTCGGTTGCCCGGCTGATTGAAAAACGCCTCAAGATTGAAGCGCAAATGGCAACCGACGATTTCTATCAGGACAACGTCCGCGTGCTTCAGGTGCAGCAGGAATACGGTCAGTTGATGAAGCAGCTGGAAGCCGAGGAACATACCTGGCTGGAAGCGCAAACCGCTTATGAAACGGCAGAAGCCCAATTGCAGGCGAGTGTCTGATTCTATCTGTTCCGTAAGGTTAATGTTGTGGATGCAACGGCCCGCGCATTTTGTCGCGATGGTGGAACTTTCTGTAGACAGAGGGGTGTGACGTGCTAATAGCACCCCCTCCCGTTTCAACTGGGCAAGTAGCAGGCTGTTTAGAATAAAAAGCTCTGCGGTGGGCTGCTTGATATTTTCTGAAAGGATGGCAACGGATGAGCGCTGGACATATGAAATTGCCGATAAGCATCAAGAACGACAAGCTTGTTGGTGACTTCTGGGGTGGTCTGGCGGCGATGCTGGTTGCTTTGCCGTCGGCTATTGCTTTCGGCGTTACAATTTATGCCTCTATCGGC
Organism: uncultured Pseudobdellovibrionaceae bacterium; assembly: GCA_964429685.1. GTDB lineage: Bacteria > Pseudomonadota > Alphaproteobacteria > UBA2400 > UBA2400 > CAYSDE01. The sequence goes on from CAYSDE010000113.1 coordinate 891, forward strand.
CCGGCTTATGCTGGTCTGGGAGCTTTGGCCGGTATTCTTGGCGCGACCGCGCTGGGGCTGGTCGCTCCGGCTCTGGGGGGCACCAATCGTCTGATTACCGCGCCCTGCGCTCCCGCCGCCGCTGTTCTTTCTGCCTTTGCCATTGAGCTTGTGCAGCAGGGTGTTGCCCCGCCGACCATCGTTCTGATGCTGACGGCGCTTGGCTTGCTGGCTGGTGTGGTGCAGGCGACGCTGGGCTTTATGCGCATCGGCAATCTCATCAAATATATTCCGTTTCCGGTGGTCAGCGGCTATCTGACCGGTGTTGGTCTGATTATCATCAGCAGCCAGATTCCCAAATTTCTCGGCACTCCGGGGGGCACCTCGTGGTTGCATGCCATTACTTCGGTCGATCTCTGGCAGTGGCAGAGTGCTGTTATCGGTGTGGTAACAGCGTCAGTTATGGTCGGAGCGCCGGTGGTGACCCGTCTTATACCGGCAGCCATTCTCGGTCTGCTGGCCGGGGTTCTGGCCTATTTCGGGTTGGCCATGCTGGATCCGTCCCTGATGATCCTTACCGACAACAAGATGGTTATCGGCCCGCTCGGCGGAACAGCCTCAAGCATGCTGGAAGCCATTACCGGCCGCTGGCAGGAAATCGGTGATCTCAAGCTCAGCCAGATCGGCAGCCTGTTCGGTGTCGCCTTCACTCTGGCTGTTCTGCTCTCGATTGATACCCTTAAGACAGCAGTGGTTCTCGACACCCTGACCCGCAGCCGCCATGACCCCAACCGTGAACTGGTGGCGCAGGGCTTCGGCAACATGGCCTCGGCCTGCGTGGGCGGGATGCCGGGGGCAGGGCAGATGGGGTCAACGATGGTCAATCTGGCCAGCGGTGGACAGACCCGCATCTCCGGGATGATTGAAGGAATTCTGTCGCTGGTTGCGTTCCTGCTGCTGGGTTCTTTCATCGCATGGATTCCGGTCAGCGCTCTGGCTGCCATCCTGATTATCGTCGGCATTCGGATGATTGACCGTCACAGCATCCACCTCCTCGAATCCCCGTGGACGGTGCTGGACTTCATTGTCATTCTGGTGGTGGTTGCCGTTGCCGTTGGCTACAGCCTGATTGCTGCCTCGGGTGTGGGCATCCTGCTGGTGATGGCCCTGTTTATCCGCGAACAGCTGAGCAGCACTGTTATCCGCCGCAAGATGAGCTCCAGTAGCCGTTTCTCGAAGTGGGTACGCCTGAATGATGAGATGGAGATTCTCGAGAAGAATGGCCACAAGTCAATCATCTTCGAGTTGCAGGGCAGTCTGTTCTTCGGCACCAAGGATCAGCTTTATACCGCTCTTGAGCCGGAGCTGAGCAAGCGCACCTATGTTGTTCTCGATATGCGCCGCGTCCAGTCGGTCGATGTGACGGCTGTATATTTACTTCGCCAGATCCGGGATGCTTTGGCCGAGCGCGGGGCGTTCCTGATCTTCAGTAACCTGTCGCACGTTCTGCCTAACGGTCGCAACATTGCAGAACTTTTCGACAAGATGGAACTGACGACAATGACCGAACACACCAAGGTGTTCCGGGAGCTGGATGACGCTGTAGAGTGGATTGAAGACCAGATCCTTGGTCAGGGGCCAGAGGATCCGGCCACTGTTAAGCCGCTCGCGCTGAAGGATCTGGAAGTCTTCAAGGGCCATAAGGAAGAGACGCTGAACGATCTTGAGGCCTGCCTTGATCGTCGCTCGGTGGCTAAGGATGAAAAGGTCTATTCGTTTGGCGATCCCGGCAATGAACTCTATTTCATCAGCAAGGGAGCCGTCCGTATTACGCTGCCTCTGGTTGGTGATGAAGCCGGGTTGCACTCGCTGACGTATGGACGCGGCGACTTCTTCGGGGGCATGGCGTTTCTTTCGCAGACAACCCGTTTTAATGATGCGACGGCGGCTGAAGACACCGAGCTTTTCATACTCAAACGTGAGGAATTCGAGAAACTGCGCGAGGAACACCGGCGGCTGGCCTGTACGCTGGTTGAAGAGCTGGCCAAGGTTCTTGCCCTGCGTCTGCGCTATGCGGATCAGGAACTTATTGCAATGCAGGATACAGAGTAACTTCTCTATCGCAGCGTAATCAACGGGGTGGCAGGGGTTTCTGTCATCCCGTCTCTTTTTGTCCCACGTAGAAGATTGCCGGGAAGTAGGCTATCCTTTCCCCGACTCCTGTCGAGCAGTACAGGTGTCAGTCGGAGGAGGGAAGGCCATGTTCAAGCATATATTATTGCCAACCGATGGCAGTCAGTTGGCCAGAGATACCGCCATGCAGGCGGTAGCTTTTGCGAAAGAAGCCGGGGCAAGAATAACGGCGCTGTATGCCCGCCCGGTCGTGAATTCCGAAAACTACGGGGATCTGATCGAACCGGATGTGCTGGATCGTCTGGCCGTGGGAACAGATGCCAAAGCCCGCGAGTATCTTGGCTTCATCAGGAAGCTTTGTGAGGCTGCCGCCGTGGAATGTACCCCGCTTGCTCTGGTCAGCGATACGCCATGGGAGGCCATCATCAATGTTGCTGAAGATTGCAACTGTGACCTCATTTTCATGTCCAAGCATGGACGCAGCAGCCTGACCTCCCTGCTGCTTGGCAGCGAGACGCATCGGGTGCTGACGCACTCCAATATTCCAGTGCTGGTCTACCGTCCTCCCGGAATCGGGGCACGGCGCCGCAAGGCCAAGGCGGGTTCCGGCACAGCCCGTCTGTCAAACGAGCAGAAGACGGCTGCGCCGGTCAGTTAACGGCTGCTTTTGGCCAGTGCGCGGGCGTGAACGGCCAGAACACGCAGGAAGCCTTCCGAGTCCTTGTGGTCGAAACTGCCTTCCGCCTCCATTGAGCCGTCCGCCGTAAAGAGCGAGGCAGGGGCATTCTCAGCCTTCACATAGCTGATATTTCCCTTGTAGAGGTTGACTGTAATGGAGCCGGTCATCAGCTTGGCGGTTTCGGCTACGGCAGCGCGGATCATCTTCGAGGCCAGATCATTATAGTAGCCCTGATAGACCTGCTTGGCGAACAGCAGCGACAGGCTGTCCAGCATCTCCTTGCTGCGGCGATCGAGAACCAACTGGGCGAGGAAGCCGTAGCAGGTGCCCAGCAACTCGATTCCCGGTTGTTCGTAAACCCCGCGAGATTTGACCCCGACAAAACGGTTTTCCACCATATGCAGGCCGATGCCGATGCCGTGGGCACCGCCGGTTTTATTGGCGGCCAGAAAAGCTTCCAGCGTAGAAACGGATTTGCTGTTGATCTTGACCGGCACGCCCTTCTCGAACGTCACCGTAAAATCCTCTCCGGCATCCGGTGCATCCTTGGCCCAGACGCCCATTTCCGGCGTCACCAGATGAGCCGGGGTGGCGAGACTTTCCAACTGGCCGCCCTCATGGGTCAGGCCAAGCAGATTCGCATCGGTTGAATACGGCTTGGCCCGGGTGGCCTTGATGGGCAGGTTATGCTGCTCGCAGTATTCAATCATCTGGGCGCGGCCCCCGAAACGGTCGAGGAAAGCCTGATCCCGCCACGGTGCATACACGCTGATGTCCGGCTCCAGCATGTTGGTAATCAGCTGGAAGCGCACCTGATCGTTGCCGCGTCCGGTTGCTCCGTGAGCCAGAATGCTGATGCCGCGCTTCTTGAGTTCGGGCAGCGCTCCGGCGGTAATGGCCTGACGGCCCAGCCCGGTGACGTTCCAGTAGCGGCTTTCATAGCAGGCCTGCGCCTGAATTCCTTCAAGGCCCAAAGCGGCGATGTGGTTCTGCAAGGGCAGGGGGACAAAATCGACGGCGCCACAGGCCCGCATCCGCTTTTCAATCGCCCCGAAATCGGTTTCATCCGGCTGGGCCAGATCGCCGGTGAAGCAGACCACCTTGACCCCGTGCCCGGTCAGCCAATGGGTAATGGTGCAGCTGTCAAGACCGCCCGAGGCCAGAAAACCGATAGTTTTGCCGTTCAGATCATCAACATTCATCTTGTAACTCCGGATTTGTCCCTCAGGGGACAGTCAGGTTGTTAAGGGAGTAGGGCAGAGGGGGAGGCCATGCGGCCAAGCAGAATGATGCGCCATCAGGCGCGTCGGCTCGAAATACGGAAAAGGATCAGGGCGCTGCTCATGAGGGCAAGTCTAGCGGATCAGTCTCTTTCTGCCAAGTCAGGAGTTGCAGGCGGCAAAGAAGACTTGTTTTTAGCCCGGTTCCCTGTTAATACGCCCTCGCCTGAAGTGTTGAGCTGGAGACGTGGCCGAGTGGCTGAAGGCGGCGGTTTGCTAAACCGTTGTACGGTCTAAAGCCGTACCGAGGGTTCGAATCCCTCCGTCTCCGCCATTCAGTCTAAGTTATTGATACTATTGTGTTATTCTGCGTTTTCACCCCCGCAATGGGGCGTATTCCGCACTTCCCTCACGAACCCTGCACCACAGACTCGCTGCAAATGGCGCCTATTCGCCTGAAGTCTGAGGTAGCTTTTTTGCCTGTAGGGTTGGCGGCGGGTTTGTTGGTTAGCTTGCTGGTATAAAATGGGCCGTGTGCACATGTGCATGAGGCTAGGGGGACAGGATTGCGCTTGTAAGCTACGATCAACCGGTTCAGTTTTTGCTGCTGCTCGGGTGTCAGTCCCAAACCCGCCTGCTCTCGCAACTTGAAGGCCAGACTTTTCTCCAGCATGGTACGGCCAATTTTGGGTGGAGGAGGCATTCTCCATGCCTCACTCCACTGCCGCTTCAACTCATCAGGCCCGAGGTTGGCAACATCAGCCTCGAATGCCTTGACCGCCCCCATCAGACAGCCACTTTATAAACACGGCCATGGTTGCTCACCTTTTCTGATGTTACCGCCAGTCCCAGCTTACGCCTGACAGTCACGCTGATAATGGCGCGCGCCGAGTGCTGCTGCCAGCCGAACTCATGACACAGCTCATCAATTGTTGCACCTTTGCCGGAGCGCAGCATTGCGACTAGCCGTTCCTGCTTGCTGCCCTGTTTGCTTACCGCCTTCTCGTTGGCCTTTGGCTTAGCAGCAGCCTGTTCCTCTCGAGCCAGTCCGAGTGCTTTGAAGCCTGCATCTGCCAATACTAGGGTCAGCTTGTACCCATCTTCATGTTCTCGCCATACGACGGCATCGCCAACAGCTTCAGTCTCTTCCCGCATATTTAAGGTGAGCAGTTTCTTGAGCAGCTTAGGTCCATCTCCGGCTTTAACTGTTTTAGGCAGCGGGTAGGCAGAAAAATCGCGGTGGCGGCTCGCAGCTGAGAGAATCATAAGTTGCGTATCATTGAGTTTAGCCATGGTGGTGGTCTCCTGTATGCGCGGCGGCAGTGATTACATTCAGGCCTCGGGAGCTGACTATTCTGATTCAACCTC
>CAYSDE010000114.1:0-6190 GCA_964429685.1 uncultured Pseudobdellovibrionaceae bacterium
TCCGGCTGAAATCCGGCTTCAACCCGCTACAGGTCAGCTTGTCGGAAAAAACGTAAAAAGCCGAACGGGCAGCAGTCATGACATCACCTCACATGGCGACAATGTAATGGAAACTGTTGCGGCAGGGAACCCGTTAAGTCTCAGGGAGAGGCACTAAGGGCCGGGGTGCGGTTGACGGTACGGGCCTGATGCTCTGGCGGCGACGGCGTTTGTTGAAGCTCGGGTCCGGCAAACAGGGCGGCAGCGGCAGTTGTAGGGGCAGACAAACGGATGGCTTGTGCGCCTGCAACGACCGTTCTGGCAAGACCAAGCGCCCCAGCCCCTCCGGCAACCGCCAGCGCACCAACCCCAAGCACCGCCGCGCCGGTCTTATACGGATGATCTTCGGCTTCCTGTTTCAAAGCGTCCATGAAGGTAGCGGCAGGAATCCTCGCCGGAATTCCGGAATCGGCGAAGGCCTCAACATTGATCCCCTTCTCGCGCAGACCACCAGTCACCTGCTGCAACTGTTCAACCGTCAGCTCCTTCGCCGCTTCACAGTTCTTGTCCGCCAGCGCCGCATTGGGATAGGCACTGCGCGGATCAGCCTTGGCCATATCAACCGCCGTTTGCAAACGCGCCGTAATCCCCTCAGCCGCCTCAGTCACCAACAACTGATCCGTTCCGACATAAGGCGCATAAGGGTCTTTGCTGGTTAGCAAAAGCTGGGACTGTGTAGCAGCGTAACGACGATCGAGTCCCATACGGAGGGTGTCTTCAAGATCACCTATAGATTTGGCAAAATTAGCAGCAGCAGATTCAGGACTGGCGACTCTTTCCGCTTTATAAGAAGCGGCGAGCTTCTCTGTCATACCGAGTACGTACCCGCTATAGGCTGGATGACTGCCGTTATGAAGAGCACGCCCAGAAGCCAACGCACCCGCCCTTGTTGATGGCAGCTCCATCAGGTTTCTCTGGTTGTTACGTCCACCAGCCAATGCCTCAAGTGGCAAATCACTAAATTCATTCTTGGACAGCAAGGTGTTCCAGACATCATTTGGAATCAGGTGATGCATCTGACTGCTCTCGCAAGGATGATCACTGTTGGCGACCTCCCGCAGCAATACATTGGGACGGCGAGAAAGTTCATTAAAATGCGACAGCGCGCCATATAACATCGGCCAATTGTAAGACAGAAGACTTAAATTCTGCTTAAGTCCCCCTCACCTCTTGCCATCATGTCATTCAACCCCAACACACTGAGATGGAAGCAATAATCAGAAGTCATGTTTATCATGCCAATGATCTTGGCTTTTTTGCAGGCGCTTCTGAGTTTCTCGCTCATGAACCCGCCAATTTCGGTCGTTGTTGACTTGAAGAGGTTGAGCCCGGAGACTTTGTCCATATCAAGGGTTTTCCTGATAACCGGACGATAGGTGGCCGGAATAGACCGGCCTTCTGCCTCAGCCCGCTTCCTCCATAAGTCACTTGTTGGCTGCTCGGCCCCGTATTCAATCTGAATGCACTCAATGAAGGGCATTTCTACATGATAATATTTGCCGGTCAGAGAATACTTTGACTTGGGATTTGGAAGCACGACGTAAGGTACCAGTCGCACTTCACCCCCTGCCACGTCACCAATGACAGCGGCCAGCCGCTCGGAAACAATATGATCTCCGGCTATATCGTAGCTCTTTTCAGGTGGCTTAGGTGAGCCAAGCAACAAAGGTCCGTTATAAGCAAACCCATCAGGCAAAGGCTTAAGGTGACAATCCATTCCGCTGCGCGGATCATTGGCGATATGACTGAAGTCCGGTTGCAGCCCCGCAGACGAAATTTTTTGCAGGAATACGTAAAAAGATGATTTGGAAACCGTCATGACATTCCTCACATGGCGTGGACAACAGCAACCCTAAAAAACGACTAATCTTGCGCCAGAGGGAAGAACACGCATTCCATAGACACTTCCCATGCTGTGATTATCGGCAGTTTTTATGATATGAAACTTCTTTTCTGCCGTCATGTTAACCATACCGGTGATTTTGGCTTCCTTACAGGCTTTCCACAGTTTGGGCGTCATCATAGCTCCCCGCCCTATATCGACAGGTGTGAAAAGCTGCAACCCAGCCGTCGCTTCCATATCAATCGTAATATTCACAATCGGTCGGCAAGTCGCGGGAAAGGGTATGTGGCGCACATCGTATTCCCACCGTGCCCATTCCTGGGTTGGTTCTTCCGGGCCGTATTCGTATCTCAGGCAGTCGACATACGGAATATCAAGGTAATAATACTTGCCCTCCAGCGGATACTTGGCTTTCGGGTTGGGCTGCACGTCATAGGGAAAAAGCCGCATGCCGTCGCCGACAACTTCGCGCAGCACAGTGGCGAGCTTCTCGGATACCATGTCGCTCGCACCGATGTCATAGGATTTCTCCGGCGGCTTGTTCGACCCCAGCAGCAACGGCCCGTCAAACCGGAAATCCTCGGGCAGACGCTGCTTCTTGAAGTTATAGTCATTGACCTGCTGGATATTTTTGATCCGGCTGAAATCCGGCTTCAACCCGCTACAGGTCAGCTTGTCGGAAAAAACGTAGAAAGAGGATTTGGCCGCCGTCACAACAGACCTCCAAAATGGAAAGTACGGAAGAAGTTTAGGCGGGGGCGTTGCAAACAACAAGCCCGGCTCCCCCTGAAAAACAAAGCTATTTTTCCCACATTAAGCGCTCTCTAAGCTTTTGGGGGTAGATTGTGAGCATGGAACAACAGAACCGCACTGGTGATACCTGTTACTTTCTGGCCGAGGGACGTTCTCTCGACGCGATCAGGGCGCATCGCCTCGCTGTCTCCGAAGCGGTTGAGGATGTGCAGGCTTTTGTGGTGCTTTGCGGTGCCGAGCGCGCTCTAGGCGGCCCGCGTATCAGTGGACTTCACTTTAGCGGACATCTGCCACGCGGCTGGAAACGCAATGCTTCGGCCCCGTTGATGGCCATTCCCGATACCGACACCACACGCGGAATCAGCCTGCTGCGCAAGATGAACCAGCTCCGCATCCCCGACAGTGCCGAGTTTGCCCTGATGATCGGGGCAGAAGCAGTGCCGAGCAGTCTGCATCCCAACTCGCCGCTCATCACGGTCACCTGGCCCAGCTATGAGGAAGTTGTGAGCGGCTGGGTCATCAAATGTCCGGTTGCCAGAGACGGCAGCCACGCTGTCCCGCCTGATGCCAAACCCCTGACCCGCGCCGATTACGAGCGCCTCACCGTCAGCCCGCCCTTCAACCTGCTGTCTGGCGATACAACCGGCAGTGACGCTCACTAAAAAACCAATCAACTTCAACATGTTGGAAGAAATTACGCCCGACTTGAGGCGTTTTTAACGGTTTTCTGGAAAAATGATGAAATTACGAAACTCATCACCTGTTTGCAGATGGCCGAACACACTGTTTTCATAAACCGTCTTTACGACGAATCCTACTCGCTGCTGCTCGAGGCGCGGAACTATTTTCAGTACAGCCCGACCGCGCAAAACCTGCCGACTGCCCCGACCCCGCGTGACCGCCTGTTCGTCAACTGTCAGGCCATGCGCCTTGCCTCGCGCATGACGCAAAGCATGGCGTGGCTGCTGGCCCAGCGTGCGGTGCAGAGTGGCGAGTTGCAGCCGGAGCAGGCGTGCAGCGGAGCCTTCTCGCTGGGAGGCGAGGATATTTGCACAGATGTTGACGGCCATGACGACCAGCGCGTCCCCCCCTCCATGCGCACGCTTTTACAGCGCAGCCACAGCATCTACATGCGGGTCTGGCGGCTCGATCAGGCCGCCCGCAGCAAGTATAATCCCGACCAGACTTCCCATTAGAACGTTTTAATAGACTGAGGCCGCTGCGTCAGGACTGAGCAGCGGCCTCTTTATCTTTAGACTTATTTTCAGAACGGCAGGCCGGTCAGGCTCTGGCCTTTGGGCCAGCTGAGCGACCAGCCGAGGCGGACTTCGTCTTTCTGCTGCGGCTGCAGGGTGAAGCTCCAGCGCAGCTGACCGGTGATGTGGTCAACATCCTTGTCATAGCCGGTGCGGGTTTCCGGCAGCACCTGCACCTTGATGTCCTCGTTCTGGGAACTGGGGATGGTCTGCAGCACAGCCACCGTGACCGGCGTTTTATGCAGGTTCTGTACCTCGGTTACCGTAATGCGGGTGCGGGTGCTGTCGCGGCTGATCACGCCGTCTTCCCCGGCTTCATCCTTGATGACGTTGTGCTTGACGACCATCTGGTCATCAACGCCGAAGCCGATGTCCGTTTCCTCACCCGGACGCAGCATGGCCAGATCACTGGTGCCGATAAACGCGCCATCGCGGAAGAGATTGGCACGGCCCGGCAATAGCGGAGTCTCGCCGCCCAGTTTCGTAATGGCAACCAGATAGGCCTGCTGGTCAACCAGCGGCTTGATCTTGGCGACCAGTTTGCTGCTGACCTCCAGATTGCCGATCATGACTTTCTTGCCGGTGCCATCTGCCAGAATGTCCGCCGTACCGGGGATGACATATTCGCTGACATAGCCTCCGGCGTTGAGGGTGGCGGCCTGAAAGGTTGCCTGTTTCATGACCGGAGCCGGAGCCGGGGCTTCCATGGCCATTACTGCAGCCGGAGCATCGGCCATACCAACCATATTGCTTCTGGCACTGTCCATCTCCATCTCGGCGCGGCGGGCCATCCTGCCTTCTACACGCGGATCATAGAGCGATACCCACATCGGATATAGCGGGGGGAGCGTAGCGTTGCGGGCGGGCTGGGCGGTGGAGAGGGTGAGCTTGACGTCGCTCCAGTCTTCCCCGGTCTGCTGGCGCACATTGCCAAACTGGGTCAGGGCCAGCTTGCCGTTTGAAGTGTCGAGGCGGGCATCATAGATCGGCGCCCAGAAAGCATTCGGTACCTGATAGGTAATACGCAGGGTCAGGCGGGTGACGCCGTGGCTTTCCAGCGGCACCTTGACCTGATAGGCGTTGCGGGCTCCGGTTTGCAACTGGCTCAACTCGGTCTGGACGGCGGCCACCTGCTCGTCAATCTGGCGCAACTCAACCGCTTTTCCGGCAAGAGCGCGCAGGGTATCAGCAAGGTTTTTGCCAACAGTCTCGGCCGCGCCGCTCCACTGTTCCGGCTTGAGATCAATCGCAGCAATATTCTCCCGCGCCCGCAGACTGCCCTGCTGGGTCAATGTGGCGAGGAACTGCTGCTTGCTTTGCAAGGCCTGCTGGTCGGCAGCCAGCAAAGCGCGCTGGTCGCCCAGGCCCTGCAGCTTGTCATTCAGTTCGCGTTCACGCGGCGCGGCGAGTTCTGCTGAAGAGACAATCTTGTTCTCAATCGCCCCCAACACCACATCTCCCTGTGTTTCGCCCTCGGCGCGCAGGGAGTCGGGCAGCAGGCTTTCCGGCAAACCGGTCAGCACCACCGTGCTGGCTCCCGCCGACAGTTCAACACTGGCCGTTCGGGTGACTGCGGCGCGGTCGGCATAAACCGTCACCGCCGTAATCCGGCTGTCGGTCTGCACATCCGCCGCGAAAGTAGGCAGGGCGGCAATGGTAAAGGGAAGCGTAACCAAAAGTTGTTTCAGCATCACAGGACTCCTTACGGGTGTTAAGGCAGGCGCGTTGCCATGTTAACCTTTAAGCGGGACGTTGCTAAGGGGTAGTTTCTTGGGGAGGCTGGATAAAAAACTTGTCAGTTGGGGTTTGGTGTCTATGTTGCACAGACCATGAACAAAACCCCGTCCAGTATTCTCCACTCTGTTTTCGGCTTCAGTGCCTTTCGCGGCCAGCAGGAGGCCGTGATTTCACATGTGATGGCGGGGGAGGACGCGCTGGTGCTGATGCCGACCGGGGGCGGCAAGTCGCTGTGCTACCAGATTCCCGCGCTGTGCCGGGATGGCATGGGCGTAGTGGTGTCGCCGTTGATTGCCCTGATGCGTGATCAGGTAGAGGCGCTGCGCCAGCTCGGCGTCCGGGCCGCTGCGCTCAACTCGGCGCTGGACGAGCCGGAGGCGCGGGCCGTGATTGACGGCATCCGCGCTGGCAGCATTGATATTCTCTATGTCTCGCCCGAGCGGCTGCTGATGCCGGGTACGCTGGGCCTGCTGCAGTCGGTGGAACTGTCGGTGCTGGCGATTGATGAAGCACATTGCGTCTCGCAATGGGGCCATGACTTCCGCCCGGAATATCTGCAGCT
>CAYSDE010000115.1:0-6162 GCA_964429685.1 uncultured Pseudobdellovibrionaceae bacterium
AGGCAATCTCTTCAACTTTATTCCAGAAACCAGAGTGGTCTGTTTGTTTCACTAGGAGATGTGCTAAAGAGACGACAGGAGTCATCTCCATACCTTCTAAAAAAAAAGCGGGATTGCTCCCTATGGAAAAGCCTTCAGCCCCTTGAATGATATGCTGTATTTCGTGCAGAATGGCGCCCTGATAATCTAGGCTCTGAGGAAAAGGATGTCGCATAAAAATTTGTCTTCCGTTTGTGCCACAGCTATCAATGCCACCGGGCGTGGCCACAACCTTAATTTCTTTCAGAAACGGATAGGCAGTAAACAGGCGCGGATGATCAAGGACATCGCCGAGGATAACGGGCCCTTGGCGTTCTGCAATCTGGTCAGGATGGAGCTTGATGCGGCTGTCATGATCGCTGATTTCGAAGCAGGGCAAGCCGGTGGTGCGGTCTTCCTGCACCATGCCGAGTTCCTGCGCACGATGAAAGAGCGTAGACTTACGGCCGCAGATCATGCGTTAATCCCCGTTTTTTTAAATCAATAAAACATTAGAATAAAATAACAGTTCAGCCAGCGGCCTGTCAATCAGGAACGCCGTTTTTCCATCCCCGTTAACCTTACCGGGACTCTGTCCGGCTGGCGTGATGCCTGCACTGCGGAAACTAATTACGCATCAGGTATCGTCATCTCTTCCCGGCGCATCCATTTCCGGCGGTGGAACAGCAAACGGATTTTCGGGCGGAGACAGTCTTTCAGCTTCCGCCGCGCGATCTTCCATAATAACGCCGAGCAAGGCGCGTACCACTTCCTGCACGCCCTCTCCGGTGGCAGCCGCAAGACCGAAGACCGGAACTTTGGCACTCCGCTTCAGGCTGGTTATTTTCTTTTTCGCCTCCGCAGGGTCAAGGGCGTCAATCTTGTTGAGGCCGATGATATAAGGTTTCTCGGCCAAGCCCTCGCCATAAAGCTTCAGCTCTTCACGCACAGTCTTGAAATCGGGCAGCACAGTCTCAGACGTGCCGTCAACCATGTGGAGCAGAACCCGGGTGCGTTCGACATGGCCGAGAAAACGGGTGCCGAGGCCGTAGCCCGCATGGGCGCCCTCGATCAAACCGGGAATATCCGCCATCACGAATTCGCGCCCGTCCGCATAAACCACGCCGAGATTGGGAGTGATGGTGGTGAAAGGATAATCGGCAATCTTGGGCCGGGCCCGCGAGGTTGCCGCCAGAAAGGTCGACTTTCCGGCATTGGGCAGGCCAACAATTCCGGCATCGGCAATCAGCTTCAGGCGCAGCCACACCGCCACTTCCTGACCGGGCCAGCCGGGGGTGTGATGACGCGGAGCGCGGTTGGTCGCGCTCTTGAAATGGGCATTGCCGAAACCACCATCGCCACCCTTAAGGAAAACCACCCGCTGCCCGACCTCGGTCAGATCAAGCAGAACCTTTTCCTTGAATTCATCCAGCACCTGCGTGCCACGCGGCACCCGCAGCACCGCATCCTGTCCCTTGGCTCCATAGCGATCCTTGCCCATGCCATGCCCGCCCACCGGAGCCCGGAAATGCTGGGCATAGCGATAATCGATCAGGGTGTTGAGCCCGTCCACTACTTCAAAAATCACATCGCCGCCACGACCGCCATCGCCGCCATTGGGGCCGCCTTGGTCAATATATTTCTCGCGCCGAAAACTGACGCACCCGGCCCCGCCGTCGCCGCTCTTCAGATAGATTTTCGCTTCGTCGAGGAATTTCATGTTGAAGCCGCTGAGTTAGTGTTCTCATCCCAAAGAGCGCCACAATACCGACCGAAAAGCACAGAATAAATCCTTCGATTTACGGAAAAAAATTCTTGCACACGGTGTCCCGTGATCATTTGAAGTTCTTCTGGGCCAAGTTCATATATGACGGCATTGATGCAATGGTAAATTTTAAACCAGTCATCAGATAAAAAACCCAAAGTGATCTCTTCATCCCTGCATTCCATTTTTTCGCAAAACACTTCTTCCCATGCCCTCATTTCTAATTTAGACAAGCCAGTTATGTTTTGTAGACTGCGGGCTGCATACCCCCCGACACATTCAGCGACGGCCTCTGCAATAACAAAAAGGTGATCACGCTTGACCTTAATGTCCAGAACGCTATTTTTCTCCATACATGTTCTCCAAATAAAAACGGGGAACCGGCTGCCCGATCCCCCGCCCTGATGGTCTTTTTGCGGAGCGGGCTTATTCAGCCGCTGCAGCCAGAGGCAGAACAGACACGAACTGACGGTCATTCGCAGCCCGGTGGAACTTCACGGTGCCCGCAATCTTGGCGAACAGGGTGTGATCCCGGCCCATGCCGACATTGGCGCCCGGATGAACCTTGGTGCCGCGCTGACGGATGATGATGTTGCCGGCCGGAATAACCTGACCGCCGAAACGCTTGACGCCAAGGCGCTTGGCCTCCGAGTCACGACCGTTACGCGAACTACCGCCTGCTTTTTTGTGTGCCATTTCTCTGTCTCCTCAATCTTGTTCCCTCCCCTGCCTCGCGGGGGAGGGCTAGGGTGGGGGCCTGCTTACGCGGCCTTGATGTCCTTGACCTTCAGCACGGTGATGCGCTGGCGGTGACCATTCTTGCGGCGATGATTCTTGCGGCGCTGCTTCTTAAAGACGATGATCTTTTCGGCGCGATCCTGACCGAGAATTTCAGCCGTCACGCTGGCACCCTTCACAACGGGCGTACCCACGGTGATCTTGCCGGCATCGCCAACCATCAAAACGTCGTCGAGGGTCAGGGTTGCCCCTTTTTCGCCTTCCAGCTTCTCAACGAAAATCACGTCGCCTGAAGCGACTTTATATTGTTTACCGCCGGTGCGGACCACTGCAAACATCTGGCTCACCCAAAATCGTTAAAGAACGCGCACACCCTGTGCAGCGTCGGGACGGGCGGATGTAACTGTTTCAGGCGCCAGAGTCAATGTTTTTGAATCCGAAACCGCGTAAAGATTCAGGCCGGGGCCAAATTCCGGCCGGATACCGCCCGCTGCTCCTCTGCGGAAAGAGAGTGCCAAACCCAGCGACAGCCGAAGTAACCATGACTACTTCTTTTCATATCAAGGGTTTGTCCTGATATTTCAATCTGCCGGGAGGAAAGCGGCACCAGACCAAAATGACCCCTTCCCTCGGGCAGAGGTACCTGCAGTGCATCAAAACCACACGCCGAGAGAACGCTGAAGCACTGCCGCAATGACTCATCCGCCGTCATATCTGCAGAAATTGCCGGAGGCTCCCTCATCCAGCCCAGCAGCTCCTGCCCTTTGACCGCCCCATTACGTACGATTCCATAGGGCAGGGTTGCCATGTTACTGAAAGTAACGGTCAGTTCAACGAGTCTGGGCAATTTCTCCGGCTTGGGGGGAAGAATACCCTGCCAGAAATTTTCCATTCTTTTTTGAGCAACGTCAGCGGGCAGCAGGATGGTCCCCAGCGGTATTAGCCTCATTATTGTGCCCTCACGGCAAATCAGCATACAGCTTCGCTGCTTCAGCGCTGCATTTCCGGACAGAATCACAGATTCAGGTGCGTTCATGAATTCTCCTGCCAAGCCCAAAGACGTGGCCAGAGTGTAGATAGCTACCCGCGAAGCGCAAGAGGTCGACCGGCAGAAACACCCCCCGGAAAAGACAAAAATCCGCGTGACCTTGCCGCTCAATTCAGCTATATCACCGCCACTGTCGGCTCCGGCCCGCAGGACACGCCAAGGCTCCCAACCGCGCCTTTGCCGTGAAGATAGAGGAAATGGTAATGGAGAGGTGGCAGAGCGGTTGAATGCGTCGGTCTCGAAAACCGGAGTAGTCGCAAGGCTACCGTGGGTTCGAATCCCACCCTCTCCGCCATACAGTCTAACTTATTGATATTATTTCATAATATGCCGTTTTTAGCCCCGGAATGGGGCGCATTTCGCACTTCGCTTTTGAACCCCACCACACAGACCAGCGCGAAGTGGCGCGGATTTGCCCTAAGTCTGCAGCCGTCTTTTTGTCTGTGGGGTTGAAAGAAGATGATCTGTGAGATGGTGCCGTAAATACTGGTGTTTTTCTATCAAGCCATTTCCAAGCTGAGATTGATCAGCCGGTAGATGTGGGTTGCAGAAACACCTTCGCGCTTCGCTATCTGTTCCATGGGCATGCCGCGGAAGTGTTCGTCCCGCCAGATGATGCCTTGCACCCAGCGCTGAATTTCTTCTTCCGGTTGGTTGAAAGGGTCGTTTGCTTCTGCTGCACTCTTGGGTGCGGCAAGTATCAGTGAACCAGTTTTGGCGCGGCCGACCACGAACGGAAGTTCAATCTGATGCAGCGCCACAATGGGGTGCGGCAGGTCTAGTGCCAGCGCCTCATCAATCAGGCTCTTGAGCGCCTCAGCATTTATTCCCAGCAGAAGCGAGCCAGCCTGTAGCGTCACGCGGCTGAGGCAGGTCTCAACCAGCTTCTGGCCCTCTATCTTGGCTTTGTTAGCAATGATGTAACGGATGTGTGAGCTGTGCCCCTCTAACCCAAACATCATTGCCAGATGATTCTCGGAGAAGATGATCATGGTGCCATTCAGCACAGTATCTTCGAGTTCCTGCGCTGGCAGACGGGCGATGATGCCTTTGGGGTGGTTGCGGCATTGCAGCAGGTTCTGGCTAATATAATAGCGATAACGCCGATTGCCCTTTGATGTATAGGTCGGGCTGTAGGGCCTGCCGTCCGGGTCAAAGATCTTTCCTTTTAGCAGCTCGGCCATCGGCACTGAAATTCTGCCACGGGAGCGCCCACTATGGCCCATCAGTTGAGCCTGAACCTTCTCCCACAGCTCGCTATTAATAATGGCGTCATGCTGCCCGTCATAAATAATGCCCTTATGAGAAATCTGGCCGATATAGACCGGATTACGGAGTATCTTGTAGAGGATACCCCGGCTGAAGCTGGCTCCGCCATGCTGAAGACCCGTTGAGGACGACCACACGCGGCTGGTGATGCCTTCGCGGTCAAGCTCTCGCTTGAGAGCCGAAACACAGCCCAGAGCGTGGTAGCGTTCGAACAGCATCTGTACCAGCGGCGCTGACTCTGGATCTACCACCAGTTTCTTGTCAGCAATATTGTAACCAACTGGAGCATAGCCGCCCATCCACATGCCCTTTTTCTTACTGGCGGCAATCTTGTCACGAATGCGTTCACCCGTGACTTCGCGCTCGAATTGCGCGAAGGAAAGCAGCACATTAAGCGTGAGCCGCCCCATTGAGGTGGTGGTATTGAAGGATTGCGTGATGCTGACAAAAGTCACGCCATGCCGGTCAAACACCTCAACCAGCTTGGCAAAATCCATCAGCAAACGGGTCAGACGGTCGATTTTATAGACAACGACAGTATCGACCTTACCACTCTCAATGTCAGTCATCAGCTGCCTGAGACCGGGGCGCTCGAGATTACCACCGGAGAACCCACCATCATCATACCGGCCCTTTATCGGTATCCAGCCCTCGGCTTTCTGGCTGGTGATATAGGCAAGGCAGGACTCATACTGGGCATCCAGCGAGTTGAACTCCTGTTCCAGCCCTTCTTCGGAAGATTTGCGAGTATAAATGGCACAGCGCTTAGTGGGTGGCTTCATTTTGGACCTGCCCGTAGAGAGTCCTTGATACCAAAGAAGCGCCAACCATTCCATGACGTGCCCGTGATGGTCTTGGCAATTTCTGACAGGCTCTTGAACCTCCTTCCCTGAAACTCATAGCCGTCCGTCCTAACCAGCACATCATATTGGCTGCCCTGCCAAGTTCGCACCAACCGGGTGCCGGGTTTGACCTTCAATTCCCTCAGCGGTGCCGGATTACGCTTATACGCTGCCACCAGCCGGTTCAGCTTTTCCTGTTGCTCGGGCGTCAGTCCCAGACCAGCTTGCTCGCGCAGCTTAAAAGCCAGACTATTCTCAAGCATGGTGCGACTGATTTTGGGTGGAGGAGGCATTCCCCATACCTCGCTCCACTGCCGCTTCAGCTCATCAGTACCGAGTTTAGCAACATCGGCCTCGAATGCCTTGACCGCTCTCATCAGGCAGCAACCTTATAAACACGGCCACGCCCATCGACTTTGGCCGAGGTTACATCCAGCTTGAGCTTACGCCTGATGGTCACGCTGATGATGGCGCGCGCAGAA
>CAYSDE010000116.1:0-6151 GCA_964429685.1 uncultured Pseudobdellovibrionaceae bacterium
GGCCACCGTTTGCGGTTCTTCTCTGTCGCTGATGGATGCCGGTGTTCCGCTCAAGAACCCCTGCGCTGGTATTGCGATGGGTCTGATCAAGGAAGGCGAGCGTTTCGCCGTGCTGTCCGACATCATGGGTGATGAAGATCACCTTGGTGACATGGACTTCAAGGTGGCCGGAACTGCTGGCGGCATCACCGCCCTGCAGATGGACATCAAGATCACCTCAATCACCCCGCAGATCATGGAAATCGCACTGGGTCAGGCCAAGGACGGGCGTTTGCACATCCTCGGCGAAATGAGCAAGGCGCTGACCGGAGCCCGTGACGGCGTTAACGCCAACGCGCCGCGCATCACCGTTATCTCGATCCCCAAGGACAAAATCCGCGAGATCATCGGCACGGGCGGCAAGGTCATCCGTGAAATCTGCGAAACCACCGGCGCCAAGATCGACATCGAAGATGATGGCACCATCCGCATTGCCGCCGTCGAGCAGAAGGCCGCCGATGCTGCGATCAACTGGATCAAGGGCATTGTCGCTGAACCCGAGCTGGGCGTGATCTACACCGGCAAAGTGGTGAAGACGATGGACTTCGGCGCTTTCGTCAACTTCCTTGGCAGCAAGGACGGCCTCGTCCATATCAGCGAACTGGCTCCGCATCGTGTCGGCAAGACGACCGACATCGTCAAGGTCGGCGATGAAGTCAAGGTCAAGTGCCTCGGCTTCGATGATCGCGGCAAGGTGCGCCTGTCGATGAAGATGGTCGATCAGGCCACCGGTCTGGAAATCGCTCCGGCGGCCAAGGCCCCGGACGCAGCTCCGACCCCGGATAGCGCCGCTGGTTGATAAATATCCCCTCTGTTCCCTCTCCCGTGTAGCGGGGGAGGGTTAGGGCGGGGGCTTGCAAAAGAAAACGGGCAGAGGAAACTCTGCCCGTTTTTTTATTCACCATAAGATAGATTCGCAACTATAAAGAAATGGTCAAAGAAAGGTTTATCATGGTTCCTGATTTTCAGTCCATTATGAAGCCAATGCTGAATATTCACGCCTCCTCATCATGCGGTTCTCTGTAATCTTCAAGAGTCGCGGTGTTGCACAGGGCAGACATCTGGTTCAGGCGGCGCGGATCCGCGCAATGAAAGCACCGACGCCTCCCTCCAGACTTTCCGCCTGCTGGGAAAGAGCGGCAGCAGCTTCCAGAACCCTCTGGGCGACATGGCCGGTTTCGCTGGCGGCGGTGTTGACATCCCCGATGCTGGTGGTGACTTCCCGTGTACCCTGCGCGGCTTCCTGTACGTTACGGGAAATTTCCTGCGTTGCAGATCCCTGCTGTTCCACCGCCGCAGCGATTGCCGAGGAGATGGTATCGATCTTGGCAATGGTTTCGCCGATACCCTTGATGGCCTTGACCGAGTCCTGCGCACTGGTCTGGATGGCCTGAATCTGGGTCGTAATCTCTTCAGTCGCTTTGGCGGTCTGGTTGGCAAGGTTTTTGACTTCGCTGGCAACGACCGCAAAGCCTTTACCTGCTTCGCCCGCCCGGGCCGCTTCAATAGTAGCATTGAGGGCGAGGAGGTTGGTCTGTCCGGCAATTGCCGAGATCAGGTTGACGACTTCACCGATCCGCTGTGCGGCGCCGGACAGGGCCTCAACCGTGCTGTTGGTCTGCTCGGCCTCACGGACGGCGGTTTTGCTGGTGCGCGAAGAATCGGAGACCCGGTGGTTGATTTCGCTGATCGAAGAAGACAGCTGTTCGGTAGCCGAGGCCACGGTTGAAACATTGGCCGCCGCCTGTTCCGAAGCTGCTGCTGCCGCGCCAGCACGGTGCTGAGCCTGTTCGGCAGCTCCGTTGAGGGCTTCGGCAAAAGAGCGCATTTCAGTGGCCGAGTGGGCCAGCGACTAAATGATGGCTTTGACCTCGCGCTCGAACTGGTTGGCGAGATCCTGCATCATGGCCCTTTGCCGGGCTTCGGCATCGCGGGCCTGTTCCTGCTGCTGGCGGCGCAGAGTCTCATTCTCGCGCAGTCCCTTCTGGAAGACCAGAGTGCTGCTGGCCATTTGTCCGACTTCGTCCTTGCGGTGGGTGGCTGGTACATCAACATGCAGATCGCCCCGCGTCATCGCCTGCATAACCCGGCCCAGCGCGTTGACCGGAGTCAGGATGAAACGGCCGAGCAGGAACAACCCCAGAATCAGGGTGGCGAGGCTAAGGCCATTGGCAATCATGATGCTGTGGTCGCCCCGGGCAAGTTCAGTCGCCATGCGGGTTTGGGTGTCAGAAAGTTCCTGTTGTTTGAGGGCAGAGAAGCTGTTCAGCATCGTCTTCGCTTCCGAACCCATTCCATCAATCGTATCGTCAAACTCGCCGAGAGCCTCCGTGCTGGCATGGGCCTCAATGGCGGTCTTGAATCCTCCCATAATGACGGCATAAAGATTGTCCACCAGGGCAGACGACTTGTTGAGCAACGCCACCTGTTCAGGGGACGTGGTGTGTTGTTTCATAAAGGCCATGTTTTCTGCAAACAGGACCTTGCTGGCATCCAGTTCTTCCACCCGCTCGGGCGTGATAATGCCGGCATCCTTGTCAACAATACTGTCCATTGCGACCAGAACCATGGTAATAATGTTTTCCCGGTTTTCGATGGCAGCGGCCCCTACTCTTTCCGCCATTCCTATTTCCCTGATGGCTTCATTGATCTTTGCCGAGACATCACGGTAAACAACCGCGTTGGTTGCGCTGGAGGCCAGCACAAGGCCGCCCAGCAGAATCAGTGATTTCCGGATAGTCAGATTAAGCATGGCCTCGTGTCCTTCCTCAAAGAACCGTCCGCCATGTCATGCAAACGGTCATAATGTTAAAACCGAATGGAACTGTCGGGTTAAATGATTAACAGAATATTTAGTTTTATTTGGCCACAAAAGGTACTTACTGAGTACGCTATGATATATATCAATGCGTTATATTCATTGTCCTTGGGGCCGCTAATTCCGTTAAGTAAATAATTTACGTTAGAACATAACCGGATGTGTTTGGTTTGGGTATTTAACGGTTCTGTTGCTGCCAAACCGGGAGAGCTGCTTGGGGGTAAAGTGGGGCCGTTTGGGGGCGGGTGGCCCAGCCAAAAAACTGACAACGACCAGCCGCCCTGTGCTACATACCGCCACGGTTTCAAGTTCTTTCTAAGGAGTGTCGTCATGGCCCGCCAGTTCATTTATGTCATGAAAGGCCTGAGCAAGGTTTATCCGGGTGGCAAGAAGGTATTAGATAACGTCTGGTTGTCTTTTTATCCCGACGCCAAAATCGGTGTGCTGGGCGTGAATGGCTCGGGTAAGTCAACCCTGCTCAAGATCATGGCGGGCCTCGATAAGGACTATGCGGGCGAAGCGTGGGTGGCGGACGGGGCCCGGGTCGGGTATCTGGCACAGGAGCCGCATCTGGATCCGGCCAAGACGGTAGCGCAGAACGTCATGGATGGTCTGGGCGAGATCAAGGTTACGGTTGACCGCTTCAACGAGATTTCCGAACGGCTGGGCGTGGTGGAAGACCCCGATGACATGCAGGTGTTGCTGGACGAGCAGGCGGAACTGCAGGCCAAGATTGATGCGGCTGATGCGTGGGATCTGGAGCGCACCGTGGATATTGCGATGGACGCGTTGCGTTGTCCGCCCGGTGACTCGGCTGTCACCAATCTTTCCGGTGGTGAACGGCGTCGCGTCGCGCTGTGCCGCTTGCTGATGGAGCGTCCTGATCTGCTGCTGCTCGACGAACCGACCAACCATCTTGATGCCGAGAGTGTGGCGTGGCTGGAGCGTTATTTGCGCGAATACAAGGGTTCGGTGGTGATGGTGACCCATGACCGCTACTTCCTCGACAATGTCACCGGCTGGATTCTGGAACTGGATCGCGGGCAGGGCATTCCCTATGAAGGCAATTACACGGCGTGGGTAGAGCAGAAGCAGAAGCGGCTGGAGCAGGAAGGCCGCGAAGATGCCTCCCGCCAGAAAACCCTGTCGCGTGAGCTGGAATGGGTACGCTCCAGTCCCAAGGCCCGTCAGGCCAAGAGCAAGGCCCGTCTCAAGGCTTATGAAGAACT
The DNA here is from genome assembly GCA_964429685.1 of uncultured Pseudobdellovibrionaceae bacterium. Taxonomy (GTDB): domain Bacteria; phylum Pseudomonadota; class Alphaproteobacteria; order UBA2400; family UBA2400; genus CAYSDE01. The sequence continues at coordinate 4,087 of CAYSDE010000116.1, forward strand.
GCTGGCCCAGAGCGAGAACCAGCAGGAAGGCAGCGCCCAGATTATCATTCCGACCCCGCCGCGCCTCGGCGATCTGGTCATTGAAACCGAGAATCTCCGCAAGAGCTTTGGCGACCGTCTGCTGATTGATGATCTGTCCTTCAAACTGCCGCCGGCCGGTATTGTCGGTGTTATCGGCCCCAATGGTGCCGGTAAAACCACGCTGTTCAAGATGCTGACCGGGCAGGAAAAGCCTGATGGCGGCACCGTGCGGCTCGGCCCGACCACTGTGCTGGGCTATGTCGATCAAAGCCGTGACAGCCTTGATCCTGAGAAGACCGTCTGGCAGGAAATCTCCGGTGGGCTCGACATCCTGCCGATTGGCAAACGCGAAATGCCCAGCCGCGCCTATGTCGGCGCTTTCAACTTCAAGGGTGGGGATCAGCAGAAGAAAGTCGGGATGCTGTCCGGTGGTGAGCGCAACCGCGTCCACCTTGCCAAGATGCTGAAGAGCGGCGCCAATGTGCTGTTCCTCGACGAACCGACCAACGATCTTGATGTGGATACGCTGCGGGCGCTGGAAGAGGCGCTGGCGAATTTCCCCGGCTGCGTCGTCATCACCTCGCATGATCGCTGGTTCCTCGACCGCCTCGCCACCCATATTCTCGCCTTCGAGGATGACAGCCATGTGGAGTGGTTCGAGGGCAACTTTGAGGCCTATGAGGAAGACAAGAAACGCCGCCTCGGCATCGACTCGGTCACGCCCCATCGTCTTAAATTCCGCAAGATTGCCTGAGCCATGCGTCTGGTCTTCCGCCTCTTCCGTCTGGTGACGCTGATTTCGCTGCTCTTCTGGGGAGCGGTACTGGTTTATATTCTTGCGGCACAACCAGTCGTCAAGCCGCCATCGGACATGCCGCAGAGCTTTGCGGATTGTACCGGCAGCTATGCGATGGCTGTCCCCTATGTTGAAGTGCAGGCCGAGGTCAAAAGGCGCTGTGCGGATTACTTTGCGGTGATGGGCGATCGGGCAGCGCCCCTTCATAAGCGACTTTATGCCCGCACCATTGGGCGCATCGTCAGTCAGATGATTACGACCTATCTGGCCCAGTATCCGCCCCAACCCGGCCAGAGGATTGCCGGGCCGCAGATGCTGGAGAAACTCGGCACGGATTCAATTCTGCGTTTTGCCTATCAGAGTGCGCGGGAAGCCGACCTGCCCCCGTCCGCCGCCCAGATCAAGCCGCTCGCCTGTCTGCTGAAGAATGCCCGGGCGGTAGTCTCCCAATACGACCTCCAGAATTTGCCGACATCCTGTCCCTTGCAACTGTAAGGGCAGGCTCAGTGACGAGCAGGTGGAGGTGAGCTTGAATCCGAGGTTTCGGGCGGAGTTGCCACGAGGGTACCCGCTGCTTTTTCCAGCAGGGTGATGTAAGCCTCGGTGCCGAGCTGCTTCTGCAGATTTTCTTCAAGACAGCTGGCGCGGAGCTGAAGATTGCCATGCGCCCGCTGGCGGCAGTTATGCATGATCCGTGCTCCGGCAAGCTGGGTTTTGGCTGGTTCAATAATGGAGCTGCCGCCCGGTGCTTTAGCCATTTCCTGCTCCAGTGCGCGGAGCAGAACCGGGCCGATGGGCGGGGGAGCTTTGGCCAGCACCCAGCGCTCAAGCAGTCGTCCGGCATCAAGGCGGCTTTCGCGCTGACTGCCCTCTTTGGCGCCAATGCCGTTGAAGAGACTGACGGTCAGATCAGCGCCGTTCTCATTATCGCGCACCTTGAGGCCCCGATAGCTGCCGGGTTGACCGAGTGGCACCATGTTGTCTGTTCGCTGCAAATAATTCCAGCGCGTCCAAAATTCGGGAACCTGATTTTCGGGGAGGGTATAGGTGACCGGATCATTGCCGGTTCCCAGCAGCAAGGTGACATGCAACTCCCGCCCCTGCGCGGAGGCGCTTCCGAAAAAGAGAGCGATCAACAGAAGGCAGGTCAAGGTAGAGATATGGCGCATGACTCATCTTGTCCCACATCCGGTACCGCTTGCAAAGCTATCGTGATGTCGCAAAAGAAAGGAGGGTCACCGACGGCTG
>CAYSDE010000117.1:0-6129 GCA_964429685.1 uncultured Pseudobdellovibrionaceae bacterium
CTGCTGGCGTTTGGGTTGATTATCTGTCTGGTTATCCTTGGTCTGTTGCTGGCCTTTCTCGGCGCAATGGGGCGTTGATTTGCGGCTTGGCGAAAGGGGTGCCTCATGTCAGAAACACATAAGGCGTCTCTGAAAGTCGGGTTGACGACAAGTTTCAATCAGTTGGGAGAGCGCATCGTCAGCATTGCGGCGATGCGCCAGCTCTTCGAGACAGGGCTGGAGCGGGATTTCGGTTTTTTGGAGCGTAAACTGGTCAGAAGCGTCAATCCCTGTGCAACTTTTTCACGGATAAAACTGCGGCAGCATCTCAAGGATTTGCCGGATGGCACGCTGGGTCTTTACAGCAGCACACCTTCCGGCGGGCTGGTGGAAGAACCGACCTCCTACCTGCATTCCGCCGCCCTGCTCAATATCCTGCATGAGGCGGTTGATATTGTGCCCGTACCGCCCGGTTTTCACGAGTTGCAGCGCCGGGCTTTTGTCCTGACCGTTGCCGCTTATGAACAAACCCCGGATGACAGCGCCTTGCTGACTCAGGCCAGACTGAGGCCGGTTAGGCGTCACGAGCTGTTTTAACCTTTCTCCCTCAAAGGTTTGGCGGCGCATAAAATCTTGTGCGCAAAGCTTTTTCCTGTGCTATAGCCGCATTTCCCGGGTTACTGCGGGCGTGGCGGAACTGGTAGACGCGCTGGATTTAGGTTCCAGTGATGCAAGTCGTGGGGGTTCAAGTCCCTCCGCCCGCACCACGGTGCATGTTGTTCTTTTTGGAGTCTGAAGATGCAGGTTGCAGAGAAAAAAGTCGAAGGTCTGAAGCGCGAATATGCCGTCACCATCCCCGCTGCCGAAATCAGCAAGCAGGTTGAGAACCGGCTGGCCGAGGTGGGGCGCACCGTGCGTCTGCCCGGTTTCCGTCCTGGCAAAGCGCCTGCTGCCATGCTCAAGCAGCGTTATGGCCAGAGCGTTTACGGCGAAGTGCTGGAAGACAGCATTGGCCGCAGCTCCCGCGACCTGATGAGCGAGCGCGGCTTGCGTCCGGCCATGCAGCCCAAGGTCGAAGTTACCGAATTTGGCGAAGGTAAGGACCTCAGCTATTCGATCAGCTTTGAAGTTCTGCCCGATGTCACTCCCTGTGATTTCAAGACCATTTCGGTTGAGCGTCTGGTGGTGCCGGTTGCTGACAGCGAGATTGAAGAAGCGGTGCAGAACCTCGCCAAGATGCGCCGTCCGCTCAAGAAGGTAGAAGCCAAGCGCGCTGCCAAAGTCGGAGATACCCTCAAGATTGATTTTGATGGCACCGTTGATGGCACCCCGCGTCCGGGCATGAAGGCCGAAGGCCATATGATCGAGTTGGGCAGCCACTCCTTCATTGATACCTTTGAAGACCAACTGGTCGGCGCCAAAGCCGGGGACAGCAAAGTCGTTACCGTGACTTTCCCGGAAGGCTATCACGCCGCCGAACTCTCCGGCAAAGTGGCCGAGTTCAAGGTGACCGTGCAGGAGCTGCATGAGCCGGGCGAGGTCGAGATCAATGATGAGTTTGCCAAGAGCTACGGGCTTGAAAGCCTCGCTGACCTCAAGAGCAAGATCAAGGAAAATCTGGCCGAGCAGTACAAGCAGGCCGCCCGTCTGCGGGCCAAGCGCAGTCTGCTCGACAAGCTGGCCGATGCTCACAGCTTTGAAGTGCCGCAAGGCATGGTCGATTTCGAGTTCGACGCCATCTGGAAGCAGCGCGAACAGCAGGGTGCCGATCCTGAAGAGAAGGGCACCACGGAAGACGAAATCAAGGCCGAATACCGTGACATCGCCGAGCGCCGGGTTCGCCTCGGCCTGTTGCTGGCCGAAATCGGACGCAAGCAGAAAATCGACGTGACGCAGGAAGAACTGCGCAACGCCGTCTTCCAGCGCGCCCGCGAGTTTCCGGGTCAGGAACGTCAGGTCATCGAGTTCTATATGAAGAATGAGGACGCCACCAACAGCCTGCGCGCCCCGCTCTTCGAGGACAAGGTCGTCGATTTCATGTTCGAGTTGGTCAACATCACCGAGAAGCCGGGCACTCTGGCCGATCTCAAGACCGATATGGACGGCGAGGACGAAGAGGAAGTTGTCGCTGAAGAAAAGCCGAAGAAAAAGGCCGCTGGTAAGAAAGCGTAAACCATTTTACGGCTAAGCCACTAGGGACAGGGTTCTCTGCGGAGAACCCTCCCGAAGAAAGGATGAGGAAATGAGCTGGAACACGGACACACCCGAAAATCTCGTAACACATATGAACAATCTGGTGCCGGTGGTTGTCGAGCAGACAGCCCGTGGCGAGCGCTCGTGGGACATCTATTCCCGCCTCCTCAAGGAGCGCATCGTTTTTCTGGTTGGTGAGGTTAACGACTTCTCGGCCAGTGTTATCTGCGCCCAGCTGCTCTTCCTTGAGTCGGAAAATCCGAACAAGGATATTTCCTTCTACATCAATTCGCCCGGTGGCGTTGTGACTGCCGGTCTGGCGATTTATGATACCATGCAGTACATCAAGTCGCCGGTTTCCACGGTGTGCATGGGACAGGCGGCATCGATGGGGTCACTGCTGCTTTGCGCGGGCGCTCCCGGCAAGCGCGTTGCTCTGCCCAATGCCCGTGTCATGGTTCACCAACCGCTGGGCGGGGCCCGTGGGCAGGCCACCGACATCGAAATTCAGGCCCGCGAGATACTCAAGCTGCGTCGCCGCCTCTATGAAATCTATCATGAGCATACCGGCCAGAAGATGGAAGTGATCGAAGCCGCCCTTGAGCGTGACAACTTCATGTCTGCTGAAGAATCCAAGGCATGGGGTCTGGTTGACGAAGTTTCCGTCCGCCGTCCCGAAACCCCGGAAAGCGACAAGAAAAAGGCCTGATCGGCCTATCGCTCTGGATATAAAAGGATTTTTCTTAAGAGGGGCTGGCGCAATCCGGCCCCTCTTCTCTAATCGTCTGCAACCGAAGTTAAGCCTTTATTTGCTGGATTGAGTCACACTTAACTCTATGCCTGACCCAAACGAGCAGCACGAACAGCACAACAATATTTTATTAACTGCAAATGCGCGTGCAGCAACACTTGGTGTTGATTATAATCAGGTGGGCGAAACTGGCGGGCCGGTTGTCGTGGTGACCAAGGCCGATCTGGCAAATTATTATGATGGACCTTTGCCGCATAGCCATGTTCTTGATGTTCCCAATCACCCGGACCTTCCTAAACTGGAAAAGGCGCTGGCAGATATGGCTGCTGGTGTAAGCAGTGATCCCGAGACGATTAAGGCTTTTCATAATCCTGATGTTTTGTTTGCCCTTCTTAATGATAAGGCAAGCGCGGCTCCACAGAGTGGAGGAAGTCCTGTTTGCGTTCTTGTTGTGCCGGAACAATCGTTAACATTAAGGCAGCATTTTCATCTCCTTGCTCACCTTCCGCCATCGGCTCGACCTGAATTGGGGCCGATGGGGGATAAAAAAGATCCTGGCGTTCTGTCAGCGCATGAACTTGAGCATTGTAACCAGAGTCCGGTTTCGTCAGTATCGGAGCAAGCGAAGCCCGACATGCTGCTGCATCATGAACATGGGGCGGACCGTTCTGCATCGGTACAATTTCCTCAAGAGGCCAGACTGGTAGCCGACGCCCGTGCGCTGGGAGCAGTGCATGTGGGCTTGCGGGATGGTTCAAATCAGCACGCAACTGCATTGGTCGAAGCGTTGGGAGGGCAAATAAGTTATCCGCAGGTTGAGTCAACCTATCGGGAGATTGCTCAGGAAATTTCGCGTCGACATGTGGATGCCTTGCTGAAAACAGATCCCCAGCAGTTACGTGGGCATCTGGTTTTTGCGCTCAAGAAGGAGGCTGAAGCGTTGGGGAGTGAATCTGGAGCTTCATTGACAGAGTTACGTCAGTCCTTGATTGATGCCAAGCAGTCACCGGCCGAAGTTTTACAAGCCATACCGGAGTCGTCGCGTTCAGGGGTTGAAGAACGGCTGGCTTCGCTGGTCGGACTCAATATGAATATCGATCCATCTCAGATCGCACCATTGCTCAGGGCGGCTCAGTCTGGCTGGCACCAAGATGGCCGACATGATCATGCCAGCACAACCGACCCGGTCAGTGTCGCTTCCCGGCTTTATCTTGAAGCGGCAGATCGTGCTTTTCCCCAGAAAGTCGAGAAAGAACCACCTCAGAAGCCGCACCCAACCAAACACAGGCGGGCCGGTCCGGCTTTCTAGGTATAGCTGTCCAGAGTCCGGCGGATCAGGCTGTTTACCAACAGTTAAGACTTTTGGTTCCATGTTAAATCGTGCGCAATGACTGTTCGGCTTGCACTTTGCAGGAAGGGCTTTAATGTTGCGAGCAGCTGTGGCACAAAGCAGCAGAAATTCATGAGGGAAGACATGTCCAAGGCGACCGGCGGCGAAACCAAGAATACCCTGTATTGCTCCTTCTGCGGCAAGAGCCAGCATGAAGTGCGCAAGCTGATTGCGGGTCCCACCGTTTTCATCTGCGATGAATGCGTCGAGCTGTGCATGGACATCATCCGCGAGGAGAACAAGACTTCGCTGGTCAAGAGCCGCGAAGGCGTGCCGACGCCGAAGGACATCAAGACGGTTCTGGACGATTATGTGATCGGGCAGGAGCGGGCCAAGCGAGTGCTGTCGGTCGCTGTCCACAATCACTACAAGCGCCTGAACAACAGCCAGAAGGGCGATGATATTGAAATCGCCAAGTCCAACATCATGCTGATCGGCCCCACCGGTTCGGGCAAGACGCTGCTGGCGCAGACGCTGGCCCGCATTCTGGATGTGCCGTTTACCGTTGCCGACGCCACCACCCTGACCGAAGCCGGTTATGTGGGTGAGGACGTGGAAAACATCATCCTCAAGCTGTTGCAGAATGCCGACTACAATGTCGAGCGGGCGCAGCGCGGTATTGTTTATATCGACGAGATCGACAAAATCAGCCGCAAGTCGGATAACCCCTCCATCACCCGCGACGTGTCGGGCGAGGGCGTACAGCAAGCCCTGCTCAAGATCATGGAAGGCACGGTGGCTTCGGTACCTCCGCAGGGCGGGCGCAAGCATCCGCAGCAGGAATTCCTGCAGGTCGATACCACCAATATCCTTTTCATCTGTGGCGGCGCTTTCGCCGGAATCGAAAAGATCATTGCCCAGCGCAGCAAGGGCACGGCGATCGGCTTCGGCGCTGATGTGCGTAATCCTGAAGAACGCCGCCAGGGTGAGTTGCTGCGTCAGCTGGAAACCGAGGATTTGCTGAAATTCGGCCTGATTCCTGAATTTGTCGGACGTCTGCCGGTGATCGCTACGCTGGAAGATCTGGATGAAGCTGCCCTCATCAACATTCTGACCCAGCCCAAGAACGCCCTGATTAAACAGTATCAGCGCCTCTTCGAGATGGAAAACATCAAGCTTGAAGTCAGTGAAGATGCGCTTGCCGCCATCGCTACCAAGGCCATTGAACGCAAGACCGGCGCCCGTGGCCTGCGCTCGATCATGGAAAACATCCTGCTTAACTCCATGTACGATCTGCCCGGTATGGCAACCGTTGAAAAAGTCGTCATCAATGGCGACGTCGTCAACGGCAAAGGCGATCCGGTGCTGGTGCATGGCGACAGCAAAGCCAAGAGCGAACCCAAAGCCTCGGCATAGCGCGTCTGACATCCTGCTCTACTCTTTGGCAAGAGCCTGTGCGTTTCGGGTCAGGTCGGCGAAAGCCGACCGGGGATCTCCGAATTTTGTACTCCCGCACTACTGATGCGCCCGCGCTCAGCTTTTATGTCTATTCAGGACAAAAATAATACTATATAAATATAACGGACCTGATAAGGAGATTCTCAATGTTCTCGATTTTTATGGTTACCTTCCGTGAAGGGGTTGAGGCGTTTCTGATTGCGGCGATTGCGCTGACATATCTCTACCAGACCGGACGGGTTCAACTCATCAAGGTGGCGCTGGCCGCCATCGGAACCGCCGTTGCGCTTTCGGTAGGTTTGGGTATGGCTTTGGTGCGGGCAGGGGGCATTTCGCCTGAAGCGGAAGGCGTGCTGGCTTTGCTGGCGGCGGGTCTGGTGATCTCCTGTGTGGTTCATATCCTGCGGCATGGCAAACA
>CAYSDE010000118.1:0-5983 GCA_964429685.1 uncultured Pseudobdellovibrionaceae bacterium
CGTACAGGTCTGCCCGACCGGTATCGACATCCGCGATGGGCTGCAGATCCAGTGCATTGCCTGTGGCCTCTGCATTGATGCCTGCGACGGGGTGATGGAGAAAATCGGCCTGCCCAAGGGCCTGATCCGTTATGATACCGAGCGCAACCTGAAGGAACTGGCCGCCGCTGCGGCAACGAGCCTGACGCCCACGCCCTGCGTCCCCCGCCCCGGCAAGCGCCCGCATCTGCTCCGCCCGCGCACCTTGTGGTACAGTGCTATTCTGCTCGTGGTCACTTCAACGCTGCTGTTCGCACTCGTCAACCGCACGACGCTGGAGCTGAATGTCATCCGCGACCGCAACCCGCTTTTTGTCCAGCTCTCGGATGGCGACATCCGCAACGGCTATACCCTGCACATCCTCAACAAAACCCACGATCTCCGCAGCTTCCGCCTGAGCATTGAGGGTGTTGAGGGGGCCGAAGTTACCATGTCCGGCGCTGGCGACACCTCTGCCGAGACTCTGACCGTAGCGCCAGACACTGTCGGCAATTTCCGCCTCTTCGTCCACGCCCCCAAACCACCGCAAGCCCATCTGCCGATGACCTTCACCCTCACCCCGCTGGATGGCGGCGAAGCCACCAGCCATAACAGCGTTTTCATCAGCGGCGGAATGGAGTAGACCATGAGTATGACCGCCTCCCCTCCTGCCAAGCCTCCTCATAACCGCGACTGGTGGATTCCGTGGACTTTTGTCTGGGCCTTTCTGCTGCTGTTTGTGATTGATGGAACGCTGGTCTATCTGGCGGTCAGCACTAGGTCAGGCGTGGTGGTTGAGCAGGCCTATGAGCGCGGACTGGCCTATAACCAGTACATTGCCGAGGCCGAAGCCCAGAAGGCGCGGGGCTGGCAAAGTCAGGTTGATTATGACGGTCAGCAACTCAGCTTCCAGCTAACCGGTCAGGACGGCCAGAAGCTGCAGGGTGCCACCGTCACCGCCCAGATCATCCGCCCGGTGCATGACGGCGAAGATTTCAGCCTCCCACTGGAAGAATCCGCCCCCGGCATCTATATCAGCCCTGTCACCTTTCCCCAGCCGGGCAAATGGAATGTAAGGATCAGCGCAACATGGCAGAACCAGCCTTATCAAATCCTTCAGGAACTGATCGTCGGAAAGGATCCGTTATGAGAGTAATCGCCGCGCTTTTTCTGGCTGCTGCCCTCCTGCTGCTTCCCACCTCTCCTGTCCGTGCTGCTGATACCCCCCCGGAGTCTGTTTTTGAACGTGTCATTCGTACCAATACCCTGCGCTGCGGCTGGTGGAACTGGCCCCCACTCTACACCATTGCCGATGATGGCATAACGCGTGGAGGTATCTTCTTCGACCTGATGCAGTCTTTTGAGCAGATCACGGGCGTCAAGGTGGAGTGGACACGCGAAATCGCTTATACCGATCTTGTTACGGATTTGCAGACAAATAAAGTCGATGCCATCTGTGCTGGCGTCTGGACAAGCGCCCTGCGCGGTAAGTTCCTGCTGTTCAGCGACCCGGTTTTCTATATCCCCATAAACGCCTATGTGCGGACCGATGATGCACGCTTCGACCACGACCCGGCAGCAGCCAGTCAGGCCACAGTCAAGGCTGCTGTCATGGACGGCGAAATGTCGAGTGAGATACAGACCACCGATTTTCCCGGTGCTACACCGTTCAGTGTGCCACAGACGGCAGGCAACAACAGCATTCTTCTCATGAACGTCGCCACCCGCAAAGCCGACATTACTTTTACGGATGCTGTCAGCGCCAACGCTTTTATGCTGGGTAACCCCGGCCAGCTCAAACTGGCGGGAATTTCGCCGCTGCGTACCATGGCCAACACCATTGCAGTTAATGGCAGCGAAGTCCGTCTTAAGCTGTTTATTGATACAGCCTTGCAGCAGCTGCAAACCAGCGGCGTAGTTGAGCGCATTCTGCGCAAATACGACCCGCACTATCAGGGTGTTCTCTATCGTGTCAGCTCTGCCTACACAGCTCCCTAGGCCGGAACTACGGGCCTTCACTGAACGCGCTGAGGATGGTCTTTGCCATCTGACTCTGGCGGTTGAGGGAATCGGCTGCGCTAGTTGCATCCAGAAAATTGAATCGGCGATGAACCGGGAGCCGGACATCCGGGAAGCGCGGGTCAATTTTTCAACCCAGCGTCTTACCCTCCGTTGGGATGGTGCTGCGGAGCGGGCTGAAGACTTCGCCAATACGGTTGAAGGGCTTGGCTACAAGGTGCGCCCTTTTGATGCCGGACGGATCAAGGGCGATGCCCGGAGCGAAGAAAAATCACTGCTGCTGGCGATGGCCGTCGCCGGATTTGCCAGCGGCAACATCATGCTGCTGTCTTTTGCACTGTGGACAACCACCACCGCTGAAATGGGGCTGATTACCCGCGAACTCTTCCACTGGATTTCCGGCATCATCGCCATTCCGACCGTGCTGTTCAGCGGTTTGCCTTTCTTCCGCTCGGCGCTGGCCGTGCTGCGTAAAGGTCATACCAATATGGATGTGCCGATTTCAGTCGGCATTGTCATCACAACCCTGATGAGTATTTTCCAGACCCTGACCAAACAGGAGCATGCCTATTTTGACTCGGTGGTCATGCTGATGTTTTTCCTGCTGATTGGCCGCTATCTTGATACCCGCGCCCGCCAGCATGCCCGCTCGGCAGCGAGTGATCTGCTGTCGATGATGGCTGGCACGGCAACCGTGCTGAACGAGGACGGTACCAGTAAAAGTCTTCTGATCCGCGACCTGCGCGAAGGCATGATCGTTCGGGTGGCGATGGGCGAGCGGGTTCCTGCGGACTCGGTCGTGCTTGACGGAAAATCCAGCCTTGATACCAGCCTGATTACCGGCGAAAGCCTGCCACAGCCGATTGGCCCCGGCGAAGTCGCCAGTTCCGGGATGCTCAATCTGGATGCGCCGCTGCGTCTGAAAGTGGCGCGGGCCGCCGAGAACTCGCTGCTGGCCGACATTGTGCGGCTGATGGAAAAGGCCGAACAGGGGCAGGCCAGCTATGTCCGTCTGGCGGATCGGGCGGCGCGTCTTTATACGCCGGTAGTACATCTGCTGGCGCTGCTGACCTTTATCGGCTGGATCAGTTTCAGCGCGATTGGCTGGCAGCCTGCGCTGATGATTGCGGTCGCCGTTCTTATCATCACCTGCCCCTGTGCAATTGGTCTGGCGGTGCCGGTGGTGCAGGTGCTGGCCACCAGCCTGCTGATGAAACGCGGCATTCTGGTCAAAACCGGTGATGCTTTCGAGCGGCTGGCCGGCATTGATACTTTGCTGCTCGATAAAACCGGGACGCTGACCGTGGGCAGACCGGAGCTTGCCGACAGCACCCACATCGCCCCCGAAAAACTTCAACTGGCCGCCAGCCTCGCCAGCCAAAGCCACCATCCCCTCTCCCGCGCCATTGCCTCAGCCTATAAAGGGCCGCTGCTTGGTCTGACAGTGACCGAACATCCCGGCGAAGGTCTGGAGGCGATGAAAGACAGCAAGCGGGTCCGTCTGGGCAACCGCCACTGGTGCAGTATTCCGGCCAGCGCCGATGCCGCCCCTCGTCTGGAATTATGGCTGGCGGTCGAGGGCGAAGCCCCGCAGCTTTTCACCTTCACTGATCCACTGCGCGAAGATACCGCCGCGACCATAGCCCAGTTGAAAGCGCTGGGCCTGCGGCTGGTCATGCTGTCGGGCGACCGCAAAGCGATGGTGGCGAATGTGGCCACTCAGCTAGGCCTCGACGAAGCGGTTGGCGAGATGAAACCCGGCGAAAAGTTTGCCTATCTGGAGAAACTTCGCAGCGAAGGCCGCAAGATCGGCATGGTTGGCGACGGCCTCAACGATGCCCCCACGCTGGCCGGAGCCGATGTATCACTGTCTCCCGCTACCGCCATTGATATGGCTCAGAATGCTGCGGATATTGTGTTCATGGGCGACCGGCTGGAGCCAGTGGCCAAAGCGGTTGAAATCGCCCGCTTTACCCAGCATCTGGTGCGGCAGAATTTCATCATCGCCATTGTCTATAACGTGATTGCCGTCCCGATTGCGATGGCCGGATTCATCACCCCGCTTTATGCTGCGCTGGCGATGTCGGCCTCCTCGCTCATGGTCATCGGCAACGCCTTCCGCCTCAAACGGAGGGTGTGAGCATGGACGTTCTGCTCTACCTGATTCCGCTGGCGCTGGTGATTGGCGTGTTCTGGCTGGCTTTCTTCATCTGGAGCATCCGGAACAACCAGTTTGACGACCTTGACGGCGCCGCCCAGCGCATCCTGATTGATGAAGACCCGCCCGCCAAGCCCCCGAAACCGTAACTATCAGCGCTGGGCAATAATGGCCTTGTTAAACCGGCTCACTCCACCTGAACCAAGAATTATCTCCATGCAAGTCAACATGTTAGCCGTTGGCACGGCACATGCATTACCTCCTGTGAGGGCAGGTCACCAACAAACCGACCGCCCCATCAGGTTGGAGTATGTGCGATGGAGAATACCTCTCTGATTGCCCTGTCAAAAGCGGCGACGCTGCAGCGGCAGATGGCCATTGTGGCGAACAATGTCGCCAATTTGAATACCACCGGTTTCAAATCGGAAACGCCTCTGTTTGCCGAGTATCTGGTCGAACCGCGCCGCACCGAACATTACAGCATGGTCGAAGACAGATTGACCATGCGCGACCTCGCCCCCGGCGCCTTTACCCAGACCGGCAACTCCCTTGACGTGGCGCTGGAGGGTGCCGGTTATCTTTCGGTCGGCACGCTGGACGGCACCCGTTACACCCGCAATGGCAACCTAACCCTTGATGCCGACCGCCAACTGGTCACCTCTGGTGGTCTGCCGGTGCTGGACGAAAGCGGCAACCCCATCACCATTCCCAACAACTCCGGCGAAATCCGTATCAGCCCGGAGGGCACCGTCACCACCAATCTCGGCATTGCCGGAAAACTTGGCGTGGTGAAGTTCGAAAAAGAACAGGCGATGGTGCAACTCGGCAGCGGCCTTTACCAGACGGATGAAAGCGCGATTGCTGATCCGGAAACCATGGTGCGGCAAGGCTTTCTTGAAGGATCAAATGTCAAGGGCATCGTCGAGATGACCAACATGATCGAGATCAACCGCGATTACCAGAACATCCAGAAAATATTGTAGACCGAGCATGACCGTCTGCGCAACGCCTACACCAAAATCTCGAAACTGGCTTAAGGAGAGAACCCCATGAGAAGCCTCAGCATCGGCGCAACGGGTATGCTGGCTCAACAGACCAATGTTGAAGTCATCTCCAACAACATCGCCAACATGACGACCAGCGGCTTCAAGATGCAGCGGGCCGAGTTTCAGGATCTGCTCTATCAGAACATCCGCCGCCCCGGCTCGCAGGCCTCGGACGCGGGCACTATCGTGCCAACCGGTATCCAGATTGGCGCGGGCGTCAAAACCGCCTCGGTTTATCGTATCCACACCCAGGGCAGCATCGTCATTACCGGCAACCAGCTTGATCTGGCCGTCAACGGGGCCGGTTATTTCCAGATTCAAATGCCTGACGGTACCACCGATTACACTCGCGCTGGCAGTTTTCAGCTGGATGCCAACGGCCAGATTGTCACCGCCGACGGCAACCCGCTGCTGCCCGGCCTGACCATTCCGCAGAACACCACCGACATCACGGTTGACCAGACCGGTCAGGTACAGGCCAAAATTGACGGACAGACTGACCCGCAGGTGGTGGGACAGATTGAACTGGCCCAGTTCCCCAATGATGCCGGGCTGGAAAGTGTCGGCAATAATCTGTATCGCGAAACCCCGGCTTCAGGTTCTCCGGTCACCGGCAATGCCGGGGGCGATGCCTTCGGCACCATCCAGCAGGGCTCTATCGAACAATCCAACGTCAACGTGGTGTCCGAAATCACCAGCCTCATCACCGCCCAGCGCGCCTATGAACTGAATTCGCGTGTCA
>CAYSDE010000119.1:0-5982 GCA_964429685.1 uncultured Pseudobdellovibrionaceae bacterium
GATTGGATGAGATGTTCTGATCGAAGCGGTGAAACTCCGGCGACAGGACGGTTGCAATATTGAGGTTGACCGAGAAGGCGCGTTCCAGATTCTGGTTCTCGCGTTCCAGATGGGCCAGCATCCGGCGGTCAAGGGTCAGGGTCAGATACTGGAACAGCCAGCGGTTGCTGCTGATCTGGATGCCGGGGATCAGCGCTTCTTCCAGTTCGGCAATCGAGACATAGAGTTCGTGGAAAATCGTCTTCGGCGGAATGCCGTGGGAATAGGCGCAAACCGGCTGGTTGCGGATAAGATTAGCCAGATCGGTATGTTGCAGGGCTTCTTCCAGCTTGCCGAGTTGGGCCGGAGACATCGGCTTGCGATCCATGACCGGAATGCCGGTAGCGGATTCCTTTAGCCGGGTTTCGGCATGAACGACCATGGAGCGTTCATAGAAATGGCGAGCAAGAGCGAGAAATTTGGCGTAGTCCCGCTCCAGCAGATACCAGGTACAGAAGCCGACATCGCCGCCCTTTTCGTCGGCATACTGGGCAAGAGGGTCTTCCGAGAAAAGATAGCGCAGCCGCAGCACCGCATCATCAATTTTTTCAACCGGCACGTCGCGGGCAACGAAGATGATGTCATTGTTTTTCAGGACAAAAAGCTGACCATCAAAATATTTGACCAGACTCTCGAAGGTGTTAGTGGCAATGCGGATATGGTGTTCGCGGCGGTTATGGGCCTGCAATTTGGACAGGTGGATATGAATGGCCACCCGGCCCCGCCGGTGTTTCTCCAGCCGCTCGGCATAGTCATAGAGCGCATATTCCGCGCTGGGCGTGCGCAACGCCGGGTTATCGGTTGGCCTGTTGTAGTTCGATGAATCCATGGTGGCGGCACCCTCTGCCTTACTCTAAGGGACTAAATCTTAATATATCCTAACAGACCATGCGGCCAGCGCCAGAGAATTTGCAGAATAAGGCGGTTTATAGCATTTTGAAACAATCAACTCTGTGTCCACTCCACTACTGTTATGCCAACGCAGACCAATAATCCCCTTACCCGCCTTTGCGGGGCAGGGTCAGGGTGGGGGAGGGATGTTGGGAAAAGCCCCGACCTTCCCCCGCAAGCGGGGGAAGGAGAAGGGCTAATACAGAGTTGATTACGGTGGGGCTATCGGATCAGGCTTCGGCCTCTTCAGCTTCTTCGGCGCTTTCCGGGCCAGCCATCATGGCGCCGGCGACCAGACCGGCATTGGCGCGGATCTTGCCTTCAATCTCGGCGGCAATCTTGGGATTGTCGCGCAGGAACTGCTTGGAGTTCTCGCGGCCCTGACCGATGCGCTGGCCCGCATAGGAGAACCACGCGCCGGATTTTTCAACCACATTGGCGGCAATGCCGAGATCAATCAACTCGCCGGTTTTGGAAATTCCCTCGCCATACATGATGTCAAACTCAACCACGCGGAAGGGCGGGGCCAGCTTGTTCTTGACCACTTTGACTTTGGTCTGGTTGCCGGTGACGGTTTCCTTGTCCTTGATGGCGCCGATACGGCGGATGTCGAGGCGCACTGAGGCGTAGAATTTGAGGGCATTGCCGCCGGTGGTGGTTTCGGGATTGCCGAACATGACCCCGATTTTCATGCGGATCTGGTTGATGAAAATAACCAGCGTCCCGGAGCGGGAAATGGACGAGGTGAGCTTGCGCAGCGCCTGACTCATCAGGCGGGCGTGCAGACCCATATGGCTGTCCCCCATTTCGCCTTCCAGTTCGGCTTTGGGAACGAGCGCGGCCACCGAGTCAACCACCAGCACGTCAATCGCACCGGAGCGCACCAGCGTATCGGCGATTTCAAGGGCCTGTTCGCCAGCATCGGGCTGCGAGATCAGCAGGTCCTGAATATTGACGCCGAGCTTTTTGGCATAGGCAGGATCAAGGGCATGTTCGGCATCGACAAAAGCGCAGGTGCCGCCCGCCTTCTGGGCTTCGGCAATGACCTGCAAAGCGAGGGTGGTTTTGCCCGAACTCTCCGGCCCGTAAACCTCGACAATGCGGCCACGCGGCAGACCGCCAATGCCCAGCGCAATATCAAGGCCGAGTGAACCGGTGGAGATGACTTCCGTCTCAACCTGCTGATTGGCGCCCAGCTTCATCACCGAGCCTTTACCAAAGGCGCGCTCAATCTGGCTGAGGGCGGCTTCCAGAGCTTTCTGCTTGTCCATGGGATCCTTGTTTTCTCTCTCAACGAGGTGAAGTTTGCTGTTGGCCGACATGGCGGACTCCTTCTTGGCATGGACAGTTGCAGGCTGCAACGGGGGGACTCAGTGAAAGCACTATATTCACGTTTTGTTCTCTTCGTCAAGCGCCCTTTTATGTAGCAGGCAAGACAAGGCCAAAGCTGAGATCAAGCCGCCAGCGTAGTCAGAAATCCAGCAGCGCGTAATGCTCGGACGGGCTGACGCCGGCCATGGTTTCGGCCAGCAGGGGGCGGAAGCTGGGGCGGGATTTGACGCGCATATACCAGGTGCGGGCGTCCTCGTGGTCGTTCCACGGCACATCACCGAGATAATCGATCAGCGAGATATGGGCGGCGGCGGCGATGTCGGCCAGCGAGAAATCCTGCCCACCCAGCCAGTTGCGGCGCTCACAGAGGAAGCCGATATAATCAAGGTGATAATGGATGTTGGCGATACCGGCGCGAATGGCGGGAGCGTAGGTGTCGCCCGAGCGCATCAGGCGCTTGATGAGCTTTTCTCCGGCGATGTTTTCGGTGACTTCGCGGGAGAATTTCTGGTCGAACCATTGCAGCAGCCGCCGCGTCTCCGAGCGCTGCTCCAGCGACGGGCCCAGCAAGGTGCGGTCAGGCTTGACCTCGTCCAGAAACTCGCAGATGGCCAGATCACCAATGACCGGATCGGCATTGTCGGGCAGCAGCACCGGCACTTCACAGGCGACATTGAGGTTGGAGAATTCAGGGCGGCGCAGCCAGTAACTCTCCAGCTCCACCTGATACTCAATCCCCAACTCCAGCAAGGCCACGCGCACTTTGCGCGAGCCGGGAGAGGAGGGGTGATGCAGTAACGTCCAAGTCATGGGAGACAGGCTAGACCTGATTTGGGGGTTCTGCCAATGCTTGATTTGACCGGGAAATGGGGGATGAAATCGTTAAAATACTTTGGTTCGGCAGCGATGGGAGAAAGAGTGCTTGTTTGAAATGTATTGCCTCAGTCCCGTTTGCGCCTTTACCGCAATGTGCAGAGAGATTTGCGTCGCATTTTGCGAATGGAGCCGGTGGGGGAGAAAATGAGATCATCTAACAATATGTTATATAACAATATTTTCATAGACAAGACTTTGGCCTGACCTTTGCGATACGGAGGATATGAGCGAACAGCATCCTAAAGATAAAGACAAAGCGGAGGCCAAAATGGTAATCAAGAGCAATCCTTACAGTGATAAACTCGCCGATGCCCTGCGTGTTGTTTCAGAGATCAAAAACCCCTGCTACACGACGGCTCCGATTGACCCGACCGACGAGATGCTGGATGCAGCGCGGGAAGGCACCGACATCAGCCGCGAAAAGGCGCGGGAAATGTATATGACCATGATACTGGCTTGGGCCAAGACCCACTGAGGCCAATCAGGCGACCAGATAGCGCGCCCGTGCCCCGCGCTCAATCGCCGCCGCATGCAGACGATCAATATTCAGTTCATGGCGCAGCAATTCAAGAACCCGCATTTCTTCCGGTGAAATCCCGCCATCGGCGGCGGCCATGTCGCAGGCAATCGCATAGGCTGTTTCATAAAGCCGCTCGGGCAGAGAGTGCCGGATCAGGCGCAAAACGTGATGCAAACCGTCCGGGGTAGAGAAGTGGGCGGTGCTGCTGCGGGCGACTTCCGGCAGCTGGTCAATGGCAAAACCCCGGAATACCGGCAGATGGCGTACCATGTCGCCAATCATGGCCATCTCAGAGTCATTCATGTCCCCGTCAGCCGCTGACAGCATGACCATCAAATAGATCAGGGCGTGTTGGCTGGGGACGGTTTCGGTAATCGAAACGGGACGGGCGGTTGCAGTCATGACAGTTCTCCTTGCCTTCTTGATGGCACAACCGGATTGCAAATCAAGAGAAACCGGTGAGGCTTTCTGTCGTATTTTTTTCCTCCGCGTCAGCTTCGAGCTGGCGGCGCCACATCCGGGCGTAGAGTCCGTCTGCAGCCAGCAGGGTATCATGCTGACCCTGCTCAACAATCCGGCCATCTTCGAGAACCAGAATCAGGTCGGCATCGGCGATGGTTGACAGCCGGTGGGCGATGACCAGTGTGGTATGACCCTGACTGACGGCGTCCAGACTGGCCTGAATTTCTTTCTCGGTGCGGGTGTCCAGCGCCGAGGTTGCTTCGTCAAAAATCAGCAGACGCGGACGCTTGAGGATGGTGCGGGCAATTGCGACCCGCTGTTTCTCGCCGCCCGACAGTTTAAGGCCGCGCTCCCCCACCACCGTGTCATAGCCATCGGGCAGACGGCTGCAGAAATCATGAATGCGGGCCAGCTTGGCGGCTTCCTGAATCTCTTCCACCGAGGCATCGGGGCGGCCATAGCCGATATTGTAAGCGATGCTTTCGTTGAACAGCACAGTGTCCTGCGGCACAATGCCGATGGCGGCGCGCAGACTGCTTTGGGTGACGGCGCTGATGGCTTGACCGTCGATGGTAATGGTTCCACCCGTTACATCATAAAAACGGAAGAGCAGTCGGGCGATGGTGCTTTTGCCCGCTCCCGATGGCCCGACAATGGCAATGCGCTGACCGGGTTCAGCGGTGAAGCTGACTCCTTTCAGGATCATGCGCCGCTCGTCATAACCAAAGTGGACATTATCAAAGACGATCTTTCCGCTGCCGGGGATTAGTGCGGGTGCGTTTGGCACATCTTTAACATCCGAGTTCTCCTCCAGCAGCAGGAACATCTTTTCCATGTCCACCAGCGCCTGGGTCAGGGTGCGGTAGGCGGTGCCGAGAAAATTGAGCGGCATGTAAAGCTGCAGCAGGTAGGTATTTATCAGCACAAAATCCCCGATGGTGGCCTGCCCCTGCAGGATACGTTGCGCCGACAGCCCCATAACCAGCACCAGACCGACAGCAATAATCGCCGACTGACCGCAATTAAGGAAGCTGAGCGACCAGCGGCTCTTGACCGAATTGGCTTCATAACGGGACTGGATCAGGTCATAGCGGGCCAGCTCATGCGCTTCATTGCCGAAATACTTGACGGTTTCGTAGTTGAGCAGACTGTCAACCGCGTGGGCATTGGCTTTGGTGTTTTCTTCAACCGCTTCGCGCCGGATGTCCATCCGCCAGGTACTGACCTTGATGGTAAAGATTACATAGAGAATGATACTGACCGCAGTGATAGCGGCCATCTCCCAGCCGAACAGCCCCGCAATCAGGCCCAGCGTCAGCAACAGCTCGAAGCCGGAGGGCACAAAGATCCACATCAGCATGTCGAGCGCCTGTTCAATCGCACCGACTCCGCGCTCAATCACCCGGCTCAGGCCACCGGTGCGGCGCTCAAGATGAAAACGCAGCGACAGCCCGTGCAGATGCCCGAAGATCCGCACCGCGACTTCGCGCATGATGCGGTACAGCGCGGTCGAATAGATGGCCAGTTGCAGTTCGGAGAATATGATATTGCCGACGCGGGCGGCGCCATATGCCAGAATGAACCCCAGCGGCAGCACCAGCGCGAGACTGTTGGCGTTTGGCGTTAGCGCATCGACGGCATGCTTGTAAAACAGCGGAGCCGAGACATTGAAGACCTTGGCCAGCAGCAGAAAGAAAGCGGCGCCGATAACCCGTCCCCGAAAGCGGGGCCGCCAGAATTCGCGCATCAGGGGGAGTAAACTGTTTCCAATCATGAATGTGACCGCGAATGAGGCGGTTCGTTGCGGCCTGCCAGCAAGCCGAGCAGTTCTTCAGCCGCGACGGGAATATTGGTGCCCGGCC
>CAYSDE010000120.1:0-5967 GCA_964429685.1 uncultured Pseudobdellovibrionaceae bacterium
ACGGCGATCCGGCCAACGGCCAGCTGACGGTCGTGGTGCGCGATGACGGGCCGAGTGCGGGCACTGTCTCCTTTGCGAGCGAAGCCGGAGCGGCTTCGGTGAGCGGGACGTTGCCGTTTGCGTATGGGGCGGATGGCGCGGGTCAGGTGGGGCTGAGCGGGGCGGTGCCGACGGGTCTGACAGTGAATGGTCAGGCGGTGACAGTCACGCAGACGGGCAGCAGCGCGGTTGGCAAGCTGGCAGACGGCACGGTGGTATTCAGCTTCACGGTGGATGCGGCGGGGCATTATGCCTATACGCAGCATCTGGCGCTGGACGGGACGCCGGTGCTGCAGCTGGGCTATAAGGCGGTCGACTTTGACGGCGATCCGGCGACGGGAACGATCACGATTGACACCGGCGACGGCAAGCCCTGCGTGGGTCAGGGCGGCGAGAATGTGGTGACGGTGGACGAGACCGGCGGGTTTGACACGGTGAGTGGCACGCTGGCGTTCAGCTTTGGCCCGGATGGGGCGGGGGCGGTGAACCTCACCACCGGCCCGAGCGGTCTGACCTCGCATGGTCAGGCGGTGACGGTGACGGTGAGCGCGAGCGGTGCGGTTGGCAAACTGGCCGATGGCACGGTGGTGTTCACGCTGACGGTCAACCCGGCGACGGGGGCCTACAGCTTCAGCCAGAAAGCGCCGCTGGATCACCCCAATGTGGGCAATCCGGACGACGCCCTCAATCTCGGCTTCGGCTTCGCGGTGACAGACGCCGACGGCGATCCGGCCAACGGCCAGCTGACGGTCGTGGTGCGCGATGACGGGCCGAGCGTTTCTTCCACCAGCACCTGCGTTGATGAAAGTTGTGCGCGGGATATGGTGGGGGATCAACAAGACGGCATATGGGCGACAGCTACGGTCGGCTCACCGCTGGTGGCCAGCGGCACGGTGCCGTTCAGCTTCGGTCAGGATGGCGCGGGCAGTATTGATCTGCTCAGCGGTCCGTCCGGTTTGCGCCATCATGGTCAATCGGTAAGTGTGGCGGTAAGCGGCAACAGCGCGACGGGAACGCTGGCCGACGGAACGCTGGTCTTCACGCTGGTTGTTAACGCGGTGACGGGGGCTTACACCTATAAGCAGTACGCCAGCCTTGATCATGCTGACCACCAGAATCCCAATGATGTGACGACGCTTGGCTTCAATGTGCGGGTCACTGATGCGGATGGGGATTCCGTCCGCTCCACGCTGACGGTTGCCGTTGCCGATGACGGGCCGACGGTGAATGGGGTTGTTGTTGTCGTCAACCAGTCGGTTGTGGATGACGGAAATCATTTGACGTCGTTACTGACGGCAACCGGTCATGTCGACTTCTGCTATGGGGCCGATGGTAAGGGCGAATTCAGTTTGACGGCGCCTTTAACTGGCCTCTATTCGGAAGGGCAGTTGATTCATGTTTCGACGGTTGGCGATCATCTGGTGGGCAAGCTGGACTCAGGCCAGACCGTGTTCACTTTTGAGGTGAATCATGAGACTGGCGCTTATGCCTACACCCAGTATGGCGAGATTACCCAGTCTGCCGGAAGTTGTGGCCTGGTTAATCTGCCGCTGACCTATCAAGTGACCGATGCCGATGGGGACTCCGTTTGCAACGTCATCACGATTGCCATTGGCGGCCAGACGGTTTCGGTTTCTGCAACAGCGACGCAAAGCGTTGAAGTAAGCCAGAGCGTTGATGTCTCACAGAGTGTTGAGGTCAGCCAGTATTCGCTCATAAGCCTTGAGAGTGGGGATGGCCCGGATCTGTCTCAGGTGAGCCAGCAGAGTGTTAGCGTCTCGCAGCAGACTTCTTCCTACGCTGCAGGCGAGCAGGTGGACATCAGCAGTGTGCTGGAAGGCTGCCATGGTACGATTGAAGATCTGGCACAGTATGTGCGGGTTGCAGATGATGGGCATGGCAATACTCTGGTTCAGCTTGATTACAGCGGGACTGGTTCCAACTTCACCGATGTGGCTGTTGTGACCGGGATTTGTGGGGTTTCGCTCGATACCATGGTTGCTGATGGCAGCCTTGATGTTGGTCGCTTCCTGCACAGTTGAGGATGAACGGGCTGTTGGAAGGGTCACAAGGCGTGGCCCTTCCAGCACACTTATTAACAAGTCCTTGGAATTGCGACGATATTCACTTGCCATGCGGCTTCTTTTTCACTAATCAACAAGAGAGTTTTACCAAACATGTGCGGGGTCGGCTTAAGCTGCCGGAGTTCCCGTATCGATGGGGGAGAAATCATATGCGTATTCATCACGTTTCTGTATGGGCCCTTCTGGTCGCGTTGATTGGCACCCCGGCAATGGCCGAGAGCCTTACTGAATCCGTACAGGCGGCGGTGAAAGATCATCCGCAGGTGAGTGGTGTTGCGCATGATCGTCGTGCCGTTGATGAAGAGTTGAATCAGGCGAATGGCCTGTTCCTTCCCCAGATTGATTTCAGGGGTGATGTTGGTTTGGCTTTGCAGAACCGCTGGAACACCGGGGCCACCCCTCCGGCTAATAACGGCGATGTCATGCCCAATGGCGCGGCCCAGCTGACTTTGCAGCAGATGCTGTTTGATGGTTATAACGCATCGTCCGAGGTTGATCGTCAGGAAAACCGCGTCCGCTCCGCCGCGCACCGCGTGCGGGAAACAGCGGAACTGGTTGGTCTTGATGCGACGGAAGCCTATCTCAATGTTCTGCGCTCGCGCCAGCTGTTTGAAGCCGCCCAGACCAATCTGGCAGAACACCGCGATTTGCAGACGGACATTTCCCGTCGCGCCCGTGGCGGGGCCGGAACGCAGGGTGACGTCCATCAGGCCGAGGCCCGCGTTTCTCAGGCTGAAGCCGTTCTGGCCCAGATTCAGGGTGATCTGCGCGATGCCGAAGCCCGTTATAACAGCGTAGTCGGTCACTTCCCCGCCAACCTGACCCGTCCGCAGGTTTCGCTGGAGATGATGCCCGCCACGGTTGACGCCGCCGTTGAAGCGGCGCTGCAGGGCAGCCCGACCATTGATATTCGCAAGTCCGATGTCCGTGTGGCTCAGGCCGAGCTGACACAGGCGCAGGCAACCCTTTATCCGCAGGTCAGCCTTGAAGGCACTGCGCTGACCGCCAAGGATCAGGATGGGCTGCGGGCCATGCGCAATCAGGTGGGCGGCGGCATGGTGATGCGCTGGAATCTTTATCGCGGCGGTGCCGATATGGCGCGCAAGCGGGAGTATGAGGCCCGTCAGGCCGAGGCCGAAAGCAAGCTGGCGGAATCCCATCGTGAGATTGAGCAGCGTGTTCGTCAGGCTTGGGCAGCGCGTGAAGCGGCCCGCACCCGTGCCGAGCGTTTCGCCGAGCAGGTCACCGCCAACAAGCAGGTGCTGGAGTCTTACAAGAAGCAGTTTGATGCCGGTGAGCGCACTCTGCTGGATGTGCTGGATGCCCAGAACGAACTTTTCGTGTCCACCTCCAGCATGCTGAGCGCCTATTATACGGCGATGTTTGGCGACTATCAGGTGCTGGCGGAGCGTGGCGCTCTTCTCGCCAGCGTTGGCGTGGCTCAGCCTGCGGAATCCTCGGTGGTGAGTGAGCAGTCCAAGTAGTAATAATCAGCCGGATCATCCGGCTGCTTCCCCTCAGCCTGAGGTCGGGCCGGAGGCTGAGAGTCTCTGGCTGGCACAGGCGGCACAACTGGCCAATGCCGACCCGCTGGTTGAAGCCTTTTCCATCCTGACCGGACGGCTCCATCAGCCGGTCAGTGTGTTGCAGTTGAAGGCCGGGATGCCAACTGGCTCCGGCAAGGTAACGCCAGTGGCGCTGGTCGAAGCCGCTGAATATGCCGGATACGAAGTGCGGGTGTTGCGGACACCACTTGGAAAAATCAGCACCCTGACCATGCCCTGTGTTCTGGTTCTCAAGGGAGATCGCGCCTGCGTGCTGGAGCGGCGCGGGGAGGGCGGCACTTTCGAAATTACCCTGCCGGAAATGCCGGGGGAGCCCAAGCGGGTCAGCGCCAAACGGCTGGAGAATGAATATGCCGGGTTCGCTCTTTTTGCCCGCCCGGCCACGCTGAAAAAACGCATTACCCACAAGGATGAATTCAGCCACGAGAAGCAGGGTTGGTTCTGGAGCGCGCTCGCCCGCCATCGCGGCATTTACCGTGACGTGGTGATTGCGGCCATTGTCGTCAATCTGTTCGCCGTGGTGTCGCCGCTCTTCGTGATGAATGTTTATGATCGCGTGGTGCCTAACCGGGCGATGGATACTTTATGGGTGCTGGCGATTGGGGCACTGATTGCCTATCTGTTTGATCTCTTTCTGCGCGGCCTGCGGAGTTACTTTGTTGATGCTGCCGGACGCGAAGCGGACAAGGTGATTTCGGGCCGTATCTTCCGCCATCTGGTGTCCATGCGTCTGGACAGTGGCCGCGTTTCGGCGGGGGCGCTGGCGGATGAACTGCGCCAGTTTGAATCGCTGCGGGAGTTCTTTACGTCGGCCACGCTGGTAACGGCGGTTGACCTGCCCTTTACGCTGGTTTTCATGCTGGTGATCTGGCTGATTGGCGGCTGGCTGGTGCTGGTGCCGCTGGTCACCATGCCGATTGCGCTGCTGCTGTGCTGGTCGGTTCATACGCCGCTCAATGCGCTGGTCAAGGAAGGCATGAAAGAGCGGGCCTATAAAAACAGCCTGCTGGTGGAAGCCATTGCCGGACTGGAAACCATCAAGACCCAGAATGCCGAAGCCGAATTGCAGGGTCAGTGGAGCCAACTGGTTGAAATCGGCGGGCGCAACTGGGTCAAGACCCGGGCCCTGTCCAATTTCGCGCTGAATGTGGCGGCGTGGGTATCGCAGATTTCTGCAGTCATCATGGTGGTGCTGGGGGTTTATCTGATTGCCGATAACCGCATGACCACCGGCGCGCTGGTCGCTTGCACCATCATGCTCGGGCGCACCATGGCCCCGCTTGCCACGCTGGCTAATCTGCTGATGCGCGGTAACCAGTCATGGGAAGCCCTGCAGCAGCTTGATCTTTTCATGCAGCGCGAGCCGGAGCGTCCGGCGGGCAAAACCTATCTATCGCGTCCCAAAATTGAAGGCGATTTCCGCTTTGAAACGGTCAGTTTTAAGTATCCGGATCAGCAGGGCTGGGCTTTGCAGACTCTCGACCTGCATATTCGCCCCGGTGAGCGGGTTGGCATCATCGGCGGTATGGGATCGGGAAAAAGCACCGTTCTGCGGATGCTGTCCGGTCTGTATCTGCCGACCGAGGGGTCGTTGATGGTGGACGGGGCGGACATCCGCCAGATTGATCCTACCGAACTGCGCTCGCGGATCGGTTTTGTCGAACAGATTCCCTTTCTGTTTGCGGGGAGCATCCGGGACAATATTGCCCTTGGTCATCGGGAAGTGGATGACGCGGCGGTGTTTCGTGCCGCCCGTATCGCTGGTGTCACCGAATTTACCAGCAGCACCACCTCCGGCCTTGACCAGCAGGTTGGGGAGCGCGGCGCCTTGCTGTCCGGCGGGCAGCGGCAAGCGGTGACGCTGGCGCGGGCCTTCCTGTTTGATCCGCCGATTTTGCTGATGGATGAGCCGACCGGAGCGATGGATCGCGCCTTTGAAAGCCGCTTCATTGATCGTCTGCAAAGTGTTGTTGCGGATAAAACAGTTGTGATTGTCACTCATCGTCAGGCCATGCTGGCCCTGTGTGACCGCCTGATTGTCATGGATCAGGGTGTCATTCTGGCTGATGGCCCCAAGAATGATGTGCTGGCTGATCTCAAGGCGGGCAAGGTGCGCCGTCTGCGTCCCGGTCGTCCGGTCGGAGGCGGCCTGACATGAAATCAAGGGAACACCGCGTTTTTTCCCCTCTCCCGCTTGCGGGGGAGGGTGCCGAGCGTAGCGAGGCGGGTGGGGGGGCGTGCGTCCGCACGCATAAGGCTTGTAGCCGGTGATGATGTCA
>CAYSDE010000121.1:0-5920 GCA_964429685.1 uncultured Pseudobdellovibrionaceae bacterium
AGAGGTTGATGACAGGATCGCGGTTCTGGTCGAGGCTCTATCACCGGTTCTGAATGCGCCCCGCCCGTTTGTTGGCGAAGAACCCACTCCGGCTGAAATCTATGCCGACACCATGTATGACATGGCGATCGGGCATCTGGCTTATGCCCTGAATGCTGCTTGCGGAGGCTCTACGGTCTGGAAATGCGATCATGTCGCGGTGCCCAGCCGGTTGGCCGGTGAAATTCTGGCTGATCTCGGTATGTCTCCGGTTATTGGCATATCGTATGATTGCTTCCGCGCTACCACGCCCGCTGCACTGGTTCTGCGGGAAATTGATCTGGTCATACAGGTGTTGGCCGAACATATCAGCGTTGGCAATCTGTGTTTTGTCACCGGTGCCGAATACCGGTCCCGCTGGCTTGCGCTGCATCCGGGTGATGCCGTTCCCGAAGTGACTCCTGACATGCATAGCGAAGCGTGTGAGGCGGTGGCGCTCCCCCTTCTTCTGGCAGCGCGGCAGGAAGTGAATACGCTGATGCGGCAATCGGATGGTTGGGTGGTTGCGGAGAGTCCAAAAATGGACGGCGTTACCTACAAACGGCCCAAGGTTGCCCCCCGCTTTATCGGCATGCAGGAGGACGGCTCTGGTAAGGCTGCTCCTACGGTGTATTGTAACACTATTGAAGAAACTGCGCCCGGTCATGACGACACTGCAGTCAGCGATGATGTCTGGGTTGATGAAGTTGAGGCGGCGGACGAGTATGAGAGTCGAGCAGTTGAAGAAAATGAAAAGCCGTTACATCACGTGGTGTTAAGTAATCTGCTGGGAGACTTCTGCCGTCTGGCTGAAGATCATATCTGCGCTCTGATTGAAGCGCCGCACCAAATAACCCAGTCAAAGGGAAACAGAACAATACGGCTGGGCATGGCTGTTTATATCATGAGAACCTTTCAGGCAGAAGTGGCCGATGATCTGGCAACGCTTGCCGGGTCCGGTATTGATGATCCGGGATTGTCCGACCCGGATAAGTTGCGCGTTTTCTATCATCTCAATCTGGCAGAGAGGCTAACTGAGAGATTCCAGGAGATAACAGGAGCTGTCGCAGCGCAGCAGCGCCGAGACTTTCTGGATGATCCTACCACTGATCCGAGAACCCTGTTCAGCGACGGCCTTGAATCTGCCGAAGACGGGGCCAGCCTCGCCGGGAGGGAGCTGACCGATATTTTCACCAAGCTGACCCGGGGAGATCCTTGGCTGGGGCGGGGTGAAGGGGACTTTGGTCTTCCGACGGAGTGTCGGCAGGCGTTGTCAGAAGTCTCCGGGAGGATAACCCATATTCTTGACAAGGCTATTAAAGGCACACAGAAACTGCCGCCGGAACCTCTTAGTCTGCTTGATTGTTGTGCCCGCGTTGCCGTCAAGAATCATGTTGGTGCCATTCTTCTCGTTGCCGGGGCGCCGGCCAGCAGCAGCCATCTTGCCGGGTTGATGCTTGCTCCACTCAGGGTGACATCTGATCTCCGGGCACAAGACGAAGCCGAACAGGCCCTGACTGCACCAGCCCTGCTGTTGAGGGAAGTAGAAGTAGCCATTGGTACGCTGGCATTGTCCCTTTATGATGGAGAGCTGAGGGACAGGGTAATGAACTCTTATGTTCAGAGTATGAAGAAGGCTCAGGAACCGGGACAACCCGAAGATATTCCGCTGCCCGATGAAGAGGCTTACAGGAGGGCCATCATGCCGGCGTCGCGTTGTATTGATGCCGTCCGTAACGTCTTGATCGAGGGGCTCCGCCAGAAGGATCATCGCTATCCGGGTACAGACCCTTCGCCACTCGCCATACCTGTGCCACCGTCGGAATTCCGTTTGCACTAATCTTCAGGCGTCTGCCCTGTTTTTCGTGCCCGAAGAAAAGTCTGTCAGCACTTGGTGCCGGATGTGGTGGCTAAATCTTCCTACTCCGTTTTCCTGCTGCCTGCCGGTTGCCACAGATGCTCGTTGATGCCTTGGTCATTGAGGAAGCGGCCCAGCACGAACAGAAAATCCGATAACCGGTTGATGTAGTGCAGTACGGCGGGGTTGACCGGCTCGCGGGCGTTCAACTCGCTGATGGCGCGTTCGGCCCGGCGCACGATGGTGCGGGCCAGATGCAGCGCCGCCGAGGCCGGGTTGCCGCCGGGGAGGATGAAGGACTCCAGCGGCGCCAGCAGGCCCAGCATTCTGCTTTGCTCTTCTTCCAGCCACAGAACCTGTGCCGGGGTAATGCGGAGGGGATTCTTCGTTCCCTCGGGGGACGCCAGATCCGCGCCGAGATCAAACAGGTCATTTTGCACGCGGGCCAGCAGGCTGTCATCGGTGTCGGCGGTATGGGTGCGGGCGACGCCAAGGGCGGCATTGGCTTCATCAACCGCGCCGATGGCCTGAATCCGCAGATCATATTTAGGGCGGCGCGTCCCGTCGGCCAGACCGGTGGTGCCGTCATCGCCGGTTTTGGTGGTGATGGTGGTCAGACGTACCATGTCTATTTCCCTGTTGTCAGTAGTGCCAGCACAAAGCAGACCAGCGCAAAGGCTTGCAGACCAATCCGCCAGCGCATCATGCGGTTGGAGAGTTTAAGGTCAGAGGTGCGTCCCCGCGCCATGGCAAACATGCCCACTCCCAATGACGCCAGCACGGCCAGCAGAGCCCCCATCAGAAGCACAAAGAAAAAACCGCTCATATGTCCTCGCTTTCTGTTCATAAGCTATAACGCGGCTTTCTCCGGGTGAACAGATGTATAGTCTCGGCCCGCGTTCTGCGCTATGAAACAGCCCATTATGGAAAAAACCGCTTATCTTCCCGCCAAGGGATTCGAGGCCGAACTGGAAGCCGAAATCGGCCCGGTGGCGTCGCGCATTGGCCGTCTGTTGCTGACGGATGCCCCGGCCCTTCCTTCAATCTGGGCCCAGAACATCTGGTACGAGCCGGAGATCATCGCGATTGAATCGGTCAAGAAAGTCGCCGCCGCGCTCAGGGCCCGTCAGCGTAACTGGGCGCTGTACGACTATGCCGGACTGTTCCAGCAGGGGCTGCATGGCAAGGCCAAGCTGATTCAGGAAAACCTGCCGCATATTTCCAGCAAGCTGATCGTGTTTCCGCTACCGCCGCCCACGGCGCCGATGGGCAGCTGGACACTGGTTGATGACAAACACATTATTGCCAGTTCCCGCTGTTCGAGTGCCTACCGCAACGGCGAAGTGATTTTCGATGAGGACAAGACCGAGCCGCCCAACCGCGCCTATCTCAAACTGTGGGAATTCTTCACGGTGTCCGGCGCGGTGATGCAGCCCGGCGCGCTCTGTCTTGATCTGGGTGCCAGTCCCGGCGGCTGGAGCTGGGTGCTGTCCCGTCTTGGCGCCCGCGTTATCAGCATTGACAAGGCCCCGCTGGCCCCGCATATCGCCGCTATGCCGCGCATCGACTACCGGCCCTGGAGCGCCTTTGCGCTGGAGCCCAAGACGCATGAGCCGGTTGACTGGCTGTTCAGCGACATCGCTTGCTATCCCGAGCGGTTGCTGAAACTGGTGCAGCGCTGGCTGGAGTCCGGCAAGGTCAAAAACTTCTGCTGCACCATCAAACTGCAAGGCGACACCGACCACGAGGCGGTGCGGGCCTTCGCCGCCATCGAAGGCAGCCATGTCCGCCACTTGTATAACAACAAGCATGAATTGACGTGGTGGCGGCTGGCACCGGAGGGGGCAGGTTAGGGCGTTCTTCTCTTCCCCCACCCTAACCCTCCCCCGCAAGCGGGGGAGGGGAGTACTGGTCTACAGGCTCATAGCCTCAGTGCGGCCTTGCCTCATCAGCCTCGCCGTCCTTGGTGCGGGCGAGTTCGGCGAGTTCGTCTTTTTCGCTCCACTCAATCGGGGCGAGGGGACGGGCGAGGGCGCGGGCCAGCACTTCATCGGCCATGACAACGGGAATGATCTCGAGGCCTTTTTTCACATTGTCGGGAATCTCGGCCAGATCCTTCTCATTCTCGGCGGGGATGAGGACGGTCTTGATACCGGCACGTAGCGCGGCCAGCAGCTTTTCCTTGAGTCCGCCAATCGGCAGCACTCGTCCGCGCAAAGAGATTTCGCCGGTCATGGCCACATCCTTGCGCACCGGAATCCCGGTCATCACTGAAACGATGGACGTAACCATTGCTACACCCGCCGACGGGCCGTCCTTGGGGGTGGCACCTTCGGGGACGTGAACATGAATGTCCCGCCGTCCGAAATAGCTGGGCTTGATGCCATAGCTGGCTGCCCGCGATTTGACGAAGCTTTCCGCCGCCTGAATGGACTCCTTCATGACGTCGCCCAGTTTGCCGGTGGCCTGCACCCGACCCTTGCCGGGCAGCGCCACGGCTTCGATCTGCAGAATGTCGCCGCCCACTTCCGTCCACGCCAGACCGGTGGTGACGCCGACCATGTCGGTATCTTCGATCTCGCCGTAACGACACTTACGAACGCCCAGATATTTGTCGAGCTTGTCCGGTGTGACGACAATCTTGACGTTCTTTTGATCGCTCTCAAGGATTTCCTTGACCACTTTGCGGGCCAAAGTAGCGATTTCACGCTCCAGATTACGCACCCCGGCTTCCCGCGTGTAATAGCGGATGACATCACGCAGGGTATCTTCCGGCAACTCGAACTCGCCCTTTTTGAGGCCGTTGGCTTCAATCTGCTTGGCAATCAGGTGGCGCTTGGCGATTTCAACCTTCTCGTCTTCGGTATAACCGGACAGGCGGATGATCTCCATGCGATCCAGCAAGGGCTGCGGCATGTTGAGGCTGTTGGAGGTGCAGATGAACAACGTATCCGACAGGTCATAATCGACTTCCAGATAGTGGTCGGCAAAGGTGTTGTTCTGCTCGGGATCCAGCACTTCCAGCAGGGCCGATGACGGATCACCGCGCCAGTCCGAGCCCAGCTTGTCAATCTCGTCGAGCAGGAAGAGCGGGTTGCTGGTCTTGGCCTTCTTCATGCCCTGTACGACTTTGCCGGGCATGGAGCCGATATAGGTACGGCGATGCCCGCGCACCTCGGCTTCATCGCGCACGCCGCCCAGCGACATGCGGACGAAGTTGCGTCCGGTCGCCTTGGCGATCGACTTGCCCAGCGAGGTCTTACCGACACCGGGCGGGCCGACGAGGCAGAGGATGGGGCCCTTGATTTTCTCGGTGCGCTCCTGCACGGCGAGATATTCAAGGATGCGCTCCTTGACCTTCTCCAGCCCGTAATGGTCTTCGTCCAGCACCTTGGCGGCGTATTTGATGTCGTGCTTGAGCTTGCTGCGCTTCTTCCACGGAATGCCGAGGATCCAGTCGAGATAGTTGCGTACTACCGTTGCTTCGGCGCTCATCGGGCTCATGGTGCGCAGCTTCTTGACTTCGGCTTCCACCTTGTCGCGGGCTTCCTTGCTGAGCTTGGTCTTCTTGACACGATCCATCAGCTCGCCGATTTCGTCCTTGCCCTCTTCGCCGTCGCCCAATTCTTTCTGAATCGCCTTCATCTGCTCATTCAGATAATATTCGCGCTGGGTCTTCTCCATCTGGCGCTTGACGCGGCTGCGGATGCGCTTTTCAACCTGCAGGACGCCGATTTCGCCTTCCATATGGCCGTAAATCTTCTCAAGACGCTCGCCGGTGCTGGCCGACTCGAGCAATAACTGCTTTTCGTTGATCTTGAGGGTCAGGTGAGAGGCCACCGTGTCCGCCAGCTTGGCCGGGCTGTCAATCTGCCCGATTGAAACCAGCACCTCGGGCGGAATCTTCTTGTTGAGTTTGACATACTGCTCGAACTGGGAGGAGACAGCGCGCATCAGCGCTTCAATCTCCTGCGGGTCGCCATCGGTATCGGTGACGAGTTCGGCATAGGCCTGATAGAAAACCGGGTTCTCGGCAAAACGCAC
>CAYSDE010000122.1:0-5859 GCA_964429685.1 uncultured Pseudobdellovibrionaceae bacterium
GGCTGGATCAATCGCAAGCGGGATCATGGCAATCTGCTTTTCATCGATCTGCGCGATCATTATGGCGTCACGCAATGCGTGGTCGATACCGAACACCAGCTGTTCAAGACCATCGAGGCCCTTCGTCTGGAATGCGTGGTCACCATTACTGGCCATGTGGTTGCCCGCACGCCCGAAACGGTGAATGACAAGCTGCCCAGCGGCGCCATTGAAGTGCGTATTGATGAACTGACCGTGCAGGGCACCGCCCAAGTGCTGCCGTTTCAGGTCAATGTTGATGATGACGGGTCGGAAGAACACCGGCTGCGCTATCGCTTCCTCGATCTGCGCCGCGAGAAGATGCAGAAGAACATCATTCTGCGCTCGGATGTCATCACCGCCTTTCGCCGCCGCATGACCGCCGCCGGTTTCCATGAATTCCAGACCCCCATCCTCACCGCCTCCTCTCCCGAAGGGGCGCGGGATTTTCTGGTGCCGTCGCGCATTCATCCCGGCAAGTTCTATGCCTTGCCGCAGGCGCCGCAGCAGTTCAAGCAGTTGCTGATGGTGGCGGGGTTTGACCGTTACTTCCAGATTGCTCCCTGTTTCCGCGATGAAGACAGTCGGGCTGACCGCTCGCCGGGTGAATTCTATCAGCTCGATTTCGAGATGAGCTTTGTCACCCAGCAGGATGTGTTTGACACCATCGGCCCGGTGCTGTCGGATGTGTTCGAAGAATTTTCGACCTATACCGGCACCAAAAAGAAGGTTGATAAATATCCGTTCGAGCAGATTACCTTTGCCGATTCGATGTTGAAATACGGTAATGACAAGCCTGACTTGCGTAACCCGCTGGTCATTGTTGATGTGACTTCCGTTTTCAAGCGCGACGATGTGGAGTTCCGCGCTTTCAAGGAAACCGTCAATAGCGGCGGGGTAGTGCGCTGTATCCGCGCTCCCAAAGTGTCAGACAAGCCGCGCAGTTTCTTTGACAAGCTCAACGACTGGGCCAGGGGCGAAGGCGCGCCGGGGCTGGGCTATATCGTGTTTGAAGCTGAGGGCGGCAAGGGGCCGATTGCCAAATTCCTGCCTGCCGCTGCGTTGAACGAACTCAAGCAACTCACTGGCGCTGAAGCTGGTGACGCCGTGTTCTTTGTCTGCGACAAGGAAGCTCCGGCGGCAAAACTGGCCGGCTATGCCCGCACCCGCATTGCAACAGAGCTTGATCTGATCGACCGCAACGAATACCGCTTCTGCTGGATCGTTGATTTCCCCATGTACGAATATAACGAAGAGCTGAAGAAGATCGACTTCGTGCATAACCCCTTCTCGATGCCGCAGGGCGGGATGAAGGCGTTGCAGGAAAAAGACCCGCTCACCATTCTGGCCTATCAGTATGATATTGTCTGCAACGGTATCGAGCTGTCCTCCGGCTCCATCCGTAACCACGATCCCGACACCATGATAAAGGCGTTCGAGATTGCCGGTTACAGCAAGGACGAGGTGGAAAACCGCTTCTCCGGCATGCTGAACGCCTTCCGCTTCGGCGCTCCCCCGCATGGTGGCGCCGCGCCGGGTATTGACCGCATGGTGATGCTGATTGCCGATGAACCGAACATCCGTGGCATCATCGCCTTCCCGATGAACCAGCAGGCGCAAGACCTGATGATGAACGCCCCCAACGCAGCGCGTCCCGAACAGCTGCGCGAGTTGCATATCAAACTGGACTTGCCCAAGCCTAAGGTGGCGGTGAACGAAGGATAAAAGAAACCCTCCCCCGGCCCGACCGGAGGAGGGGAGGCTGGGGGAGGGGATCGGGGAGGTTTATGCCGCCTTCACCGAGATCTTCTTGGTTGTTTCCACAGCAGACTGCGGTTTCGGGATCGTCACCGTCAGAACGCCTTTGGCGAAGCTGGCCTCAATCTTGGCGGGGTCGACTTCATAGGGGAGCTGCAGCGACCTCAGGAAAGAACCGTAGCTGCGCTCGCTGAGGTGATACCCTTTCTCGTCCTTCACTTCCTCTTTCTTCTTTTCGCCACGGATGCTGAGAGTGCGCCCGGTGAGTTCAAGCTCAATGTCCTTTTCGTCAACCCCGGGCAATTCGGCCTGCACCAGCAGCGACTTGTCAGTCTCTTTTACATCAAGGCGCGGCATCGCAGCCACCTCCCCCATCACAGCGGGCATACCCAAG
The DNA here is from genome assembly GCA_964429685.1 of uncultured Pseudobdellovibrionaceae bacterium. Taxonomy (GTDB): domain Bacteria; phylum Pseudomonadota; class Alphaproteobacteria; order UBA2400; family UBA2400; genus CAYSDE01. Next base: position 2,171 of record CAYSDE010000122.1, read on the forward strand.
CCGAAGCCACGCCACACATCCGAGAACATCCGATCCATATCCCGGTGGACACTTATGAACGGGTCAGACGGCGCCAGTTCTGTCGCCACACGCGGGAAGGGTAACAGGGAACGAAGACCCATGATCTTTCTCCTTTCACGTACATAGACACCCAACGGCGGCTGGACAGCGGAGACTTCGAAAGGAACAAACACCCGAGAGCCACCGGCTCTCCAGCCGCCCACCTGCGGGAAGCAAGGATCACAACTTCCACTTCCCGCACTCTAGACGGTAAGAACGCCAAGGCCGGGCTGCAAGGGGAGGAAACTGCGTTACCCTGTTGCAGTTCCCCTTGGGAATTCAGCCAACTGCCCGCTTGGCCTTGCGCTGGGCCTTGTTGCTGTAAAGGCGGGCGTCGGCGCGTTTCATGGTTTCTTCCACGGTGTCGCCGATGCTGTAGGGGGCGGCGCCGAGGCTGACCCGCAGTGGCAGGCTGAGGCCCTGCCAGTTCAGGCAGGCGGCATTGAGCTGGAGTTGCAGTTGGGCGGCGCGGCGCTGGCCCTGACTGGTGCGGGCATGAGGTAGCAGGACGGCGAATTCATCGCCGCCGAGTCTGGCGATGCAGTCGCCACCCCGCAGGGTGCCGGTGAGGACGTCGGCGACCGCTTTCAGATAGGCGTCACCGGCGGCATGGCCGAAATGGTCATTGACCTGCTTGAAGCCGTCGAGATCCATCATGATGACGGTTCCAGCACAGGCCGGGTCGCGCTGGGCGGCGGCGACTTCGCGCTTCACCGCCAGTTCAAACCCCCGCCGATTGGTCAAACCGGTCAATTCGTCGGTAAAGCTGAGGCTTTCGAGGGTTTTGATGCGGTTGCGCTGGGCGGCGATCAGCCGTTCCGCCTCGGCCACCATCGCATAGGCCTTGATGATGAGACGCTCATTAACCTCGGCGGAGTCGTTGATCTCCGAGAGTGGGGGCAGGGCGATGGAAGTGGGAGTAAAGGCAATTTCGTAAGTCATGGCCGGAACATCCTGTTAAAAATGAAGTTGAACCTGAACTTTGAAGAGCAAAGCCCGTGCCAGCCCATTGCTATAATAGAATCAGGTGGTTGCAGTTATGTCAGCCCGGCTGTCAACTTTCTGTTTATCATGACGCAGGACAAAATTGCCGACCGGAGCGGCGCCGTTTCATGTTAGGCTGAGGGCGTCTGTATTAATGGCGAGAGGGTAAGGTGGCAGGAATGCGGCACTCACTTCGGTATGGATTGCTAGGCGTGATGGCCGTGCTGCTGATGGGGGCAACCCCTCCGGCCCCGGAAGCCGTGGAAAGTTCTGCCGCAGTCGAGGCAACCTCTGCAGCAGTGACGCCGCATATCATGGCGCATCGGGCTTTCTACCGGATGCAGCTGGCCTCGGCCAAGAATGGCAGCGATGTGCGCGGCGCCGATGGCATGATGATCTTTGAATGGAAAGACGCCTGCGATGGTTGGGCGATAGAGCAGCGTCTGGATGTTGACTTCACGCATGGCGAGAGTGAGGGGATCAATCTGGCCAGCACCTTCATCGCGTGGGAGTCGAAGGACGGCACCCGCTACCGTTTCAATTATCGCCGTCTTGGCAACGGGCAGGAGGTTGAGGCCTATCGGGGCACGGCAACCCTGTCGGCTCCCGGTGGAGAAGGCAAGGCTACCTACACCCAGCCTGTACCGAAGGAAGTGGTTCTGCCAGTTGGAACCTACTTTCCCACCTCGCACACCATGGCCATGTTGCAGGCCGCTGTTGCGGGCAAGCCCCTGTTTAGCGCCGGAGTGTTTGACGGAACAGATGCAGCCGGTCTAAGTGACATCAGCGCCGTCATCGGGCGTCGGCGTCCGGTGCAGGTAGCGCTGGCCCGGACAGGCAGCGAGAGTGAGCCGGATATTTCATGGCCGGTGCGGATGGCGTTTTTCCCGGTCACTGGCGATCAGGCCGAGCCGGATTACGAGATGGATACCACACTGCTGCCCAATGGCGTCTCCGAATTCATGCTGATTGACTATGGCGATTTCAAGCTGCGGGGTGCACTCGAGAAAATTGAAGTTCTTCCCAAACCGGATTGCTGATTCATGAGCCGACTGACTTTTGCCCTGATGGGCGCGCTGTTTCTCTTTACGACACCAGTTTGGGCCGAAGAGGCAGGGGAGCTGCCGCATTCGGAGGCACCTCCTGCGGCTGAAGAGGTAACGGAACCGGCGTCCCCACCGGCTCCGGTGGCTGATGAGGTCAATACTGTCCAGCTGCGGCCCTATCAGGCGATTTACAAGGTGGCGCTGGGCGGCAGTCTTGAAAACAGCCGGATGCAGGCAGTTGAAGGGCGATACTACGCGGGTCTTACCATGACCTGTGCCGGGAATGCCACCACCTCGCGCATGCTGACGACGGTGACGGATAAAGAGGGCAACAAATCCAACATCACGACAGAAACCAGCGCATGGGAAAGCCGCGATGGTCTGTCCTTGCGTTTTACGGTCAACAGTCGCCAGGACGGGCGCATTCTTTCCGAGTTGAAGGGGGTCGCCCGGCTTGATGACATTGGTGGGGCAGGGTCAGCCAGCATTCAGCAGGGCGAAGACGCGCCACGACAGGTGCAAATTCCTGCCGGCACCATGTTTCCGGCAGCCTTCTCGCTGGCTTTAACGCGGGCAGCGGTTCGGGGCGTGAGCAAAACCGAAGCGACTGTTTTTGATGGTGCGGATCCTGAAGCCGGTCTGGCCAGAATGTCCATCAATATTGCCGTGCCGCAGTCCATTGCCTCGGAGGTTGTCCGCGCCGCTCACATTGAGCCGGACAAGGCGTGGCCGGTGACGGTTCTGACTCAAAGACCGGGAGTTTCTCCCCATCCCGAGTCCGGCAGACTGGTCTTGTTGGCTAACGGAATTATCGAGGCAATGCAGAATCAAATCGGCAGCGCGACTCTTGACATGACTCTGGAAAGTCTTGAAGTTCAGCCCGTTCCGGTCTGCCGTTAACGCGACGGGATTAACTGACTTAATCGGCATTTGTTTCTTGCCGAGTCGGGGGTTGCGACATTTTTTATTTCCTGTCACAATATCGCTAAGAAATAAGAAAAAGAACCGTGTCCGGTTCGCTTCATGAGGGGGTTCTTAGGGGATGCCGCTTGTAAGCCAAGCCCCAGAGACTGATCCGACCAAGGATGGACGGCTTCGCCGTATACTTGTCGTTGAGGATAATGACCTCAACATGAAACTGTTTCGCGATCTGCTGATTGCCCAAGGCTACAGCGTCATTCACACCCGCGACGGGGTTGAAGCTTTCCGGTTGGCCCGGACGCACAAACCCGATCTCATCCTGATGGATATTCAGCTTCCTGAAGTTTCCGGCCTTGAAGTCACCCGTTGGCTGAAGGAAGATGTGGGTCTCAAGGACATTCCGGTTATCGCTGTGACCGCGTTTGCCATGTCCGGCGATGAAGACCGGGCGAAAGACGCCGGTTGCGCCGCCTATGTGACCAAACCGATTTCGGTACGGGCCTTCCTCGAAACCGTCGCCAGCTGCCTCGGTGGTGCCGCCGCCCGCGAGTTTGAAACGGCCTGAGGTGGCCGGTATAACCTGCCGCCGGTATGATGGTTGGTAAGTTGGAGTTAACGCTCAGTTGAAGCTCGCCGCCGTTTCAGCAGGACGTAAAGCGCGCCTTCGCCGCCGTGGCT
>CAYSDE010000123.1:0-5819 GCA_964429685.1 uncultured Pseudobdellovibrionaceae bacterium
GAGCCCCAGGGTCCGCCATTGCCGCCTTGATTCCAGGACATTCATCCCTCCGCCATATAAAAAGCTGCGCAATCTGCTACTTGCCAGCGCGCCGCCCCCTATATACGACGTTGACGGGGGTTCGGCTAGGGTTCCAGAAGGAAAAAATGACATGGTGGAAAAAGAAGTTCGCGCTGTCCTTGCACGTCTGCAGATACCCGACTCACGGATTGCCGGAGTCGATGTGACGGCAGGGCGGGTCATGCTGGCCCTGACCGCTGATGCAGGCGAGGCCAAAGCGCTGGAGCCGCTCTGCCGCAGTATCGAGGCCGAGTTGCTGAAGCTGGCTGGAGTCAGCAAGGCGCAAGTGGTGCTGACCGCCGAGCGCCCGCCCGCCCCCTCACGTCCCGTGCAAAAGCCGGTTGCGCCTGAAGTGACAGCGATTGTGGCGGTCGCTTCCGGCAAGGGTGGGGTAGGAAAATCCACGGTAGCGGCCAATCTGGCAGTGGCAGCGGCGCTGAACGGTCTGCGGGTTGGCCTGTGCGATATTGATATTTTCGGCCCTTCGGTGCCGATCCTGATGGGATCAAACGCCGGGCCGCCGCCGCTTGACGACGAAAAACGGATGATCCCGCCACTGGCGCATGGCATCAAACTGATGTCGATCGGCTTTCTGGTTGATAGCAAGGAAGCGATGGTGTGGCGCGGCCCGATGGTGCATTCCGCCATCAACCAGATGCTGCGCGAGGTGGCGTGGGGCCCGCTGGATCTGCTGGTGCTGGACATGCCGCCCGGCACGGGTGATGCCCAGTTGACTATTGCCCAGTTGGGGCGTCTGGCGGGAGCCGTCATCGTGTCCACCCCGCAGGATCTGGCGCTGGCCGATGCCCGCCGCGCCGTCACCATGTTCGGCAAGGTCATTGTGCCAATTCTGGGGCTGGTCGAGAATATGAGCGTCTATTGCTGTCCCAACTGCGGCCATACCGCCGAAATCTTCGGGCATGGTGGCGCGGTGCGTGAGGCGGAAAAGATGGGTGTTCCCCTGCTCGGACAAATCCCGCTTGACCTGCGGGTGCGCGAACTTGGTGATAGTGGTACGCCGATTACACTGGCGCTGCCAGATAGTGCAGAAGCAAAAATCTTCCGCGCTATGGCAGCGGCAGTGAGTGGGATGCTCAAGCTTCCAACCGCAGCATAATTATTATTCAAGAGCCCTTGGCGGCGGCTTGGGGACGTCTATCTTGGCGGGCAAAGCTGACCCAACTCAGGAGGAAATCATCATGAAGCTTTATTTCAGTCCCGGCGCCTGTTCACTGTCGCCCAATATCGTTGCCCACGAAGCGGGTTTGCCGCTTGAACTGGTGCAGGTTGATCTCAAGACCAAAAAGACCGCCAGCGGTGAGGATTTTACCAAGATCAGCCCCAAGGGCTATGTGCCGACCCTGCAGCTGGATGACAAGTCGATCCTGACCGAAGGCCCGGCGATTGTGCAGTATCTGGCCGATCTGGCCCCCGCTGCCAAGCTGGCTCCGGCCAACGGCACGATGGAGCGTTATCGTCTGCAGGAAGCCCTCAACTACATCACGTCCGAGTTGCATAAGGGCATGGGCGGCCTGTTCGATGACAAGATGCCAGAGGCCTACAAAGCGGTGGTTCGTGAGCGGGTCGGGGTGCGCTTTGATCACCTGACCACACAGCTTGCCGGAAAGACCTTCCTGCTCGGCGACCAGTTCACCGTAGCGGATGCTTACCTCTTTACCGTTCTTGGCTGGTGCAAATGGACTGGCATTGATCTGGCAAAATGGCCGACGCTGGTTGCCTACACCGCCCGCATCGCCGCCCGTCCGGCGGTGCAGGCCGCGATGGGGGCTGAAGGGCTGCTGAAGGCTGCCTGAGGTTTGTCATTATTGAAACAAAAAACCCTCCCCGGCGGCAAAGCAGGGGAGGGTTTTTATGCGTGTTCAGTTTACGCCGAAAAATCAGCCATAATCTGGGATGAGGGCCGCAGCATCGGGCGCTCGGCGAGCGGGCGGCGCAGGGCCGCCTTGCGCTTGGCGCTCTTTTCCTGAGCGAGGCTGAGCGTTGCCAGTTCCTGCAACGCACGCTTCAGCATCAGCTGTTCCTTGGCATCTTCACGATCGGTGATGACCATATCGCTCAAACGGTTCTCAACCATGTCGAGCAGCATGGTAATGGAAGTTGGTGTCAGGCTCATTTTGGTTACCCCGCAGTAATGTTAATGCCCCTTAAGCATAATCATCATGCGGCCAAATATTCTAAGAAATGCTGAATCGTCGCAGGATATTTTGTCTCTATTTGCATTCACCTGTGGATAACTTGCCGAGGATTCAGATTCTCTCAATACTTTGGCAATCTATTGGCAACTTCTCTTAACAGAATGGCGAGTCGTATTAACCAAGATGACCGGAAACCTGATTAACCGGCCTTCACTTCATTCTTCAGCGGCTCGCCGCGTTCGAAGGCGGTGGCGTTGCCCAGCGTGGTTTCGGCGATGTTGGCCAAGGCCTCGCGGGTGAGGAAGCCCTGATGCGAGGTAATCAGCACATTGGGAAAAGTCATCAACCGGGCCAGCACATCATCCTGTAACTGCTGGCTGGAGAGGTCGTGGAAGAATACGCCTTCTTCCATTTCATACACATCCAGACCGACGCCGCCGATCTGGCCGCTCTTGAGGGCGTCGATCAGCGCCGCGGTATCTACCAGTCCGCCCCGGCTGGTGTTGATGAGGAGGGCGCCGGGCTTCATGCGGGCAATGGCGGCTTCGTTGATGAGGTGGTGGGTTTGCGGGCTGAGCGGCAGATGCAGCGAGAGAACATCCGATTTTTCCAGCAGCTCTTCAAACGAGACATAGCTGAAGCCGATGTCTTTGGCGGCATTTTCATTGGGGAAGGGGTCATAGGCGATGATGGTGCAGCCGAAGCCCTTGGCAATCCGGGCCGCACATTGGCCGATCCGCCCGGTGCCGATTAGACCATAGGTGCGGCCATGCAGGTTGAAGCCTTCCAGCCCGTCGAGCGAGAAGTTGAGGTCGCGCACGCGGTTATAGGCACGGTGGATTTTGCGTACCAACGACAGCAGCAGGGCAAAGTTATGCTCGGCCACGGCTTCAGGGGAATAGGCGGGCACCGTCAGCACTTTGAGGCCGAGCTTGTTGGCAGCCGGAATGTTGATGCCGTTATAGCCCGAGGCCCGCAGCACCACGATCCTGACCCCAATCTCCTTGAGGCGGGCCAGCACCTTGTCGGTCAGGCGGCAATTCACAAAGGGACACACCGCATCAAAGCCCTGTGCCAGTTCCACCGTCTTGTCGTGCAGCCGTTCTTCAAAGTATTCCAGCTGATGCCCGAAATGCTGATTGGCGGTATTGAGCGCCTGACGGTCATAGGAATGGGTGTCAAAGACAGCGATTTTCATAATGGTTCTCCTGAATGGGCATCTATCTAGCCTTTTCTTCCCGCAGGGGGCAATTGAAAAAACGGGCGTCAGCCGCTATAAAGGCCGCATGACCATCACCATCGCCGCCCTTTACCGTTTTGTGCCGGTTACCGACGTTCCGGCTGTCTGTACTGATCTCAAGGCCCGCTTCGCCGCGCTGGATATTCGCGGCACGCTGCTGGTGGCGCCGGAAGGGGTCAACGGCACGCTGGCCGGGTCGGCGGAAGGCATTACGGCGATGCTGGCCCTGCTGGAAGAGCGCCATGCGATTTCAAAGGGCGAGGTCAAGTTTTCCTATGCCGACTTCCAGCCCTTCAAGCGGCTCAAGGTGCGCCCCAAGAAAGAGATTATAACCTTCCGCCAGCCCGAGGCCGATCCGACCAGACAGGTCGGGCAGTATCTTGATCCTGCGGGCTGGAACAAATTGCTGGAAGACCCCGAGGTGCTGCTGCTCGACACCCGCAATCTCTATGAAACAGAAATTGGTACCTTTGCCGGTGCGGTTGTGCCGCCGATTGATAAATTCACCGAGTTTGCTGATTTTGTGCGCGAGCAGTTGCAAGAGGCCAAAGCCAAAAAGATTGCCATGTTCTGCACCGGGGGTATCCGCTGCGAGAAGGCCTCGGCCTTCATGCTGTCCGAGGGTTTTCCGCAGGTTTATCATCTCAAGGGCGGCATCCTGAAATATCTGGAAGAGGTTCCCGCCGAGGTCAGCAAGTGGCAGGGCACCTGCTATGTGTTTGATGAGCGGGTTTCGGTCGGGCATGGGTTGCAACCGACTCAGAGTCCTGAAACTTGATGAATGGTTGAGATAGACATGTCGGCGTGTGATCACTCATTTCATCCTTTTGAAAACGACCGCATCCCGGCGAACGCCGGGATCCAGATTTGCGCTGCTCCAGCGTTGAGGAGTTATATCGGCGCTGTCGCGCCTCGGACTGGATGCCGACTTTCGTCGGCATGAGGTATTTGGATAAAATAATGTAAAGGAGGGGGCAAAATGACAACCAACATCACGCTTTCCACTGTTGCTGACCTGCTGGGGAAATTCGGGGTGGCGTTGCCGCCCTCCGGCATGGCTGTCCGCTCGCCCATCAATGGCGCACTGATTGGTCATGTTGCGGTTGATACGCCGGACAGTGTTGCCGCCAAGATCACCGCTGCCCACGCGGCTTATCTCGACTGGCGCAACTGGCCCGCGCCGCGCCGGGGTGAGCTGGTGCGGTTGTTTGGCGAAGAGTTGCGGGCCAACAAGGAGGCGCTGGGGCGTCTCGTCACCATCGAAACCGGCAAGATTCTCAGCGAAGGCCTTGGCGAAGTGCAGGAGATGATCGACATCTGCGACTTTGCGGTTGGGCTGTCGCGCCAGCTTTACGGTCTGACCATTGCTACCGAGCGGCCCGGTCATCGCATGATGGAGACATGGCATCCGCTGGGTGTGGTTGGCGTTATTTCGGCGTTTAATTTTCCGGCGGCGGTGTGGGCGTGGAATGCGGCGCTGGCGCTGGTTTGTGGGGATACGGTGGTGTGGAAACCGTCTGAAAAGACGCCACTCACCGCGTTGGCCTGTCAGGCCCTGTTTGAACGCGCTGCCAGCCATATGGCAGATGTGCCGGAAGGCCTGTCACAGATTATCAATGGGGGGCCGGAGGTAGGGGCGGCACTGGTGGAGGATCACCGGGTTCCGCTTGTTAGCGCTACTGGTTCTACCCGCATGGGCCGCGCTATCGGCCCGCGGGTGGCCCAGCGTTTTGGCCGCGCTTTGCTCGAGCTTGGCGGCAATAACGGCATGATCGTTACGCCTTCGGCTGATCTGGATCTCGCGGTGCGGGCGATTTTGTTTGCCGCCGTCGGAACCGCCGGACAACGCTGCACCACGCTGCGCCGCCTGATTGTTCACAAAAGCTGCTATGACCGGTTGATCCCGCGTTTGATCAAAGCCTATGCTCAGGTTAAAGTCGGCAACCCGCTGCAGCCGGATACCCTGATCGGCCCGCTGATCGACAAAGTCGCGTTTGAGGCCATGCAAAAAGCGCTGAGTGCTGCCAAAGCCGAGGGGGGCCGGGTTCATGGCGGGGTGCGGGTCGGTGAGGGGGAGAGTTATTACGTTACCCCCGCGCTGGTTGAAATGCCCGCACAGAGTGATGCGATGCAGCAGGAAACCTTCGCCCCCATCCTCTATGTTCTCTCTTATGACACGCTGGAGCAGGCGATTGCCCTGCATAACGAGGTGCCGCAGGGGCTGGCCTCCTCCATCTTCACCACGGATTTACGCGAGGCCGAGCAGTTTCTGTCCGCTTCCGGCAGTGATTGCGGCATCGTGAACGTCAATATCGGCCTCAAGTTCAGGAAAGCTCGGCGAAACTTTGGTTTCCGGATAATGT
>CAYSDE010000124.1:0-5679 GCA_964429685.1 uncultured Pseudobdellovibrionaceae bacterium
GGTGACTTTGACGCCCTGATGCTGAAAGCCGCTGAGAGCGCACCCCTGCACCAGTTGGTCACCATCGATCAGGTCGGCGAAGCTGCCGCCTTTCTGGTATCCGACCGCGCCCGCCAGATCACCGGACAGATCATCTATATTGATAACGGCTACAATGTGCGCGGCTGAAGCGGAGAGAGCAGGATGAACGCAGAAACGTCTTCCCCCGGTTTTGTCTTCACTGCTCCGCGATTCTCGGTGCTGGCCGCTTCAATCCGGCGCTTTCCGCTAGCGACCCTTGCCGCCGTTTTCTTTGCCGGTTGCTGGATCCTGATGATCCACGAAGTTCTTGGCCGCGAGCCTGACCATTATAGTCGTCTGACCTATGGCGGTTTCGCCGGGTTCTTTCTGTTACTGGGCCTCGGGCTGGTTTTTGAAGCGCGAAAATGGTCGCGTCTGCTGCACTTCGTCACCGCACTGCTTACGGTTGGCGCGCTCGTAGGATGGCTGGCGCTGGCTGGCCCTGAACTCGGCCTGCCTCATGTGCTGCTCGGCTGTGCGCTGGTGGGGTTCTGCATCATCGCCCCGGCCCTTGGCGGTGCGGGCAATGATGCCCTCTGGCGTTTTAACCAGCAGAGTTTCTTCGGCTTCGGCATCGCCGGTATTGCCGTCGGCCTGTTCCAGCTGGGAATCGCCGCTATCAGCTTCAGCATCGCCGAGCTGTTCAAGATCAGCGGCAGCGAAAAGATTTTCTTTGATCTCTCGGTGGTGGTGCTGGCGCTGTTCTGGCCGCTTTACAGCATCACCTTTATGCCCCGTTTGCCCCTCAGCGAAGAGCGGATGCCACAGGTGCCGGGGCCGCTGGCTTTTGTCCTCAGTTATGTGGCCCTGCCGATTCTGCTGCTTTATGGCGTGGTGATTGCCAGCTATGGCCTGCGGCTGCTCGGCATAGGGGAAACTCCCAAGAGCAGTGTCAGCTGGATGATTATCGGCTTTGCCACGGCGGGCATTGCCCTGCGCTTCCTGCTCCATCCGCTGCGCCTGCAGGGCAATCTGCTGGTGCGGTTGTTCTGCCGTTATTTCTATCTGGTGCTGTTGCCCTATCTGGCCCTGCTGTTCTGGGCGCTGTCAATCCGCATCAGCGCCTATGGCGTGACCGAAATGCGCTATCTGGCCCTGCTGGGCGGATTGTGGGCAACCGGTCTGTCTGTTCATGCCCTGATAAGTCGTCATGCTTTCAAGCTTGGCACAGCTCCGGCGGCACTGGTGGTGCTTTTGGTGCTGGCCGGACTTGGCCCGTGGAGCGCCGAGAGCATCGGCTATGACAGCCAGAAAGGGCGGCTGGAGCAGACCCTGTCTGCGCTTGGCGTGCTGAAGGACGGTCATCTGGCTGAAAGTGCCAACCTAGCCTCCGCCAGCTGGCAGACCCGCCGCAACCTCAGCAGCCTGCTCGATTATTTCCGTGACCGCCGGGACAACCGGATGCCGGACTATCTGATTCAGCACCGGGCCAAAGACCACGGTACCAGCGTAGGCTGGACTGAAACCATGATGCTGCGCTGGAACATGGCCTATGTCACGCCATGGCAGCAACTCAGCGATAGCAGCGGCGGCACCGTGCGGGAAATAAACTATCATGCTCCCGGCCTGTTCGCCGACTCGCGTAAAGCGGTTGGCGTGAGCGGATATGACTGGCTGGTGCCCTTGTCTGTCGATCTCAATTACGCCGCGCTGTCGGCTTCCGGGGCCTCCCTAATCCGGGCTGACCTCAATGACGGCAAGCTGCAATTTCATGTGGAGAACGAAGGTACTGTCGCACTTGATGTCACGGCCTTGTTGCCGCAACCGCTGGAGCAGCAAAGCAATTTTATCAACGGCCATCCACTTATTACCGAGCTGGCGGTGGGCAAAGCCAGATTGCGGGTAATTCTTGATCGTGTAAACATAATACTGCAGGAGAGTACTGACGGCACACTCCCCGTCTGGAAAATCTCCAGTCTTTCCGGCTACATCTTTGTTAGTTTACCCCACTAAGCAAAGCAATGATGCTGCGGTTGCGGCTGTCCTCTGCCCAGTCGCGGGCGGTGCGTCCCGAGTAATCACTGAGGCGGGCATCCGCCCCGGCCTTGAGCAACTGGCGAACGGCCTCGGCCTTGCCGTTTTTGGCCGCCATCATCAGCGCGGTCAGACCCTGCTTGTTGGCCGCATTGACAGCCACGCCATTCTTCACCAGCAACTCCAGCACCGCCATATTATCCTGCTGGGCCGCATAGCCCAGCACGGTATTGCCAAGATCATCGCTGGCGCTCAGCGAAGCCCGATGCTCAATCAGCAACTGGGCAATATCGGCACGGCCCTGTTCAACCGCCAGCATCAGCGCCGTCTTGCCGCCAGTTACGACCACGTTGGCATTGGCGTTGTTCATCAAGGCTACCTTGGCAGCATCGAAGTCCCCACTCCTGATCGCCAGAACAAGAGGCGGGGCAGCAAACAGCGACGTCTCCGCCCGTACGACCGAAGCGACCATCAGGGAAGCAAATAGCAGAACCATCAGAAAGCTGACACGGCGCATGAGTTCCTCCTCTAGTCTCCGGTGTGCAGACTAGCAGAGGATATTACGGCTGGGTAGCTGGTGTCGTGTCGCCGGTAATCACCAGCTCGACCCGGCGGTTGGCAGCGCGATGCTCGGGGCTGTCATTGGCGCCCACCGGTTTGGTGTCGGCGTAGGCTATGGCACGCAGACGATTGGCAGGCAGACCAAGCGCAACCAGCTGACGCAACACGGTCGCCGCCCGCGCCGCCGACAACTCCCAGTTGGAAGGATAAATGGCGGTGTTGATGGGAATATTGTCGGTATGGCCTTCAACCGAAAGAATCTGGCCGGGCTGGTTGAGCATGGGCAGCAGGCGGGAAATCAGGTCCTGACCGGCGCTTTCCAGCGCCGCCTTGCCACTCTGGAACAGGATGCGGTCGGAAATGCGGACGGTGACCGAAGCGGCACCACTCACCACCTCCACCTGTCCGCCCAGATTATTCTGCTGCACCATGGTCTGCAGCCGCTGCGCCAGCGCAGCATTGGCCGCCTCGGCAGCCTTCTGCTGGGGGGGTGGCTGTTGTTGCGGTGCCGGTTGGGGTGATCTTCTGCTCTGGCTGGCCGTGACCGATTCATAGCCTTCATCTTCCGGATCAAGATTGGCCGGGGTGCCGCCTTCAACCACGGTTATTCCCCTGCCGTCAAACGGGGAAATGGCGACATTCACCGGGTTATACGGCGTTGGCTTGAAATGGCCGCTTTCATGGGCAGGCGGAGTAGTGCTGGCAGCGCTGGCTGGATTACCGTCATTTTTCTGAATCAGCGCCATGGTGGTGAGCATGACGAAGAAAGCCATCAGCAGCGTTACCATGTCGGTATAGGTTACCGTCCAGTCATTGTCGTCGTTTTCCTCGATCGCCGGCTCATCACGCTGGGCCCGCTTGCGCATATTAACAGCCTGCTCCTCCGCCGGATTGGCCGGATCAAGCTGACCGAACTGGGCGACATAGCCCTCGGAGCCGTAGGCACTGCCTTTCGGATCAATCCATTCCGCGGACTTCATCACGATTCTCCGTCAGAAGGTGAGTCAGGCTGTCTTCCACCATGGCCGGACCGCGTCCAACCCGTACCAGAATGAGGCCGTCCATCAGCACATGCAGCATGAAAACCCGGCGCGCCGTGCGCTGTTCCAGCTTGCTGGCGATAGGCTTGAAAATCAGATAGGCCATGATGACGCCATAGGCGGTTGCGGTTAAAGCCAGCCCCATGCTGCTGGAGATGGTGCCGATATTGGCATCTTTCAAACCGCCCAGCATTCCGATCAACCCTGCCAGCGTCCCCAGCATCCCGAAGGCCGGAGAGGCGGAAGAAAGATTCTTGAAGCAGCGGGCGGTCGAAGTTTCCTCTTCCTTCATCTGGCGGATGCGCCATTCCAGAATGCGCATCATGTCGTCAATCGGGGTATTGTCGACCACCAGTTGAAAGCCGAGACGGAGAAACGGACTGACGGTCTGGGCAATGGTCTGTTCAGCTCCGCGAATATCCTTGCGGGTGTAGTCGCCGGCAAATTTGACCAGCTGTCCCATTTCAAGATCAATGGTGGGATCATCGTTGAAAATCTGGATCAGACCGCGCAGCATGGCTTTCAGCTGCGAATAGCGGAAGGAAATCAGCGCCGCCACCAGAATGCCGCCAAAGACAATGCTGATGCTATAGGGATCCAGAAAACGGCCCGCACCGGAGCCCGAATGCAACACCACCAGAAAAACCAGAAACACGGCGCCCAGAACGCCGACCAGAGTATGATTCATGACAAGGGCCTTTCGCCGACTATCAAGCTCGCATGATAGAGCTTCGGCGATAAAGGTTAACACTTATTCACTTTGCCGGGAGGAAAGTAAAAGAATCTTGTCGGCAGAAGCCCGGTGTGGAAAACGGAAAGGGCCGGAAAGTTGGTAGACAGCCGGTTTCATCGGCCCGCTCAAAACATTGATAGCACAACGGGCAGAAAAAGTTCTCTATGCGTTGAGCGTCGTGGCACGACCAAGCAAAGTTGGACACGGGGGGAGCTGCTGCCGACAATTAACCTCGGCAGCAGGCCTGTTCCATTCAGTCAAAAAGTTCGAAAAGGCTCCTCATCCTGCTTTTTTTGCCATATTTTGCTTCGTGATGGCGGTCATAGTCGTCTTCATCTTTGTAATGTCTACCCTGCTGCTGCGAGGGCGCAGCGTTATAACCAAGTGGCTGGCCTTGCCGATAACTGGCATATTCCTGCCTGTCTTCTAAGGCAGCCTGCTGAACAGCAGCCAGCAGCTTCTCCAACTCGCCCTTATCCAGCCAAACACCACCGGAGACGGGGCAGCGATCAATTTCGATTCCGTCGCGGCGAATTTGTTGCATCGGAGTAGTTCCATCAATCGGGCTCACGAGTAAAGGCATTCTTTTCATTCCTCCAGTTGGTTGCATGGACACATCTAGGAAGCCAAACGGGGAAGTCAAGAGAGCCTCACTCTCAACCCGCCGGAAAAGTCAGAAACGGGATTAGGGTGATAAGGGGGGGGCAGAAAAGAGAATGGCGGGAGGAGCCTCTGCGGTAAGCAGTGGTTAAGTTGAAATGTCCTAACCGTCATAAGTTTAGGCGTGCCTGTAAAGGCCTATTCTTCAGGACAAACTTATCAAGTCTTGCGATTCATTTTTCGCACGGTTTCGAGGGCGCTTTTCAGATGGAAAGAGCCTTCGCCGAGCTGCCACTCGGCGGGATCGTCACTCAGGCCGGTTTCAAAAGCGCGGTAGTAATCAACCAGCAGGCGCTGGGCTTTGTCTTCCAAAGCGTCAGTCCCATCCATCAACACAACCTCGGTCATTACATCGGCAAGGGAAACCTGCAGACGCTTTGCCAGTTCATCCAGTGCGGCGAGCGTGGGCGGCAGAAGTTGGGAAACAATCTTTGCGTGCATGATACCTCGAGGAACTATCCTGTTGTGATTACGTTCCAGTAAACGTATAGCCAGAATCGTTGATAGAATCAGCAATTTTATTCTGGAAATAAAGCCGCAGGGCGCTCTGGACAAATCTGCCAACCGCTTTAGACATTAAAGGTATGACTGATAAGGAAAATTTCCCTTCCCCGTGGAAGGATATGGTCGCCGCCGAACGGGGAACACCCT
>CAYSDE010000125.1:0-5641 GCA_964429685.1 uncultured Pseudobdellovibrionaceae bacterium
ATTCCGGTGCGCGAAGCGCGGGTGATCCCCGATATTCCTGAAACCATCATTGCCACCGTCAATGAGTGCCGGGCCAAATTCACCTATGTTTTTACAACCGGAGGCATCGGCCCCACCCATGATGATATTACGGCAGAGTGCATTTCTGCCGCCTTCGGTCTGCCGCATGAAATTCATCCCGAAGCTCTGAGCATTCTGGAAGATCATTACAAGACGGTACCGGGGGCAGTGAATCCGGCGCGCAGGCGCATGGCCACCATGCCACGCGGCGCCTGTCTGATAGCCAATCCGGTCAGCCGGGTGCCGAGTTTCGCCATTGGTAATGTCTATGTGCTGGCTGGTGTGCCTGCCATCATGCAGGCGATGCTGGACGGCATCATTCCGACTTTGCCGGGCGGGCCGCCGGTGGTTTCCCAATCAGTCAGATGTTTCCTGCGTGAGGGGGATATTGCCGCGCCACTGGAAGCCATTCAGAAGCGCTATCCGGCGCTTGATATCGGCAGCTATCCCTTCGTCGAGGAGGGGCGGGTCGGCACGGTTCTGGTGGCGAAGGGAACGGATGCCGTCGCCGGGACGTTCCGCAGCGCTTATAGGTGGCGAACGGCGGGTCCGTCATTTTCGGGAGGTGGAGTGGCCGGGGCTGCGGGAGGCTGGTCGGTTGCATCGCTGGCGGCTGGTGGCGGCAGCTTATCAAGCTGCGGTTTTTCAACCATGACATGATAGCCCCACATCAGGGCGGCGAAGAGGACAATCCAGATGGTCAAATTACGCAGGGCGTTGTTCTGCCGGAAGACGTAGAAGGCCGTCGGCAGAACCAGCGCCAGCACCGCGAGGGCGTAGACAATCCGGAGAATCTGCGAACTGTCCATCGGTGTTTACTCCACCACGGCAATCCGCAGCACATTGGTGCTGCCCGAAGTGCCGAAGGGAACACCCGCCGTAATTACCAGCTTTTGCCCCTTGGTCGCCATGTTGATCTGTCCGGCAATCTTGCAGGCCTGTTCCACTGTTTCACCGAAGGATTTGACATCGGGCAGGCAATGCGAGCGCACGCCATAGGCCAGACAGACCCGGCGGACGATGTTGATATTCGCCGCCAGACACAGTACCGGCACATGGGGCCGTTCGCGGGCCGCCCGCAGGGTGGTGGATCCTGACGAGGTGAAGGTGACAATCGCGGCAGCGTCAATGGTGCTGACCACTTGCCGGGCGGCGGCGGTGATCGCATCGGCACAGGTGCTTTGATGCTCCAGCTGCTGGGCACCCATGATGCTGCGATAGAGCGGGTCGCCCTCAACCCGGCGGCAGATACGATCCATGATGGCGACGGCTTCCACCGGATACTGACCGGAGGCGGTTTCAGCCGACAGCATCACCGCGTCCGTCCCGTCATACACGGCATTGGCCACGTCCGAGGCTTCGGCGCGGGTGGGGGTGGGGGCGGTAATCATCGACTCCAGCATCTGCGTCGCCACGATCACCGGCTTGCCAGCGGCGCGGGCGAGGCGAATGATCTGCTTCTGGATGGCGGGCACATCTTCCGGGGCCATTTCAACGCCGAGGTCGCCACGGGCCACCATCAGTGCATCCGACAGCGCGACAATCTTCTCAAGGTGATCAACAGCCGAGGGCTTTTCAATCTTGCTGACAATCCACGCCTTGTCGCCAATCAGCTTGCGGGCCTCGCTGACGTCTTCCGGTTTCTGCACAAAGGACAGGGCGATATAATCCACCCCGGCTTCCAGCGCATAGGCCAGATCGGTGCGGTCTTTGGCGGTCAGGGCCGGAATCGGCAATACCACATCGGGCACGTTGACGCCCTTGCGGTCAGACAGTTTGCTGCCCGCCATGACGGTGCAAACGGCGTGGGCGGCGCTGCATTCATCAACCCGCAGGCGGACTTTGCCGTCATCCAGCAACAGGGTGCTGTTGGGAACCAGCGCGGCAAAAATCTCGGGATGCGGCATCTGCACCCGCTCCAGCGTGCCGGGGGCTGCGTCCAGATCAAGGCGCAGCTTGTGCCCGGCGGCAAACTCGATACTGCCGGTTTCAAACTTGCCGAGGCGCAGCTTGGGGCCCTGCAAATCGGCCAGCACGGCGAGGGGACGGCCCAGTTCAACCTCCAACTCGCGGATCGCCTTGAGGCGACCGCCATGGTCTTCATGGCTGCCATGGCTGAAATTGAGACGGAAGACGTTGACGCCAGCTTCGGCCAGCGTGCGGATTTTATCCTTGTCGCCCGAAGTCGGGCCCAATGTGGCAACAATCTTGGTAGCGCGGCGCACTGAAAGCGTACTGGTCGGCATGTTCTTTAATCCTGTCATGGTTGCAGCGAGGCATATCGCCCCGGAACCCGTCTCCTGTCAACAGGAAGAAACGCCGGTTACAGACCAAATTTCTGGGTTAACTTCTTTACCGTGCCGCTGGCAGCCTGACAGGCAGCAGTGGCGGCGGATTCGGTGGCGGAGTAGGTGGCGGCGGCGGTTGCCAGAGTCGCTGTGGTTGCAAGCATACCGGTGGCGACTCCGACCACCGGTGCCGCCGGGCCGCTGGCCGCCGTCACGCCAGCCGCAGCCGTTGCCGACAGTCCAGCTACCGCAGTAGTAGCGGCCCCACTGACGACATAGCCCGCGACTTCACCGAAAGATTTACAGACGCTGCCCTCTT
This sequence comes from uncultured Pseudobdellovibrionaceae bacterium, assembly GCA_964429685.1. GTDB lineage: Bacteria > Pseudomonadota > Alphaproteobacteria > UBA2400 > UBA2400 > CAYSDE01. The sequence continues at coordinate 2,668 of CAYSDE010000125.1, forward strand.
TCGCGCCACCGTAACCCGGGATGGCGGCGCCAGCGGCGGCGTGAACTACGCTGGTGGCGTTGGCGTTCGGTTGGGCAGCAGCGGCACCCCCGGCGGCCAGCGCCAGCGCTGCACCGCCTATAATGCCGCCCATTTTACCGCCCAGATGAGGTGATGGCTTGGTAGCGCGCAGGCTTTCGAGTTTAGCAAACTCTGTTTCCGGGACAGCCAGCACGTCCATGCCGCCATTCATTGATGATTTGCGTTCGCTGAAAGAAACCCCCTGATGCTGGAGAGCGGCTTTTATCTGTTCGCGACCGGGCTGATCGATCTTGTTGACGTCGATGTATTTGGCGGGTTTGCCAGTGCGGTCAACAACGTCATGCACCTCGGCCTTGGCAAGTCTCTCGCGTCCTTGATCAAGAGATGGTGCTGCTTGATGGGCTGTTCCGGGGGGGTGCAGCATCCGGTCAAATTTGTCCAGACCGTCGGAGGGAATGGTAATCACCGGACGGTTGCCGAGGGCGCTGCTGATTTTTTCACCGCTCCGAATATCATGGCGGGCGAGCGTGGCTTTGACCTCGGCCACCTCAGCCGGGGACATCCCGTGGACGTCGATATACCTGACCGGCTTGCCTCCCGTCACCACATCATGCTTTTCTGCTCCCTGAATCAGCTGACGGCCTCTGTCCTGCTGTGGCCCGCTCAGGGGAGCCTGTTTCCCAAAGGCGACCTTGGCAAAAGGATCAGGCGCGTTACCGGGATTATGACGCTGCTCACGGGGGAGAGACTCAACTTCGTAGCCAGCCATATAACGGCCATTCGCCCCTTTGTCTGAGCGGTAGGCGGCATAGGAACTACCGGGAATTTTACGGTCGCTATGTGTTTCCGGCCCCGGTTTGATGCCTTGCTCTTTGAATTTCCCCTCAATTCGCTCCATCAACTGGGCATAGTGTTCCGGCGGCACATCTTTGTTGGTATAGATGGTAATGGCTTTACCGGCCTGTGGGTTGGCCGGGTCGTTCATTGCAGTAGCAAGTTTTGTATCTGCCACTTTGGCGTGATGCTCAACTTTTTTATCAGCACCCAGTTCATTAACGACAACGTCCCACGCCTTACCGAGGTCAGCCTTATCAACTGAAAGATGGAATTTCCATTTTCCCTCATTAAACTCTGTGCCCTGCACGTCGCTCAGGACATGAAATCCTTGAGGAGCTGAAAAAATCATGTACTTGTCACCAGCCATAATTGCCGGTTTGCCAGTTTGTTTTGCAGCGAGCAGCGAGTCGTAATAATTGGGCAAAATATCACCTTTCCTCAGCGTATTCTAACCCACAAATCCTAAAAGACCCTGAAAGGAAAGTTTAATGCACTATTAACCCTCATACTTCTCCACAACCCTGCGGATATAAACGCCGAAGTCGGGGTCTTCGCCGGAGAGGAGTTCGGGGAGGGCGGCGCGGAAGTCGGGGCGGTGGCACCAGAAGTCGATATAGTCGGCCCAGCTGGCCCAGAGGCGGGCCTGTTGTTTGTTCATGTCTTCTTCATAAACCAGAATGAAGGCCCGCTCGAACAGGGAGACCAGAATATCGAAGATGATCTGTTTGCGCTCATGCTGTTCAGGAGTCATGTTTTCGGCAGGAATGCCGCCGGTAATCAGCTGCAGATCGGCATTCTTGAGCAGGATTTGCGAGAAATCGGCGTATTCGTCGGAAAGCCGCTGGTAGATTTCTTCTTCCTCGTTCTGGCGTTCGCAGCGCTGTTCCCACCAGAACAGGCCAATCGCCCAAGGCAGCGCAACCACGGTGACGACGTAGCTTGCCAGTTCCCAGAATTCGAGATCCATCATGACGCAATCTCCAGAATCAGCGGGGTGTGGTCAGAGGCTTTGTCCAGCCCGCGTGGGGCCTTGTCGATGGTGCAGGCAGTCAGGCGGTCGGTCACGGGGGGGGAGAGCAGGAAGTGATCGATGCGGATTCCGGCATCCTTCGGCCAGCACCCGGCCTGATAGTCCCAGAAGGTAAAAGCATGTGGGGCCTCGGGATGCAGCACCCGGAAGGCATCATACAAACCCAGATTGGCAAGCGCCCGCCACTTGGCCCGGGTTTCAGGCCGGAACAGGGCATCGCCTTCCCAAGCGGCAGGATTGTGGCAGTCTTTGGGCTCGGGAATGATGTTGAAGTCCCCGCCGATGAGGAATTTCTGTTCCATAGCGAGCAGGGCTGAAGCCCGGTCATACAGGGCCTCCAACCAGCGCAGCTTGTAGGGAAACTTTTCACTCTCGACCGGATTGCCGTTGGGTACATAGATATTCATCAGGGTGAGGTCGCCGAGGCGGGCTTCCAGATAGCGGGCCTGCTCATCACCGGGCAACACCGTTGTGCTGACTTGTTCAAGCGGCATTTTGCTGAGGATGGCGACACCGTTATAGGCTTTCTGGCCGTGGACAAGGGCGTGATAGCCCTCGATAGCCGGAAAACCTTCCGTCTCCACCTTGATTTCCTGCAGGAAAACGATGTCCGGTTGGGCGGTGGCCAGCCAGTCGAGCAGATTGGGCAACCGCGCCCGCACCGAGTTAACATTGAAGCTGGCGATCTTCATGGCTCAGGCCGAAAACGAGTTGCCGCAGCCGCAACTGGCGGTCGCGTTGGGATTGAGTATCTGGAAGTAGCTACCGCCCAGATCATCAATAAAATCAAGCGAACCGCCCTTGACCAGCGGCAGGGACACCGGGTCGATGAAGACCTTGGCGCCGTCCTGCTCAAAGGTCAGGTCGTCCGGGTCAGCAGCGGCGACCAGACTCATTTCATACTGGAAGCCGGAACAGCCGCCGCCGGCAACAGCCACGCGCAGACCGGTCATACCCGCATCTTCAGTCAGCAGGGCCAGAATGCGTCGGGCGGCAGCGGGAGTGAGGGCAAAGTCATTTTCCATATCCGGCAGTATAGTCCATTCTTTCGCCAAGGTAAAATGGGGGTGACAAATGGCGGAAAAT
>CAYSDE010000126.1:0-5639 GCA_964429685.1 uncultured Pseudobdellovibrionaceae bacterium
GACGACTATAATCTTCACGAACAGAGAGCGCCATGTCCTTCATTTTTGAGAAATCCATGTGCAGGTCCCCGGAAAACATGATGGAGCGGGCGACGGGAATCGAACCCGCATGATCAGCTTGGAAGGCTGGAGTTCTACCATTGAACTACGCCCGCGCTCGGGTGGACATATAGCAAACCCTTCGGCTAAATGGAATATGCCCGTTGACAAAATGCCAAAAATTCAGCTATCACCGCCGAACCCGTGGAAGGGTGGCCGAGTGGTTAATGGCAGCAGACTGTAAATCTGCCCGTGAGAGCGTACGCTGGTTCGAATCCAGCCCCTTCCACCATTCCTTTCGCCCGCAGCGGCGGTTTTTCCCTAACTCAAAACTGTCCGCCCCACGTTGCGGGGGTATTTCGCCCTCACCGGGTCGGGAAGAACAGATTTTGGATCACTGACATGGCTAGCTGTGATGATGATGATGCTTCCTGAAACTCTTGTTACCCATAAAGTTCTACTGGGGTTTGTAATCCGGCGGCTGGCGCAGTTGGGGGCTGACACCGATTTTTATGGTGGTTGGAGTTTGGGTGCCGTCTGTATTATAGGCAACTGCGCCAATTTCGCTTTTTACTGAGTGGCATTGGGCGGCCAATGGTTGAGCAACCAACTGGTCAAGATCGGGCAGGACAACTGATTTACTGGTATCCCGGGCCATATCCAGCAGGGCTTGTTCAAGTTTTGAGACATCGACGCCGCTGGCGCTGTTGGTAATTGTATCCAGCCTGCTCAGTGGAATGCTGCGCTCTGACCCGGTCAGGATGACATCCGAGATCTTCTGTGGGTCAGTATCCTGCCCGAGCAGGCGGGTTACCATCCGTGCAGCCGTATTACAATTCTGCCCCGGAGCCCAGAGACCCCATCCCTTGTATTCAAGACTTTCAGCATCGAGCGCTTGCGAGGCGGCGAAAAGAACTTTCAGCCTAGGCTTCATCTCTTCGTAGCTGCCTTCCGCCAGAACACGGGAGCCAGCGCTGTTTCTCTCTTCGAAATATGCCCAACTGCCGGGGACAGCAGCCAGCGCCAGCAGATCGCCTTTGCTCTCGCCGGGTTTGGCTGCTCCGGTCAGCGGGTCTTTGTTGTAACCATGGAACTGGATGACGGAACGCCCATCCGGTGCCGTCAGATAAACGCCGGTATGGCCGTATCGGAGTGGCCCGATACCACCGATGTCAGTTACTTTCATCTCCAGCTTCCACCGGCCTGCTTTGTCGTAAGGCTGACAGGCAGCGTCAAGCGTCGGGTCGTCCGAAGGCTCAGCCATTAAAGCAGTATGAAGGAAGAGAGCAAAAAAAGCCTTAACCGCCCCGTCCGACCACCCGTTTCAGCCAGTTCCAAAGCCCGGACTCCGGGGTTTCCTTGACGGCACCCTCCAGCGACTGGCGGTAATAGAGCCCGCCGCGGCCAGCGTGCAGGTAGCTTTTGCCCTTGGGAGTTACACCCACCCGCAGACCCTTGACCCCCGCCGACAGGCCGAGGCCGGATTTGGAAAGGTTGAAACGCAGCGGCCCCAGCGAGAACGCCTTGCGGATGTAAAACGGCATGAGACGCCTCCTGCCACCATTATAGGAGCGAATTTCCGCGCCAGATAGTCGGTTTCCGCTCCAAGAGTGAATTGACGGAAGATGCGCCGTGTGCTTGCATTCTCCTAGGTAATCGTCTCTCTGGAGGAAATGCCATGAACAAGAATGAACTGATTGAACAGATCGCCGGCAAAATCGGGATGACCAAAACCGCTGCGGCTGAGGTACTTGAGGCCGTTCTCGACTCCATCAGCACGACCCTTGAAAAAGGGGAAGAGGTGCGACTGGTCGGTTTTGGCTCTTTCCGCGTCAGCACCCGCAAAGCCAGCGAAGGGCGCAATCCGCGCACCGGAGAGGCCATCCAGATCGGTGAAGCCCACAATATCAAGTTCCGGCAGGGCACGGAGTTGCGGGAGCGCATCAACTCTTCCCGCAAACAGGCCTGACCCTGACTTGTTTACTTTATATCCACCCTTGCGTGGTCATCTTGACCTGATAGGTTGAGACGTCGGAGGACGTGAGGGTTTATGTCGGTTACATTACAACGGGGTGCCAATACCTCCCTACAAGCGGCAATAGCCGAGCAGGGGTCGCGTCTGCGCGTGGTTCTGGAATGGGCCGGGGATCATCCGGCTCATCCGTCGGTCGATGCCGTCGCTTTCCTGCTGACAGAAAGCGGCAAAGTCCGCTCCGATGGCGACATGATTTTTTATAACCACCCGACAGAAGAGGGTGGTTTTATCATTATGGCCGCTGGCGAGAATGTCGCCCGGGGCCTGCACGTGCAGGCCTTCACCCTTGATCTGGACAAGGTGCCGGAAGGCATTGAGCGGGTCTGCTTCTGCCTCACCTTGCAAAGCGGTGTCGGCGGATTGCTGTATCTCAGCCAGCTTGGCCAAACTGCTTTGCGTGTTCTCGGCGGCCCGGCCGATACCGAACTGGTGCGGGCTGACTTCAACATGGGCGAAGCACAGGAAACGGCCCTGATTATGGGCGAGGTCTACCGCCGCAAAGGCGAGTGGAAGGTCAAATGTGTGGCACAGGGCTTTGTCTCCGGTCTGGGGGCACTGGCCGAAAGCTATGGCGTGGTGGTGGCCGAGGCAGCGCAGGCCGTCGGCCAGATGGTGCCGCCGGGGGAAACGCCAGCGCCGAAGGTGCCCAAAAGCGCAGCGCCGAGCCAGCATTTTAACAAACCCCCCGGTGGCTTCGGCGAAGTGCAGGTTATCCTCAATTGGGGCACTCCCCCGGCCCCAGCCGCCACTGCTGAACCGCCGCCCGCTGTGGCGGTTGCGCCCAAAGGCTTCCTTGGCACTCTGCTGGGACCCAGCAGCAAGGGGACAGCAGCCCCCAGGCTCCCCAAAACTGCCGACCTTGACCTGTGCTGTCTGTTCGAGTTGACCGATGGCTATCGCGGTGTTGTGCAGGCGCTGGGCAATAACTTTGGCGGCTTCCAGACCGCGCCTTATGTCGAGTTGATGGGAGATGAGCGGCAGGGCAGCGGAACACAGGCCGAAATCATGCGCATCAACGGCAAGCGATGGGACGAAATCCGTCGGCTGCTGTTCTTTGCCATGATCTTTGATGGCATTCCCAACTGGGCCAAGGCCAATGGTCGGGCCCGCATTCTGGTGCCGGAACAGGTGCCGGTCAGCGTCCGGCTTGATCAGGCTACAGTGGATCAGCGGGTTTGTTCGATCGCCCTGCTCGAGAATGAGGGCGGCAAAATGGTTATTCACAAACGCGTGGAAACCTTTAAGAATCCCCGTGAACTGGATCAGCAATATGGGTGGGGGCTGCGCTGGTCGGCCGGAACCAAGGACTAACGCAGCATTTCAAAAGCAATCAAGGAGACTCGAATGCCCATTTCTCTCAGCAAAGGCGAAAACATCAGCATCAGCCGGGAAGACCCCTCGCTGACCCAGTTGCAGGTCGGCCTTGGTTGGGCCACGCGGGGAACTGATGGCGACGATTTCGATCTCGATGCCAGCGCCTTCCTGCTCGACAGTGACGGCAAGGTGCTGTCGGATGCCGACTTTGTTTTTTACAATAATCTGGTGTCGGTCTGCGGCTCGGTTCGGCATGCTGGCGATAACCTGACCGGCAATGAGGCTGAAGAAGCCGACGCCGAAACCGTGATGATCAATCTGCCAACCCTGCCGCCCGAAGTTGAACGGGTGGCGTTCTGCGTCAGCATCCATATGGCAGAAATCCGTCAGCAGAATTTCGGCATGGTGCAGGGTGCCTATGTCCGCGTCGTCAACCAGAAAACACATCAGGAACTGGCCCGCTACGACCTCAGCGAAGACGCTTCGGTCGAAACCGCCATGATTTTCGGCGAGATCTATCGTTACGGCGGCGAATGGAAATTCCGCGCCACCGGCCAAGGCTTCCCCGGCGGCCTCGCCGAACTGGCCCGCTATTTCGGGGTGAATATCGAATAAGATCCGGTTTACAGGGCACATTTCTCCCCTTGCGCTTCAGGGGGCGAGGGTGCTAAAAGCCTTCCCACTGCTGGGGGATCGTCTAACGGTAGGACCACGGACTCTGACTCCGTTTGTCTAGGTTCGAATCCTAGTCCCCCAGCCAACCAGTCTAGCCTTTGCCGCTTTCTGAGAAACTAGCCGAGTAATAGGCCCGTTACCGGGCCCTTTCGCGCATCCCAAAATCCGCCGAACACTGAGAGTGGACTGAAGTCGGTCTGATTATCCTGCTTTTCTCAGAACGCCATTTTCCTGTTTGACGGAATTAATCGCAATTCCAGATTTTACGGCGCTCGAGCTCCTGCTAGTTTAGAGCTATAAATAGCAAACTCAATTCAGTAGAGACACAATTGGAAAATAAGCCCCTAGGAATCGATGATCGTTTAAGTCAGTTGCGACCACCAATTATCAAATTGGATGGGGCCACGGAATCAGAGCGCTATTTGGCAAAGATCGCAGGAAAGTCATTTTTAAATTTATGGTCATACCCCAGCCCATTTCGGAATCAGAAGCAAAATGGTCGAGGTGATGGCAAGGAATTATGTGATTTATTGGTGGTCTGTGGAAAACACATAATCATCTTCAGTGAAAAGACAATTGAATGGCCATCTGTGGGTTTGCCATTGGCTTGGTCGCGCTGGTTCAGAAGTGCAGTTCAAGATTCAGCCAGACAAGCAAAAGGAGCCGAGAGATGGATTAGAAACTATCCTAATCAGATATTTCTTGACCGGGAGTGTAGCAACCCTTTTCCAATATCGTTTCCTAGTCCTCAAGAGCAAGTTTTTCACAGAGTAGTAGTCGCCCGAGGTGCCACTCAAGCCTGCAAAGAGTTTAATAAATCAAATTCTGGAAGTTTACTCATCAAGCCAGAAATTATGGGTGAGCAGCACTGGTCAGACAAAACTACACCTGTTCAGCCATTTGCAGTCGGCGACATAGATCCTGATGGATCTTTTGTGCATGTATTTGATGAAGTTGGGCTTGATGTCGTGCTGTCCGAAATGGACACAATTTCTGATTTCACTAATTATTTAGAAAAGCGTGGAAAGTTCATTCGTTCTGGCCGCCTTGTAGAGGCGCAAGGTGAAGAGAACCTTCTTGCATACTATTCCATTAGAATTAACGCTGATGGCGATCACGACTTCACCAGTGATGGGCAGCCGGAACGTTTCAGTATTGATCGTCAACATTATGCTCGCCTAATTTCAGATGCCAGATATCTAGCCAAGAAAGATGCCGATAAAATTTCATATAGTTGGGATATGCTCATCGAAGCTTTTACCACTCATATGCTAAATGGAACATCAATTACTTTGGATCCCAAAGATGAAGAGTTTGATCTGAAAAAGAGCGAGCTTGGAGTCCGATATATGGCTTTGGAATCTAGATTTATGCGTCGTGCTCACGGTGAAGCAGTTATAGGGGCGCTTGAGAAGGGCGTGGAAACCGATAGGTTCTTCAGGTCAATGATACCATCAGCTACTTCCAAAGAGAATGAAACGGGGTTTTTTATACAAACTGTAAAGTATGAGGATTGGATGGAGTATACTGCTCCCCGTTTCGGGCTAGCGTGTGACAAGAGAGTGATTGGGCTGCT
>CAYSDE010000127.1:0-5619 GCA_964429685.1 uncultured Pseudobdellovibrionaceae bacterium
TGGCGGAGGGATGAATGTCCTGGAATCAAGGCGGCAATGGCGGACCCTGGGGCTCGGGTAGCGGCGGCGGCGGTGACAAAAACCCGTGGAGCGGCAATCGCGGCCCCGGCAAATCCCCCGACGGGCCGGACATTGACGAAATCATCCGCCGCAGTCAGGAGAAGTTCCGCAGCTTCATCCCCGGTGGCGGCAGCGCGGGCGGCCCCAAGGGTACCGCGTTTCTCGCCATTGCAGCAGTACTGGTGCTGGTTGCCCTGCAGGGGCTGGCTCAGGGCAATTTCCTCGGCTTCTATCGCATCAATGACGGTGAAGTCGCCGTAGTGCAGCGCTTTGGCGCTGTGGTGCGCGAAGAGCAGCCGGGTCTGCGCTGGCTGGTCCCGCTGGTCGAAAACTATACCTCGGTTTCCACCTCCCGCATTCACGGCATTGAAATCGGCACCGGCTCGCAGCCGACCGCCACGACCCAACGCGGGCGCGACGACAACAGCCGCCAGCTGATGATGCTGACCGGAGACTCCAACATCGTCGACATGCAGTTCACCGTGCAGTGGCGGGTGGTTGATCCCCGTAAATACCTCTTCAACATGCGTGAGCCCGAAACGGCGTTGCAAATGGCTGCCGAAAGCGTGATGCGTGAAGTCATGGGCCAGAGCGCCATCATGACCGCCATCGGCTCGGGCCGTGAAGCTATCCGGCAGGATGTTGAAAAACGTCTGCGCGATCTGATCGCCAGCTATGACGCAGGTATCGGGATCGACAGCGTGCAACTGCAACGGATGGAAGCTCCCGCCCCGGTGATTGACGCCTTCATCAAAGCCCAGAACGCCCAGCAGGAAGCCAACCGCGCCCGCAACCTGGCGGAAGGGTATCGCAGCACCATCCTGCCGCAGGCCCGTGCCGACGCCAACCGCATGATGGAAGAAGCGAGAGCCTACAAGGCCCAGACCGTTGCCGGAGCCCAGGGTGATGCCGACCGCTTCACGCAGGTCTACAACGCCTACCGCCTCTCCGCCGAAACCACCTCCACCCGCCTTTATCTGGAAACGATGGAGTATGTTCTTGGCAGCACCAACAAGGTCATCATGGAAGGCAGCGGCGCCGAGCGGGTGATGCCTTATCTGCCGCTGAACCAGCTGACCAGCCAGTCGCCACGTTCGGCTCCGGCCGTTCCGGCCAGTCCGGCCGCCGCTGGCGTTTCAAACAGCAATTGAGGAGACAGAAAAATGACCCCACGCCTCTTTGCTCTGCTCGCCACCCTCGCCGTTGCTGGCTTTGTGCTGAGTGATGCGCTGTTCGTCGTTGACCAGCGCGAGATCGTCATCATCCGCCAGTTCGGTGAATACAAGCGCTCCATCAACGAGCCCGGCCATGATGAACCGGGTTTGCACATCAAACTTCCTCTGGTGCAGGAACTCTACCGGCTTGATCGCCGGGTTCTGTCGATTGATCCACCCTCCACGGAAGTGCTGATGGGCGAAGATGCCGACACCCGCAGCCAACAGGAAATCGCGCAAAGCGCCCCCGGCTCGGAAGCCGACCAGCGCCCGCGTCTGGTGGTGGATTCCTTCGTGCGCTACCGCATTGTCAACGCCCGGGACTTCTTTGTCACCGTACAGACCGAAGAAAAACTGACGACGCTGCTGCGTCCGGTGCTGGATGATGCCGTACGCGGCGTCCTTGGCCGTTACAGTCTCAGCCAGTTGCTGTCCGAACAGCGCGCCACCATCATCGGCGAGATTGCCCACCGCGTGAACGAGGTTGCTCAATCCTCCAAATACGGGATCGAAATCGTTGATCTGCGCATCCGCCGGGCCGACTTCCCGGATCGCGCCATGCAGGCCGTATTTGACCGCATGCGCTCGGAACGTGATCGGGTCGCCGCGCAAACACAAGCCGAAGGTGAACAGCGGGCCCAAGCCATCCGCGCCGCTGCCGACCGCGAGCGGATTGAAATCCTCGCCAACGCCCAGCGCGACGCCCAGAAACTGCGCGGCGAAGCCGACGGTGAATCAATCAAGATCATGGGCGATGCTACCGACCGGGACGCTAATTTCTATGCCTTCTACCGCTCCCTGCAGGCCTATCGCACCGCGCTGAAGCCCGACAGCACCACCATGGTCTTGACGCCGGACAGCCAGTTCTTCCGCTTCTTCGACCAGTCCGCCCCCCGGCCAGCGCGTTAATCATGACGCTGGCTGACCTCTGGACGGCGTTGGCCCTGATGGCGGTGATTGAAGGCGTCCTTTATGCCCTCTTTCCCGAAGCGATGCGGCGAATAATGGCAAGCGTACTGGCCCAGCCAGTTGACGTCATGCGCCTGACCGGCCTGATGGTCGCCGCCCTTGGCGTTGCCAGCCTGTGGATGCTGCGGGGGTAAATCATCAAGAACAGCATTTCCTGCTTGCAAAACGACAGTGCTTTATTATAGGCTTGCCGAATGGACAGAGTTTACACTTCCTTCCGGCTTCCGGCCCTCATCACGCGACGACGTACAAGCGGGTCGCGCCTGATTGATGCGGTTTGAGGAAATTCTGACTTTCTTTCTCCTCTCCCTACACAGCGCGGCCTCTGCACATTGAGAGGGACTTTAGCCCCCTTGTGCCTCCTGCCTGCCCCGATCCTGTGTTCCGTGTGGAGAGATAGCATGAACTTTTACCCCCTGTATTCTGACCGGATTCTTGCCTCCGGCTTCCTGATAAGTTCAGGAAAGCCCTATACCTGCCAGCTGCTTGATGAAAAACATCTGCCCGCCGTCATGAAGTTGCAATCCACCATTATTGAGAACCTTGCCCCCGCTCAGAAGAACTTCATTCTGCCCAAAACAGCAGCCGAGTTCTCCGGCTTTTTGGCGAAAGACAAAGGCCTGATGGTCGGCGTTGTTTCTGAAGGCCGCCTCATCGCCCAAGGCCTGCTTTACTGGCCAACCGATACCGGCCCCGGCAGCGGCATGACAGATTGCCCCAACTGGCCGGGTACTGCCGCCAGATCTGCCGTCATCATGGGAATGCTGGTTGATCCCCAGGAACGGGGCAACAATCTGCAGCAGATACTCCAGCAGGTCCGTGTAAATTTGGCCAAGCGCTATAACCGGCAGGAAATTCTCGGCGAAACTTCCGCCGCGAATGCGTTCAGTCTGATCAACGCCATGCAGGCTGGTGCCTATGTTGTCTCAGCCGGTCGCGACCCTGAGGATGGCTGCCAGCTGCTGAATTTCCGTTTCTCCCATACGCACCAGCCACAGCTGACCCAAAAGCCCGCAACAACGCTTTCCCTCGCCACCCAGGTCAACCAGATCAGCCGGGCTCTTGCCACCGGCAAAGTGGTGGGAGTTGGCGTAACTCCAGACAAGTCCCTCATTATGCGCACTCATAAGGGCTGGAAACCGAAACCGGCCCAACAACAAAGGGCCCAGACCAGATCTGCCGCCCTGTCATTTGCATCAGCGGTCTGATGGTTGCTGCCCTTGGCGTTGCCAGCCTGCGGATGCTGCGGGGGTAAAGCTTAAGAGATAGCCTTGTTCACGCCGCGTTGCTGGCTTGGGCCGCGCTGCCTAGCACCAGAGCAAGGGCTTCTGCGGTGTCCGAGCCGCGCAGTTTGGCGCAGATGGCCTGATCGCGCAGCAGGCGAGAGACGCGAGCCAGCGCTTTCAGATGATCCGCTCCAGCTTCAGCCGGGGCGAGCAGCAGATAGACCAGATCAACCGGCTGATTGTCGATGGATTCATAATCAACCGGCTTTTCTACCGTCGCAAAGACTTCAATCACGCGGGTCAGACCAGCCAGCTTGCCGTGCGGAATGGCAATCCCGGCCCCGAGGCCGGTACTGCCCAGACGCTCCCGCTCGACCAGAACATCAAAAATCTGGCGCTCATGCACCCCGGCAACCTCAGCAGCCAGACGGGCCATTTCACCCAATAACTGCTTTTTGCTGGTCGCCTTGAGGGACGCCACCACACGATCCGGCTGCTGCATTTTGTTTTCACCCGTCATAACGGCGCTCACGCCTTGGACTTTGCATTACCAGCAGGGTCGATCCAGCCGATATGGCCGTCGGCACGGCGATAAACCATGTTGTAGCCACCGTGGCCGATATTCTTGAACATCAGGGCAGGTACCCCGGCCAGATCAAGATGCATGACGGCTTCGCTGACGGTCAAAGTCAGAATGCCGGTCTGCATTTCAGCAATCACCACCGGCTGATCGTTGGCCGCTTTGTCCTCATCCTTCATCTCGATGACATAAGAGGGAGCCTGAACTTCCTCGACCTTGGTTTCATGGCGATTATGCTCGACGAGGCGCTTCTTGTAGCGCTGGAGCTGGCGGGACAGTTTCTCAAGCCCGGCATCAAAAGCCGGATAGGCCTCGCCGGCTTCACCATGGCTGTGCAGCACAAGACCGCGCCCGACATTCAGCTGAATATCTGCGGTAAACAAGTGGGCATCCTTGGAAAAAACCACCTGACCATCAACCGTATTGGGGAAATACTTCTTCACGGACTGACCGAGATTATCGCTGACATAGTCACGCAGCGCATCGCCGACATCAATCTGTTTGCCTTTAACGGTCACATTCATGGCAGTTTCTCCTTGAAATACTCTGCACTGTTTCCCGGAAGGGAACTTAAGCGCGCCCTCCCCGACTGTCAACCAGCCGAACCTTTTGAAAATACATAAATTTCTTTAACAGAAGGTCAACCGATTCCCGCTTTTTCGCGACGACGTTGCACCGAGGAAGGAATCCCCAACGCTTCCCGGTACTTGGCGACGGTGCGGCGGGCAATTTCGATACCGTCCTTCTTGAGCATATCCACCAGCGTGTCATCCGACAGGATGCTGGCGGGGCTCTCCGCGGCGATCAACTCCTTGATCCGGTGACGGACGGCTTCTGCCGAATGGCTTTCTCCATCAGCCCCCGCCCCCACCGCCGTGGTGAAAAAGTATTTCAACTCGAACAGGCCGCGGGGAGTGGCAATGAATTTGTTGGCGGTAACGCGGCTGACCGTCGATTCATGCATCTCGATCGCATCCGCAATATCCTTGAGAATAAGCGGGCGCAGATGATGAATGCCCTTGGCAAAAAACTCATGCTGGCGGCGGACAATCTCGCTGGAAACTTTCAGGATGGTCTGGGCGCGCTGGTGCAGCGCCTTGACCAGCCAGTTGGCCGACTGGAATTTCTCGGACAGGTAATCCTTCTCGGCCTTGTTACGGGCATCGCCATTGACGCGGGCAAAATAGGTTTCATTGACCAGCACACGCGGCAGGGTGGCCGGGTTCAACTCGACAATCCAGCCGCCCGCCGGATTGGGCCGCATCAACACATCAGGCGGCACGGTAATGGCGGCCCCGGTCGCAAAGCCGGTGGCCGGGCGCGGATTGAGCGCCTGGATTTCGGCAATCATGTCCTTGAGATCATCGGCATCGACCCCACACAGCTTCATCAGCTGTTTGTAGTCGCGCTGCCCCAGCAAGGCCAGATGATCCAGCAGGGTCTGCATGGCCGGATCACAGCGGTTAAGTTCCACCAGTTGCACCTGCAGACATTCAGACAGGTTGCGGGAGCAAATGCCAATCGGATCAAAATGCATGATCTTGCGGCGCACCCGCTCCAGCTGTTCTTC
>CAYSDE010000128.1:0-5504 GCA_964429685.1 uncultured Pseudobdellovibrionaceae bacterium
CTGGCCGATGAGGTTTCAATGTCTCAACGACCGCCTTGCCTGAAAGGCTCTGGCCCAGATGGGCCTCCCCCTTGCACGCCAAGGATGAGCGAGCACTCTGCACCTCCGAAACAACTGCCTGACTTTCACACCCCGGACTCTCCGGGGTGTTTTGTTTTGCACGCATGTCTCGGCCTTCACACCTCACAACGGAGTATCAGATGGGCAAGATGAACAGAAAATCGCGTCACCTTCACCCGGTCAACTATAGTGAGGCCGATGCCGGAGCGTGGGATCCGATTGGCAGTGATCGCCGGGATCAAAGTTACGTCAAGAAGGTACGCCCCAAGAGCCCCGGCCAGCAGCAGCTGATGGAGGCGATGGAGACGAATAGTCTGACCATGGCCCTTGGCCCCGCTGGCAGCGGCAAAACCTATCTGGCGATTACGGCAGCGGTTGAAGCGCTGGAGGCCGGGCGGGTGGAGCGGATCATCCTGTCGCGGCCAGCCATTGAGGCGGGCGAGACTCTGGGCTTTCTGCCCGGCGACCTCACCGAGAAGATGGCCCCCTATCTGCGCCCGCTCTATGACTGCCTCAACGAGCGCCTCGGCGGCAAACGCCTCAAACAGTATATGCTCGACGGGCAGATTGAAATTGCCCCGATCGGCTATATGCGCGGCCGCACCCTCAACAATGCCTTTATTGTTATCGATGAGGCCCAGAACTGCACCTATCCGCAGATCAAGATGCTGCTGACCCGGCTGGGCTGGCATTCCACGATGGTACTGACCGGCGACCCCGGCCAGAGCGATCTGCTCGACGGCATGTCTGGCCTCGCCGAAATCGCCCGCCGCCTCGCCCCCATTGAAGGCATTGCCGTGGTCACTCTGAACGAAATGGACATCGTGCGTCACCCGCTGGTAGCGGCCATGCTGCCTGCGCTTTAACGGTTTGGTTGGTGGAAGTAGCGGACGGTAAACTGGGGCGGCATGAAAGTGCCGCCCTTTCTTTATGTGCTACGTGCGGATTTTGAAATAGAGGATAATACTATTACCCGGACAATCACCCTTAAGGGTGGCTAGCGGAATCGGGAAAGTTGTGCGTGTCCCTCCTCCCGCCACAAAGCTCACCAACCCGATTTCAGGAGCGATCGCCGAAAGCTTCATGCCCAGTTCCATACAACCCTTCTGGGTCACCGAGTTATGGATGATATAGAACTGGTTCGGACGGGTAACGAGGCTGGGAATAGATACGTAGGCTCTACCGCCATAGGCGTTGTAGACCGCGTTGGATGGGGCGCCGGTTGAAGCGACGCAATTGGCCGGACACATCTCTTCGGGGAATCTGCCCTTCGTGCGCAAGGTGTTGGTTATGTCCGCCATAACCGAAGGCAAAGGCCGGTTGGCATAATAGTCGCGGACATTGCTAACCAGATTGAGGGTTTGCTGATGCAATTGGTTGGCCTGCATACTGGCGCGAACACTGGAGGCCACGCCCCAGATACCGCCAATCACCAGCCCGACCACGCCGAGAACAACAGCCGCTTCCATCAGGGAAAAGCCCCTTTTCCGGCGAGGCGTCGTTGCAGAAAAGGAAGACATCTTCATCATTCTGCCATTCTGCAGGGAAACAGTTAATAACCCGCTAATCCCCCCGAGTCCGAATATTGCGCTGCAGCACTGATTTTACGCAATTTTCCCTCTTTATAGCGTACTGCTTTTGCCCTATATTAACGCTTAGGTAGTAGGATACACATAAGCAGAGGAGATGTACCATGTACGTTCAACGCTTACTTCTGGTTATGCTGATCCTGAGTGCCGCGACGGTAAGCGGGATGATCCTGCGCAGCTTCGCCCCCGACAGCAGCGCCGACGTGCAGGTCGCCAGTTTGGAAAGTGGCAGCACCCTACGTTAGTTTAGACAGTGCAGTTCCTTTTGGGAAAACTTGAGCGCGTAGGCTTCCGGTCTACGCGCTTTTTGTTGCCCCCCACAGCCCCTCTTAACTTTTGCGCCGTTTGCACTATCCTGTAACCAGACAGACAGGATGGTGGATTATGGCAAAATATCTGAAGTTGATTGCGGTGCTGTTGCTGATTACCGCTGGTGTTGTGGGCGCCAAGGCCGCACAGACCCGCCATGCGGCTGAGGCGGGCGCTCCGGCTGCCATTGTTCGTAATGGGGAAAGCCGCCCCGATCCCCACACCCCAGCCCTTCATATCGGTGGCCCCTTCACCCTCACCAACCAGAACGGGGAAACGGTGACGGATCAGACTTATCGCGGCAAATACATGCTGGTTTTCTTCGGTTTTACCTTCTGCCCGGACATCTGCCCGACCGGATTGCAGACCGCATTGAATGCTATCGACGTGGCGGGGGACGTGGCAAAGAAACAGGTTCAGCCGATTTTCATTACGGTTGATCCGGCCCGTGATACCCCGGAACAGCTCAAGGACTATGTCAGGATGTTCGGCCCCACGCTGACCGGACTGACCGGTACGCCCGCACAGATCGCCGCCGTCGCCCGCGCCTACAAGGTCTATTACGCCAGAACACAAGGCGAGGACAGCGGCGGGGACGATTATATGATGGATCACTCAAGCTTTCTGTACCTGATGGGGCCGGATGGCCGGTTCATCAAGTCTTTTGCCTCGGAAACCACGATGGATGAACTGGCAGACCAACTCAAAACACTGGTTAGCCGCAATCCGTAGACGGATAACCTGAAAATTCCTCATCCGGCGACTTGACAGAAGCCTTTAACCTCAATAACTTCCGCCTCGCCTGAGGGACGTTTCAGCTTTCAGGCAGGGAGCTTTTTTATGGCGGATACGAACCCCGACGATCAGCAAAGCGATGATCCGGTGGGAACGCTCGCCAGACGTGTTGACGAGGCCAAGCGGCGTGCCGGTCTTGACCAGATTGACGACCCCGTCTCCACCACCTCCAACCGGGGGATGCAAAGCGGGATAGAGTTTGTGGCAGCCATCCTGACCTGTGCCCTGATCGGGCTTGGTCTTGACCGGTGGCTGGAAACCAAGCCCCTCTTTATGCTGGTCGGCCTGTTTCTTGGCATGGCGGTCGGCATCTGGAACATGTACCGGATGAGCGTCGGCGCGGACGATCTTTCGGTGGGAATCAGACCAAAGGCGAAACCGCCGGCGGATAAGGCAGAGTGAGGACAGAGTGGCGGAATCCGGGAGTTTTCATATTGACCCCATCTCGCAGTTTGCGATCAGCCCGCTATGGGAGCTCAAGGTTGGCGCGTTCAATCTGAGCTACACCAACTCGGCCCTCTTCATGAGCATTGCAATCGCGCTGATTGCGCTGTTTTTTCTGCTCGCCTCGCGGCACAGCCAGCTTATTCCGGGGCGGTTGCAGGTGGCCGCCGAAATGGCTTACGAAGGCATCGCCAACATCGTGCGCGAAAACGGCGGGCGCGAGGCCATGCCGTATTTCCCCCTGATCTTCTCGATTTTCTTCACCGTATTGCTGGGCAATGTGCTGGGCATGATTCCCGGTGCCTTCACCTATACCAGCCATATCGTTGTGACCTTTGCCATGGCGCTGGCCCTGTTTGCGTTCATCACTGTGCTTGGCTTTGTCAAACATGGCTTCCATTTTCTCAGCCGCTTCCTGCCGCCCGGTGTGCCGGTGGTCATGGCGCCGATGATCTTCGCGCTGGAAGTCATTTCCTACTTCGTGCGCCCCGTCACCCTCGGCGTCCGTCTGTTCGCCAACATGATGGCCGGGCACATGGTGCTGAAGGTCTTTGCCTATTTTGCGCTGGGCCTGCTGACATCCGGTTCCATCGGCCTGATGGCGCTGGGCATCCTGCCGCTGGCGATGAATGTGGCGATGATTGCGCTGGAACTGTTCGTCGCCGTGCTGCAAGCCCTGATTTTCACCATTCTCACCTGCGTTTATCTGCGTGACGCGCTGGTGATTGAACACTGACACGCACCCACCCAGCCCCAAAAAGGCCAGAATAAAAGGACTGCCGACCATGAATGAAGTTGCAAACACCGTTACCCCCGATGCCGTTGAAGTTGCCGCGCTTGCCCTGAAAGGCTCGAAGGCCATTGGTGCCGGTATCGCCATGTTCGGCTCGATCGGTGCCGGTATTGGTCTGGGTCTTTATCTCGGCAGCTATGTCAGCGCCCTCGCCCGCAATCCCGGCGCCGCCAAGGAACTCGGCAAGGTGCTGTGGGTCGGTATCGGCCTGATTGAAGCCATCGCGATTTTCGCGCTGGCCGTCGCGCTCATCAACCTGTTCGTGTAAGCCTGATGATGAAGCGGCCGTCTTTCGCTCTGGCCGCCCTTGCGGCAGTAACGCTCCCCTCGCTGGCACAGGCCAGTGAGGGCGGGCTTCCGCAACTTAACCCGGAATGGTTTGCATCGCAGATATTCTGGCTGGCCGTGCATTTCGCGGTTCTCTACGTGATTGCCACCACCCTGATTCTGCCCCGGATTGCCCAGGCGCTTGACCGCCGCGAAACCAAGCTTGCCGGTGATCTGGAGACAGCTGACAAGCTGGGTAAGGAAGCAGGCACCCTCAAGACCGCGCATGAATCCTCGCTGAGCAGCGCCCGCGCCGAAGCGCAGGCCGCCCGCGCCGCAACCATTGCCGCAACCATCGCGGATCAGGTTGCTGCCGAGAAGAAGCTGGGCGAAGAGCTGGCCCGTCAGGCTCTGGCCGCGCAGGAGCGGATCAATCAGGCCAGCGCCGCCATGCGGGCCCGCATGCGTGATGTAGCCGCCGAAGCCACGATGGACATCGTGGCCAGACTGAGCGGCGTTGCGGTTGACCGTCCGGCTGTTGATGCCGCGCTGGGCAAACTGCTCGACAGTCAGCTGAAAGAGGTGGCGTGATGCCTGAGCATGAGAATTTCTGGAATCACGCGACCTTCTGGCTGCTGGTGTCGATGGTCATCTTCCTGGCCTTTGCTGGCAAGCCGATGGTACGCGGTATTCTCGGCATGCTCGATACCCGCCGCGCTGCCATCCGCAAAACCCTCGAAGAAGCCGAGCATCTGCGCGCTGAGGCCCAAAGCCTGCTGGAGAAGCGCCAGCAGCAGCAAGCCGACGCATTGAATGAAGCTCGAGAGATCATTGAAGAGGCCAAGGCTGACGCCGCCCGCCTCCGCGCTGAAGCCAAGCTCAAGCTGACGGAAGCATTAGCTGCACGGGAACAGCAGGCGCTGGCCAAGATTGCCGAAGCCGAGGCGAATGCCGCCCGTGAAGCGCGGGATATGGCCGCCACCCTCGCCCTCGCCGCCAGCCGCGCCCTGCTCGCCGAACGCCTGACCGGCGCCGCTGCCGATACCCTGATCGACAAAGCGATTGCCGAAATTCCGGCCAAGCTGGCGAGTTAGGGCGTTTTAAGAAAACACGCCCCCCCCCCCCCTCTCGTCACCCCATCGCACGATGGGGTCTTGGGGCTGTTCCCGTATCCACAAAGCCACTTTCCTCAGCAGTGCCGAGATGCCAGCTTGCGCTGGCATGACGAAAGAGTAGGGACCTGGATT
>CAYSDE010000129.1:0-5467 GCA_964429685.1 uncultured Pseudobdellovibrionaceae bacterium
ATGACAATAACAGCGCGACAGCCCAGCTTCTCAGCCGACATCGCCACACCCTGCGCATGGTTCCCCGCCGAGGCACAGATAACACCTTTGGCGCGGGCCTCGGGCGAGAGATTGACCATCTTGTTATACGCGCCCCGCAGCTTGAACGAGAAAACCGGCTGCTCGTCCTCCCGCTTGAGATAAACACGGTTGCCGAGGCGGCGCGACAGGTTCGGCGCCATATCCAGCGGGGTTTCGCGGGCCACGTCATAGACGCGGGCGGCGAGGATTTTTTCAAGATAATCAGTCATGGGGCGGCACAGTACCAGCCTCCTCGCATTTTAAGCAAGAGCTATGTCGGGAGCCGGTTCATGCTGCTGGCGGCGTATCATTGAAGCGGTTGCGG
Source organism: uncultured Pseudobdellovibrionaceae bacterium (assembly GCA_964429685.1). Classification (GTDB taxonomy): domain Bacteria; phylum Pseudomonadota; class Alphaproteobacteria; order UBA2400; family UBA2400; genus CAYSDE01. The sequence continues at coordinate 386 of CAYSDE010000129.1, forward strand.
GAGGCATGTTCGTTAACCTCCAGCTTTCGGCGCAGGGCCTCCACCTCGTCGCGGAGGGCTGCCACTTCACAAATCAGCGGATCCTCGCAATCGGCGGTCATTCCATAGGGGACAAACTTCTCGGCGGGCATGGTGGTATCGGTTCCCACAATATGAGCCGGAATGCCGACGACGGTCGCGCTGGCGGGAACGTCCTGCATCACCACTGCATTGGCGCCAACCCGCGCTCCATCGCCCACAGTGATGGCCCCCAGCACCTTGGCCCCGGCCCCGATAACCACATTATTGCCGATGTCGGGATGGCGCTTGCCAACGGCAAGGCTGGTGCCGCCCAGTGTCACCCCGTGATAGAGCGTCACATCATCGCCCACTGTTGCAGTCTCGCCAATGACGACCCCCATGCCGTGATCGATGAAGAACCGTTCTCCGATTCGGGCCCCCGGATGAATCTCGATTCCGGTGACGAATCGGGACAGACCCGACACCATACGGGCCAGCAACCGCCACTCCGCCTGCCATAACCAGTGGGCGACCCGATGCAATAATATCGCTTTCAGCCCCGGATAACACAACAAAACCTCGATTTTAGAGTGTGCGGCGGGGTCGCGCTGACGAATGCTGTGGATTTCTTCTACGAGACGCTTGAACATGGGGACTCTGTTTATGCTATAAGGGCAACCGGATGGTCGGCGCTGCCATCCGTGCCGCGCCAATCCAAAATGGCCTGACTCTGTGGTCAGGTCAATGTCAACGCAAGTGTCCTGATGGAGTTTTCTCTATGCCCGAAGTCGTCATTGCCGGTCCCGCTGGTCGTCTGGAAGGTCGGTACAACCACTCACGGGCCCCGAGGGCTCCCATTGCTCTCTGCCTGCCGCCGCACCCGGCCCATGGCGGCACCATGAACAACCGGCTGGTTTATTCGATGTTCCACGCCTTCACCCGAGCCGGCTTTTCGACCCTGCGTTTCAATTTTCGCGGTATCGGCAAAAGTCAGGGCGAATGGTCGGGCGGTGAAGGCGAACTGGCCGATGCCGCTTCAACGCTTGACTGGCTGCAGATGCTCAACACCAATGCCCGTGAAGTCTGGGTCGGCGGCTTTTCGTTCGGCGGCTATGTCGCCATGCAGCTGTTGATGCGTCGCCCGGAGATCGACCGCTTTATTGCTGTCGCCCCGCCCGCTCACCAGTTTGACTTCAACTTCCTCGCGCCGTGCCCGTCTTCGGGAATCATCATTCAGGGCGAGAAGGACAATGTGGTGCCGATCACCTCGGTTGACCGTCTGGTCGACAAGCTCAAGCTGCAGAAGGACATCACGGTTGACTATCACGTCATGAAAGATGCCGGTCACTTCTTCCAGAACGAGCAAGCCGATCTTGACGCGCTGATTGAAGACTACATCGCCCGCGAGCTGTCGCCGGTGGATGCCATGGGCAAGGCGGTCGCCTGACGGGTCAGGCACCGACTTCGGGAATCTTGCGGCGGACGAGACGGCCCTCGGCGAAGAAGCCGATGGGCCGGGTCTGGACGGAGAGCCGCCGCTGGTGAGTCCTGCGAAAGCGAGCGTGACCGGATGGCCGAGACTTCAGGCTCGGTGACACCGGCGAAGGCCGGGGGAGTAGCGCCCGGCCCGCAGTCCGGCACGGGCTACGGATTCGCACCAGATTGTTGAGAAGCCGCAGTTTTTGGGAAAAGTCTCGAAACAATCAATTTGTTCTGGTGTACTTGAAAGCGAATGCGACTGTATTCGGGTTCCGGCGGCAGGCGACCTGTCGGGCTTGGTTAAGGGTGACAGAAAAAGCAGTACCGTGATAAGTCCCCACATAAAAGTCTCCACTATTGGAGTCGATCCAGAACGCAGAGGCGTCCTTGTCAGCAAGCGCCGTCATCTTGAAAACGAGATTTGTGCAATCAGATTTTGTAAGTCCATCGTATTGGAGGTAAAAATAACCGTCTGGAGCAAAATTGAAAACGGTTATAGGCCCACCGAGCGGAGATTCAACTCCAGTGCCGCTAGCCTTCCAGTTAGCGGGGAAGCACCCGGCATCTCTAACGGTTTGTTCTATAGCAACAGCTCCAATAGAAGACGAGTCTGCTGAACTAATTAGGCGCTGAATGCACCGAACCGTTGAAAGATTGCCTTTAATGGTTTCGTTTATCTTTAGGGTGGAACTAACCGCAGCCGCAGCAACCCAAATCCCCCCTATCACCAGCCCGACTACCCCGAGGACAATCGCAGCCTCGATGAGGTTGAAGCCCCGGCGTCTCTTGCGCGCCGTCATTGCGGGGGGGGGGGAGATACATCATTTGCATAGTCTGCCGGAAGAGAAGTTAAGAACCTGCTAACGGCCCGCCCGGTGGCGAGGGTGCTAAGGCTCGGTATCGCTGACTTGCCTTTGCCGCCGGAATCGGGGATAAGGTTGCTCGGGTCTGGAAGGGTGGCAGAGTGGTTGATTGCTCCAGTCTTGAAAACTGGCGTGGGTGCAAGCCCACCGTGGGTTCAAATCCCACCCCTTCCGCCACTTACCCCTTTTGCTGGCGTGCTGGCGAAAGTGTGGCTGCAAGCCCTGTACGAGGGCAATCCCGCCTACCTCAGACCGCGAGTAGCCGCCGCTTCAGGAAGACCAGCCGCTGTCAGTTCAGCCGTTTTTTCAGCCGCCACTGTCAGCGCGCCCATCAGGCGGGGACCTGCTGCGGAATAATGTGCTGTTTCGTAGTCGGAAAACCATACTGGCTCTGCCAGCCAACCAGGATGACCTGATCGTCTGCGCGGGAATTGAAAGCAGCCTTAATGCTATGCATCAGCTGATACTACAGGAAGAAAGTTAAGGCTTCTTCAAAGTCGAAGTTTCCTTGAAAGACATACCCGGCTTGTAAGGAACATCGCCATTATAAAGGGATCTTAACGACTTCATGAGTTCTTCAGGAGACTTTTTCGTAAACAAATAACTTTTTTGTTTACGAGCGGCTTTCAACACGGTTTCCGAGATAAAGTAGTTGGGGAATTGATAATACAGCATGAAAACATGCAATCCCTCCACCGCTTCCGGTTTGAAACGCAGTTCGCTCATATAGGGCGCGGCCAGCCGTTCATGTTCCTTGAACTCCATTTCAAGGCAGTCTTCCGGTTTGACCTGACGCTGGACGTTGAAGTGAAGATATTTGTCGAAGCAAGGACAGGGCTGCTCAAGGTCTTCGCGCTGCGGGATGTAGAGCCATTCCACATCATCCGGGCTGGCCAGAAACGGCCTGATGATGTCACATATCCTCTCGGACAGCAGATAGCCGCCGCAGGGATGCCCGATCATGTCCTCAAAGCGGGGCTTCTTGCCGCCGAGATAATCAAGGCCGCAATAGTCGATGTCCTTGCAGGGCATTCCGCGCCCCACTGTCTTGGTAAACTGCCAGTGCCGCTCCCGATCATAAATGACCGACCTGATCTTCAGGTTGTTGAAGCGGCCAAGTTCGGAGAGGGCGTAGTATTTCATTACTGGAATGCGGCTTCCTTGAAGCTCCTCAGTTTGCGCGAATGCAGGCGTTCGAGGCTGTTTTCGGCCAGCAGTTCCATTGCCAGAATGCCGATCCGCACATGTTGTTCGACCTGCTGGCGGTAGAATTTCTGGGCCATGCCGGGCAGTTTCAACTCGCCATGCAGCGGCTTGTCCGACACGCAGAGCAGGGTGCCATAGGGAACCCGGAAGCGGAAGCCGTTGGCGGCGATGGTGGCGGATTCCATATCGAGGGCGACAGCGCGGCTCTGGCTGAAGCGCTCCATCATCTCGCGGTTGTCGCGCAGCTCCCAGTTGCGGTTGTCGATAGTGGCAACGGTGCCGGTGCGCATGATGCTTTTCAAGGCATAGCCGGACAGTCCGGTGACACGGCTGACCGCCTGCTCAATCGCCACCTGCACTTCAGCCAGCGCCGGAATCGGCACTGAAAGCGGCAGGTCGGAGTCCAGCACGTGATCTTCGCGCACATAGCCATGGGCCAGCACATAATCCCCCAGCCGCTGGCTGCTCCGCAAACCGGCGCAATGGCCGAGCATCAGCCAGGCATGGGGCCGCAGCACGGCGACGTGATCGGTGATGGTCTTGGCATTCGACGGCCCCACCCCGATATTGACCATGGTAATGCCCATATAACCGGGGCGCTTGAGGTGATAGGCGGGCATTTGCGGCAGCCGCTCGGGGGCGACCCCTGCAGATTCCGTCTCACTGCCGCCGAAGTTACGGTTAGGCGTCACCACCTCGCCCGGCCCGACAAAAGCCTCATATTTCTGGCGCAGGGTGCGCTCGGCGGGATCATCAGTCGGCTCCATCAGATCCAGACCGCGCTGCACGAACTCGTCCACATAAAACTGGTAGTTCGTGAAAAGGATGAAATTCTGGAAATGCTCGGGCCCGGTGCCGGTGTAGTGGCGCAGCCGGTGCAGCGAGTAATCAACCCGCGGCGCAGTAAACGGGGCCAGCGGCTGCGGCTGTCCGGGTTTGACCCGGTGGGTGCCGTTGACGATCGCATCGTCCATATAGCTGAGGTCAGGCAGATCAAAATGCTCGCGGATATTAGCGAGGAGGTCAGGGCCCAGATCTCCCTCCAGATGCATGGCCCCCGGCCACGCGAAGTGCAGCGGGATCGGCGTATCGGAAACACCGACTTCCAGCGGCTCGCCATGATTTTTTATCAGCTGGCGGAACTGGTCGAGATAGTAGCTGGCGAAAACATCGGGGCGGGTCAGGGTGGTGGAGTAAACCCCGGACTCGGTGACAAAACCATAGGCCAGCCGGGTATCCGCCCGGCTTGAGGTGCCGGTTTCAATCTTCACATAAGGGTAGCAGACGCGCAGCTGGCCCTTGATCCGCTCGCCCCGGGTGAAAGCCTGAAACCGTTCGCGCAGATAGGCGGTGTTGGTATCATAGATTTCGCGCACCCGCGCCAGAACTTCGTCCGGCTGGCTGTAGCGTTTGGCCGCAAACTTGGGGGCAGAATCAAAAATCGGCATTCTCTTACTCCTGTAACCCCATCAAGGCGCGGGCAAACTCAGTAGGCGTGAAACTGCGCAAATCGTCAATCCCCTCCCCGACCCCA
>CAYSDE010000130.1:0-5464 GCA_964429685.1 uncultured Pseudobdellovibrionaceae bacterium
CCCCCGGAAGCCCGTGAAGCACCGGCCCGCCTCCGGGCCCGCTACCCCGAATCTCCCTTTGAAGAGGCGGATGTGGTAGTGGCACTGGGCGGAGACGGCGCCCTGCTCAAGACCCTGCACCGCACTCTTGAGACCGACCCGCCACGCCTGCGCCCGGTTTTTGGCATGAATCGCGGTTCGGTCGGTTTCCTGCTCAACCGCTTTAACGAAGACCAGTTGCTTGAGCGGATTGCCGCCGCCCAGGCCGTCACCCTGTTGCCGCTGCGGATGCGGGCCTGGTGCAAGGCCGGTGATGCCCCCTTCGAGTCGCTGGCCATCAACGAGGTTTCCCTGCTGCGCGAAACCTATCAGGCCGCCAAGCTGCGGATTGAGGTGGACGGCGTTGTCCGTATCGACGAACTGGTTTGCGACGGCGCGCTGGTCTCAACAGCGGCTGGTTCAACGGCCTATAATTTCTCAGCTCACGGCCCGATCATTCCGCTGGGAGCCGGGCTGCTGGCCCTCACCCCGATCAGCGCCTTCCGCCCCCGCCGCTGGCGCGGGGCTCTGCTCCGCCACAGCGCCACCATCCGCTTCGATGTGCTGGAACCGGACAAGCGCCCGGTCAGCGCCGTGGCCGACGACGATGAAGTGCGCGAAGTACTGCGGGTTGACGTCTGCGAAGACGCAAGGCACCCCCTCACCCTGCTCTTCGACCCCGATATGAGCTTTGAAGAGCGCGTGCTGGCTGAACAGTTCGCAGTTTAGCAGTCTGGTGACAAAAACAATAAAACGGATGATCTAAACAATATGTCCGTCCACAATATGAATGCGCCGGTCGGTGCGGGCGGCCAGGGTCATATCGTGGGTCACGACCACGACCGCAGCGCCGGTTTCGGCGACGATGCGGCGGAAGGCGGTGAAGACGGCATCGGCGTTTCTGGTATCGAGATTGCCGGTTGGTTCGTCGGCCAGCAGAAGGCGGGGCTGGTTGGCGAGGGCGCGGGCAATGGCGACGCGCTGGCGCTGGCCGCCGGAGAGCTGGCTGGGATGCTTGTACTCATGCCCGACCAGATCAAATTCCTTGAGCAGTGCGCTGGCACGGGCCACCATCTCCGCTTCGCACAGCTGGCCAAGGCGGCGCATGGGAATCATCACATTCTCGAGCGCGCTAAACTCCTCAAGCAGAAAGTGGAACTGGAAGATGAAACCGATGGAGCTGAGACGGATGTCGGCCAGCGCATCACTGCTAAGCGGAGCCATATCCTCTCCGTTCACCAGCACCCGGCCCGAGGTCGGCTGGTCAAGCAGGCCAAGCAGGTAGAGCAACGACGACTTGCCCCCGCCCGACGGGCCGGTAATGGCAACAAACTCGCCGGGATTGATGGCAAGGGTTGCCCCTTCCACCAGCGTAGTGGAAATCTCGCCGGAGATGATGCGGGTCAGGTTCTCGGTGGCGATAACAGGAACGATCATCAACTGACCCCCCCGGATGATGTCCACCGGATTAACGCGGGCGGCCTTGCGGGAGGGAACCCAGGCCGCCAGCAGCGCCGCCAGCACCGCAAAGGTCGCCGCCAGTATGTAATGCGTAAATGACCACAGCAGAAACAGCCGGTCGGTCTTGATTTCGCCTTCGATATTGACGCGAACCGAAGCCAGCAAGGTGGTCAGCATGTAACCCACCGCCCAGCCCAGCAGCGCCCCGGTTATTCCGATCAGCAGCCCCTGCCACTGGAAAATGCGGCGGATGTCAACTTCGTGGAACCCTAATGATTTGAGAATGGCGATGTCCTTGGCCTTCTCGTGAATGATGGTCGAGATGATGTTATAGATGCCGAAGGCTGCCACGATCATGATGGCGGTCACGGTGGAATACATCACCATGTTCTGAATGACGAAGACGCCAAAAATGCCGGCATTGGCTTCGCGCCAGCTTTCGGTGCGGTAGCGGAACCGGCTTTCCAGCTGCGGCGCCAGGGCAATCGCTTCATCGGGGTTGGTCAGCCGCATGGTGATCTGGCTGACCCGGTTGGGCTTGTCCTCCATGATCTGCACTTTTTTGAGCAGCATGTAGCCGCGCCGGTTGTCAATCGCGGTAATGCCGGTTTCAAGCAGCCCCACCACCTTGACCCGCATGATGACGCCACGCGCAGAAACAGCGGTCAGGCTGTCGCCCATTCCGGCGCCGAGGCGCTTGGCCAGACCGGTGCCGATGATGATGCCATTGGCCGCTGTTTCAAGATCGGTGAGGCTGCCCGCCACCATGTCTTTTTCAAGCCGGGTGATATGGCGCTCATCCTCCGGCACGATACCGGTCAGGCTGGCGCTGTATTCGCTGCCGCCAAAACGCAGGAAAGCCTGCCCGTCCAGCGCCACCGATACCGCCAGATCCGGCATCTGGCGGATGTTCTCAACAATCGCCTGATAGCCCCGGATTCCGCGATCTTCCTCACGCGGGCGAATGCCCTGCACCGCCAGCGCGGCATCGAAGCCATAGGCAAACACCGCGGGTTGCTGACGCGGGTTGCGGTATTCATCCATGATGGTGATATGCGGCGAGACATCAACAATGGTGCTGACAAAGTAACTCTGAAAGCCCTGCATCATCGCCGCCATGGCGATAAAGAACCCCACCCCCATCGCCACCCCGGACACCGACACCAGCGTTTGCCGCTTGCGGTAGCCGAGATGCGTCAGGGCAATCTGCAGGGAGAGGAATTTCACGATCTAGTCTCCGGCGGGATTGATCCGCGCCCCGTCCGCCAGCTTGTCACCGGGAGCGCGGATCAGCATCTGACCCTCTGCAACCCCGGACAGGATTTCATCAAAGCTGGCGCCGCGAATGCCGACTTCAACCGCCGTCTGCCGGGCGTGACGGCCCTCCACCACGAAAACCACATCCTTGCCAGCGCGCTTGACCACGGCTTCAGCGGGAACCAGAAAGGCATTCTGGTGTTCAGCCAGCACCACATTGGCTTCAACCGTCATCCCGACCGGCAGGGGCGTCTCCGCCGAAAGCAGGGCGCGGGCGCGATAACTCTTGCTGTCGCTGTCGCCCTGCGGGGTGATGGTGGCGATGCTGCTGGCAAAACTCTGGCGCGGAAAGGCATCAGCTGAAATCAGGACTTTCTGGCCGATCTGGACACGGGCAATGTCTTCTTCGTCAATCTCCAGCTCCACCCGCAGCGGCGCTTTCTGGCCAATGACGAACACCCGGCGACCGGAGGCCAGCGTCTCACCGACATCGCCGTCGCGGCGCAGGACAATGCCGTCCAGCGGAGAGACCAGAACACGCTTGGCCAGCAGCGAGCGGGCGGCGGCCAGTCTGGCCTCATCCTGCTGCAGCTGGCTTTGCGCCTGATCGAAATTCTCCCGGCTGCCGGAACGACGGTTCCATAGCTCCTGTGCCCGCCGCAGGTTGATTTCGGAATTCCTGACCCTGGCTTCCAGTTCGGCCACGTCCGCCCGCTGCTCGGCATCTTCAAAGCGGGCGAGCGGCTGGCCCAGTGCGACCTCCTGCCCCTCATCCGCCAGCAACTCAACCAGACGGCCCGTCATCTCGGGCGCGACATCAGCCGACAGCACCGGCTCCACCACCCCGGTTGCATAGACCAGTTCAACCGCCGGGCCGCGTATGACCTTGGTCACGTCAAGCTGGAGGCCGGTCGTGCCGACCAGAAAATACAGGGCAGCGGCGCCAACCAGAAGCGCGGCAACAATCAATCCTTTACGGGGCATCAGACTTCTCCACATCCGGCTCTGGGCAGAGCGTTGGTATCTTAACGCCAATTTCATTGATATGACCAGATTTTTTGTCCTTTCAAGCCCTACCGCTGCGATAGGGAGTTGTGATATTGACTTATCCCCCCTATTTAAGGGCGGATCAATCAAGCTGAAGGAGCCCACCATGAGTCAGGACAAAATTCCCGCCACCGTCCTCACCGGTTATCTGGGGGCAGGCAAGACCACCCTGCTCAACCGCATCCTGACCGAGCCGCATGGCAAAAAATATGCGGTCATCATCAATGAATTTGGTGAAGTCGGCATTGATAATGATCTGGTGGTCGGTGCGGATGAAGAAATTTTCGAGATGAATAATGGCTGCATCTGCTGCCGGGTGCGCGGCGACCTTATCCGGGTGCTGGGCAACCTCGTCAAGCGCAAGGGCAAGTTTGACGCCATCATCATCGAAACCACCGGTCTGGCCGATCCCGGCCCGGTCGCGCAGACTTTCTTTGCCGATGAGGACATCAAGGCCCATATCCGCCTCGACAGCATTGTGACCGTAGTGGATGCCCGCCATTTGATGCAGCGTCTCTCCGACAGCCGTGAAGCCGAAGAGCAGATTGCTTTCGCCGATACCATCCTGCTCAACAAAACCGATCTGGTCGGGGCCTCTGAACTGGCGCTGGTTGAAAAACGGATTCGCCTTATCAACCCCTATGCCAAACTGCTGAAGAGCGAGCGCTGCAATGTGCCACTGTCCGAGGTACTGGAGCGCGGCGCCTTTGACCTCACCCGCATCCTTGAACGCGCCCCGGAATTTCTGGAGCCGCAGCATGAAGAGCATGAGCATCATCACCATGACGAGCATTGCCATGATGAACATTGCACCCATGAGCACCACCACCATCATCACGACCACAGCCAATTGCATGATGTCAATATTCACTCGGTCGCGCTGACCTCGGAAAAACCCCTGGACCCGATCAAATTCGAGACATGGCTTTCGGAGCTGGTCGCCAAGGACGGTCAGGATCTGCTGCGCTACAAGGGCATCCTCAACCTCAAAGGCATGGAAGAGCGTTTTGTCGTGCAGGGCGTTCATATGATTATGGAAGGCCGCCCGCTGCAAATCTGGCCCGCTGGCGACGCTCGCCGCAGCCGTCTGGTCTTCATTGGGCGCAAGCTGAATGAAGATGCGCTGAAGCAGGGCTTTGCGGCGTGCGTGGCATGATGCTCGGAATTTCTATGAAAAAGCCACGGCCGATCTATGCAAGAACGTTCGAAATCATACTCGCCATAGCGACAATTGGCCCTGCATCGGCCTTCCTGATACTGCCCGCACTGATTGTTGCCACTCAGGACATCACCCTAGCAATCATGACGATTGGTCTAATTGGACTCTGGTATAGTATCTTTTTTCCCGAAGATTCCTGGTTCAAGACACCCTTTTTAATTTGGGTTTTCTTCATATGCGGGATAGCTTCTTGGTTTATGTTCCTCTACATGTTGGTTGACATGCCAGTATCAAAAGAAATTTGGTTCAATTATGGTGCGCTAGTCATCATATTCTTTATGCTATGGGGTATTTACAAAACATACCGTTTCCTACGCCTAGCTCGTCAGAGATATTTTCCTTCCCATCCTTCTACACTCATTTGAGTTTTGACCGGATTTCCCAGATGGTTTATATATTTCTTGAATCATACAAAAGATAAAGTAGGCCCATGACCATTCCCTCTCCCTACACAAAACACTG
>CAYSDE010000131.1:0-5435 GCA_964429685.1 uncultured Pseudobdellovibrionaceae bacterium
AGGCTTGTTTCTTTCTCACCCCCTCCCTAACCCTCCCCCGCAAGCGGGAGAGGGAATATAAAGGGAGCGGCCTGACATGAAGATCAGAGGCTTCAACCTGCTTGGCCAGCTGTATGACGATATGCTGGAAGACCCCTTTGGCGATGGGGGCGCGCCACGCATTACAAGGCGGCAGCGCTGGCTGCTTTATGCCGTGGTGGGGTTCTTTGTCAGCTTTCTGCTTTGGGCCTCGCTCGCCAATATCAATGAAGTGGCTCGCGGACAGGGCAGGGTGGTGCCGTCTACCAATGCCGACCGCCTGATGCCCGACCAGCCAGCGCGGGTGACCAAGGTGCAGACTGAAATCGGCGCACAGGTGCGGGCCGGTCAGGTTCTGTTACTGATGAAACCAACCATCGGCCAGACCGACAGCGCGGCGACGGAAAGCCGTTACTTTGCCCTGTTGGCCAAGCAGCTGCGTCTGCAGGCGGAAGCGACCGGCGCCAAAGAAATTTCTTTCACGCCGGAATTGCGGCAGAAGGCCCCGGAGGCGGTGGCGGGAGAGCAGCAGAGTTTTGAAAGCAATCTCGCCCGCAACGTTACCCAGCTAACCACGTTGAACGAGCAGAAGCAGCAGCGGGCGCGGGACATTGAACAGATTCAGCAGCAGATTCAGGATTTGGGTCAGCAGGCCGGTTTGGCCGGACAAGAGGTTAACATGCTGGCTCCGCTGGTGTCGCAAGGCGCGGCGTCGCGGCGGGATTTGCTGCGGGCCCAACAAAGTCTGGCTTCGGCCCGCTCCGAGTTGAACCGCCTGACCAATGCCAAACCCTCGGCACAGGCCGCGCTGCGGGAGGCACAGAGCCGGATTGAGGAGTTCGACGCGACCTTCAAGGCGGATGCGCGCAACCAGCTCAGCCAGCTGGAATCCGAAATCCGTCCGTTGCTGACCGCTGTGCAGGCCTCACGCGGCACCCTGCCGGATATTGAGATCAAGGCTCCCCGCGCTGGCAAGGTGCAGCTGATTACGGTGACTGAAGGCAGCATTGTCCAGCCCGGCCAGCAGCAACCGATGCTCGAAATTGTGCCGGAAGGGGAGACACTGGTGATTGAAGCCCGCGTCCGCCCCGCCGATATTGCCTTCATTCGCCCCAACCTTAATGCCACCGTCAAAATCACCGCCTATGACTTCTCGATTTATGGCGGACTGGACGCGGTGGTGACCGACATCAGCCCCGACACCATCACCGACGAGAAGGGCGAAACCTTTTACCGCGTCCGCCTCCATACCAGGCATACCTGCTTTGTCGATCTGGAAGGGAAATGCCGCACCGGTCGCCGTGGCGAGCAGCTGACCATCACCACCGGCATGACCGCTGAGGTTGACATCATCACCGGCTACAAGACCGTACTGGACTACCTGCTCAAACCCTTCATCAAGGCCAGCGGCAACGCGCTTAGTGAGCGCTGATCCGGGTTTGCCGCAGCAGCAGCAACCAAGCGGGCAGGCCGAGAACCACCAGCACGTCAGCCAGCGCCAACAGCGACACCTGCACGCCCTGATGTTCGGCCAGCCAGCCATAAGGTATACTCAATATCGTGAAGAACAGCGAGGCCAGCAGACTCTGGGCCGAGAGGATGGTAGCGCGGCGCTCCGGTTCGGCCCGCTGGCTGATGACATCACTGACCACCGGATTGGCAACGCCATACATGGCCTGTCCCACCAGCAGCAGCGGAGCGAAGATCGCCAGCAGGAAATTTCCCGCCAGCAGCGCAATGCCGAGAAGAACCAGCATCAACACCCCCATCAGCATGACCGGGCTGATCCAGCGTTCGAGCTTGTGGGCTAACTGGCTGCTGACAGCGATCATGCCGAACGCCGCTGCCGACATCACCCCGTACCAGACCACCGGAATTCCGGCGGCGGCATAATAGGGCTGCTGGATCCACATCAGCAGTTTCGTCGCGCTGAACATGACTGCTGCCATCAGGATAATCGCGGCAATTTCCCGATGCCCGTAGAGAGCATAGTGCATCGTTTTCAGCATGTCGTAGAAGGGATTCTTCTCTGCCGCCCGGCGCAGGCGCTGCGGCTCGCGCAGGCCGAAGCTCAGCGCCGTCATCGCAATCTGACTGACCAGCGCCAGAACAACCGGCAGACGCGGGTCAAGCGCATAGAGCAGACCGGCGGGCAGGGCGGTTACCATCAGCGTATAGAAGCCGAGCGAGAAGCGCAGGCCCTCCACTTTGCGGAATTTGCTTTCGCGCCCGCTCTCAGCCAGATATTCATAAAGCATCGCCTGCACCGTGCCCGAGGCCATGCTGGCGCCAACCGCCATCAGCAGCTGCACCAGAATGACATCAAGCAGACTGTTGGCGACCAGCAGATACGCCGTGGCCATCGTCCAGAACAGCCCTGAAACAAAGAGGTTCATGCGCCGCGTCCAGACGTCCGACAGATAGCCGGTCGGTACCTCCAGCACCATCATGGCGCCCGCGAAGAATGCCTCACCGATCAGGAATCCGGCAAAATCCACCCCGGCCACATCGTGGTAATAGGGGATGATGACCGGCAGATAAAAAGTTGCCGAACGCAGTATGTTGATGAAATAGAGCTGACGGATTTCCGCTATCGGTTCGCGCTGCCATCGTCGTTTGACCCGTGCAATCATGATTATCTCCTGTTCGTTACAGGGAGAGCGGACCTTTGGTATTTGGTGAGTTGGCCAGCCCTCCGTTTATCAGGGGCTGGTGACAGAACCAGCCCTTTTACGGGGCATTAAGCAGCGCAAAGCCGCCCTTACCGCTGCCGGAGCAGGCGGTGAAATGGAGGGATTGGGAGTGTGTGCGGTGCAACATCATGACTACACCCTAACCGAAGCGCCTCGGTGACTGCAAGTTGTTTCTGAGGGAGGCGGTAATCTCACATTGTTTCTCCGGCGAGAACTGCTTGTGGGTGCTAAAAGCTGAGCAGAGTGTTGTGCCGTGATTATGAGCATAAGCAAATTCAGGGAAGCAAAATCTTACTCCCGTCAGGATGGGTATTCTGTGAGCAAAATCGGGCAGCCTCGACGGCGCGTGGAGTAACTTTACGGGCTTTCATATCCTCGACTAACTTGTCCAGAGAGAGACTCTGCAGTTGTCTGGTCGTGTAAGTCGGAAATGTTGCGAATGCACCATTCTCATAAGTTTGTGGGGCAGCTGACAAAAGGTTAAAAGCAACTTCGCCAGAGTAAGCAATAGCGGCACTGAGATGGGGCTGAGGAATGTATCCCCCGTAAAGCAGACCGGCTATGGGTTGGGAAAAAGGCTGCATTTTTTTGTTTATGCCGGTGAGTGTGTCATTATAAAAATCTTTAATCCCCAACTGCGTTTGCATCCACTCCATAGTTGCCAGATGATCTGCGGCGTTCATCTGCTCCGGACTGCCATAGTTAGAGCTGATATAATTGAAAATCGTGTCGAGCTGACTTGGTTTGATTCCGCCAATAACAATAACGCCCGAGCCATCAACGTTTGCGCCTTGCGTCCTGTTATCTGTGTAGTTGGTGAAGGTGAAACGATAGGCGTTTTTGCCTTCTGCCCATACAACACTATTATGTTGGCGATCTTCTCTGACGTTGCCGCCCGCATCCATCCAGTTTCCGACCGGGATATAAAACCGCATTGAGACTTCAGGATCATGTGAGGAGATGAAGTCGAAAGCACGGCCATAAGCAAGGTCGCTAAGCGACAGTGGTCTTGTTTTCATATAATTGTGCCTTGTAATAAGCTGACAATACCCCGCCGCACAGCGTAGAGACTGCGCGTGTGTACTATAAATCATGTCCACAGCCTAACCGAAGCGTTCCGGTGACTGCAAGCTGTTTTTGGAGGCGCTTTAAAACAGGGGTAATTCCCTCTCCCGCTTGCGGGGGAGGGTTAGGGTGGGGGAGGGATGTTAGGAAAACCACAAATTTTCCGGCTCTGTTTACCCCACTTCCCCCATCCCGACCTTCCCCCGCAAGCGAGGGAAGGAGAAGGGGCAGAATCTCAGACCAGCTTACCGCAGCGTCCCCGGTGCAATCCAGCCGCTGGCGCGTTCGGTGGCGCTAATGGCGAAGCTGACCCTGATCCAGCGACCGGCGGTCAGTTCTTCAACGCGGACGAGGGCGCCGGCGGGAGCGTTGAAGGCAGGCGGTTCCGTAGTATTGGTGGTGCGGTAAATCGATGTTGCGCTGGGCAGATTGATCTCGGCACCGACCGAAACCGCAGGCACGGCTGGGCGGGTTTGCACCGGCGGGGTCGGGCGGGTGACGGGATTGGCGGTCACCGTTGGCGTGGGAGTCGCCTGCTGCTGTACAATGGCGGGCGGTTGCGGCGGCGGCACTGTTACTTTTTCGGGGGCACAGCCTTTGCCCAGCATCACGCCGAGGGAGAGGATGGCGACAGACCACACCCCGGCGGCGGGCGCAATCTGCAGAAAGAATTTCTGGCGGCTTTCCGGCCCCATCGTTCCGGCATTCTGGATTTCGCCGAGCATCTGATCCATGCGCTGACGGGATTCGGCCAGTTCGCGGCGGGCTTCTTCCAGATGGCGGCTGTTGCTTTCAATCATCGACACCAGCGACGACCCGCTTTCGGCGGCCAGACCCTGCTGTACGCCAGCGGCGACCGCCGCATTCAGACCTTCACGGTCGAGATGAAAGGCGGGCAGGCGGGCCAGATGCTCCATCGCCTGCAGCATGCGATTGGTATCGCCCACAACCTGAGTCAGGGCGTTGCCCCATTCAGGGCTCATTGCCATGCCCTTGCGGACTTCACTTTGCAGCCCCACCAGCCGTTCGGTCAGAACGGCAGTGTGGTTGACCAGTTCCTGAATTGCCTGTGCGGGCGTATGGGTCGCCATGCGTAAAACCTCTTTTGCTCAGAAGATGTTATAGGGCGGAATCGCCCGATGATAAAGCCCCGACTTCAACCGGCCGGTTGGAAGCCGCCAGGCCCCATTCCGCCCATGACCCGTCATAGACGGCCACATCAGGGTATCCAAGCTGATAAAGGGCCAAAGCCAGCACGCAAGCTGTAACGCCGCTGCCACAGGAGACGGTTAGTGGACGTGATAAATCAACTCCGGCGAACTTTTCGCGCAGGGTGTCTGGTGGCAACAGGGTCTTTGTGCCGGAATCAATGAGGCTGCCAAAAAAGACATTACGGGATCCGGGAATATGTCCGGCCCGGCGACCCGGCCAGATTTCGAGGTCTTCGCCACTGAAACGCCCCGGAGCGCGGGCATCAATGACCAAAGACTGACCGCTGGCCACCTCATCAGCGCTACGCACCAATTCGGGCCGCAGAATGGCTGAAAACGCAGCGGGCTTGATAATGGTCGGTTTATTCGTCACCGGCTGGCGCTCGGCCAGCCATTTGGGCAGGCCACCATCAAGAACGAGAACCTTGTCATGCCCCATGATCCGAAA
>CAYSDE010000132.1:0-5422 GCA_964429685.1 uncultured Pseudobdellovibrionaceae bacterium
TGTGGATTCCGCATGGCCGGTTTTATCGGATCGAGACAATGCGCCAGTTTGGCGTGATGGTGGCGATTTATGTCGTGCGGTTTTTACTGGTTGGAATCTGGGCCGGGCCGCAGGCGATACCGGCGGCAGTGCTGGCCGGGTGGTTATGCGCGTTGGCAAACTACGGAGCGTGCCAGCTGCAGCGGCGCGGCGTGATTGTCGATCAGCTGCGCGTGGCAGAGCCGGTGATCGGCGCAGTGTTCGGCGGCCTGTTGTGGCTGCTGTCAGTTTAACGAGTTCACACACCAAGAGGAGAGAGAGATGACTACAGCAAAAGATGCATGTTCTGGGGATAATACGCTGGAAAGCCCCGCTACCAAAGCGTTTACGATTACGCCCGATAACAACAATGATTTGGCTTTTGTAACCCGCGGATTTTATGTCGGGTCGGGTGGGAACATCACTGTAATTATGATGGATGATGATGTGCCGATTCTCTTTCCGTATCTCCCGGCGGGCGTCACCAAGCCGTGGCGCGTCAAGCGCGTCATGTCCACAGGAACAACGGCGACCGGCATGGTTGGCTTATACTAAGGAGATATCGTTATGCATATTGGAATTTGTTCTCAAGGTGGCGGCTCTGGCAGTGCTGGCGTTGCTGCGGCGCTTCCGGCGGCGAGTGCGGTGGCGTCAACTTATTTCACGGCGAGCCGATACAGCATCTCTTCAGATAGCCTCCCTGCTGGTGATTGGTCTATCGGTGGGTGGTTTCGCTGCCCGGATGACGCAACCGGCGCGGCAGGCATCATATTTAACATTGGGCCGTCTAGCTCACCGTTCTCGGCCAACGGCAGCCTTCACATGTTCTATAACCGGAACAACGGTGTTTTGTATGTGGCTGGTAAAGACGATGCTGGCAACGCGCTCGGCACACACAGATCAAGCAACTCTTCCTCAACTGCCTCTGGATTGGTTGCAGAAACCCGCGTGCCGCAAGGCTATGATTGCATGTTCGCGGTTATGAAAACCGGAACAAAGGCTCAACTCTGGCTGACATTTCCCGGTAACGCTCCGTTTCTGGCGGCGGAAGAAGAAACCCTGTTCGGTGCGATTGCGTCGCAGTCGACCTATATTGGGCAGGGCCGCGACGGGTCAAATTCGTTCAAAGGCCACATGCGCGGGGTGTGGAAGCTCTCTTACGCACTGACCAAAGCGCAACTTGCCGCGATTGCAAATGGTACTGACCCGACCACGCTGGGAACACCTGCAGGAACGGATTGGCAGTTCACGATGGCTGACCAAGCCGCGACATGGACAAGCACTATCAACGGGATTACAGCGACAAAAAATGGTAGCCCGACAGCGGGCGGCGCGATTGGTTACGCTCCGCAGACTGACGCAGTTTTTCTTGACCCTCCCGGCCCTGATGCGTTCGTGTTCCAGTACGGCGCGGGTGGCACGGCGAACATACCCATATCCGGGGTGTATCTTGGTGCAGGTGGCGGCGATATTGAGGTTCAGTTCATCGATCAGACTGGCACTTGCTTTTCTGGCTGGCGCACGGTGGCGGCCGAGATTTCTGGTGGGGTATTGTCTGGGGCATTATCAGTGCCGAAGGGTAAACGGTGGGCTAGAGCCCAAGCCCGGAAGACATCGGGTGGTGTGCCGTCTTCGGATGTGATGACAACTACGCTGCGTTTTGGCGTCGGCATTACGGCGCTGCCCAGCGGACAGTCACTTGCCGATGCGCTCTTCCGCACCACAGTTCCTTATGGCGCGAATGATGTGACCCCGAACGGTTATGTTGCACTCTGTCAGCTGTTCAACCCACACATCAACGGGACATGGACGGGCTATGTCTCCGTGACCGCAACGGCCAATGTTGGTGGTGAGGTCAAGCTGACCACGCAGTACCCGCACGGTCGGCGCACCGGCCAGAAGGTAGCTGCTGGCGGTGTGGGCGGAACAACGGCGGCGAACGGGCTTTGGGTAGTCACCGTGACCTCTCCGACCGAACTCATCCTCAATGGTTCTGTCTATAATTCGGCGTGGACTTCTGGCGGGCGCGTCTGGGTTCCGCAAATGCATTGGCAGCTTCCTCGCTACGACCTCTACACGACAGATGTTCCGGCTGGTCATGCCATTATGGCAAACTACCTGAGCGACGCTAATAACTGCGTTGTTGCTCTTGGTTCTGTCTTTCTCTCAGGGACAGCTATCGATAAGTTCTACGACCTGTCGCAGGGCGGAACAACATCAAAGGCGCACGAGCTGGTGCTGATGGCACACGCTTTCCGCAAAGTCGGATTACTGAGTTGGCAGCATGGCAACCCGACTGACTACACACCGGTTGAAACCTACTTTAGTTCAGGCGGTAGTTTTGGCGCGTGGACAGGATATGGCAAGTTAGGGGAATTTTATGATTGGTGCGTAGCCAACTTCCCCAACTCGAATTTCCTGTTTGGTGTATCCCCGATGACAAGCCTGTGCGGCCTTGGCGGCAAGACTGCGGAGCAGACGCACCAGTACCGCTTCGGGATGTTCGACTGGGTACGGCGGAAGATTGCTGCGGGTAACGCCTATGTTTTCAGCAATGGCTGGATGGTAGATTATCAGCCGCAGGCCGAGAACTCCATGACGCAGTTTGCTCACTATGGCCCGGTTCTGAAGGGCTATAAGGGGTTGGCGGCTCGGCTGGCGCACTCGGCGGCCAAGAAATTCGGGGCTATTTCTAACGATGCCAACGGCCCGGCCATCGCTTCGGCTACGCGCACCGGTGCCTTTATCGAACTGACTCTTACGCACAACGGCGGGACAGATATAACGTGGGAGCGCATTTCTGACGGTGCAATGCCGACCGGGTTTGAAGTCGCAACTGATACGGCGTTTACCTCCAAACTTGCTATCAGCAATATCACCAAGACTGCTGCTAGCAAGTTAGGCATTACGTTGCCATCAGACCCCGGCGTCCCTGTGTATATTCGGTACATGTATGGGATGCCCGGCGACTTCAGCGCGGCTTATATGACGCCACGTATCACCAACGTAGCCGACAATGGCGCTGGACTCATCCGCATCACCTGCTCCACCATCACTACAGACGTTACCCCAAACGGCTCGCAGAAAGTCGGCGGTCACGGCATCACCACAAACCAGTGGGGCCGCATCTGTGATGTGCGCGGGGCTACTCAGGCCAATGGCGTTTGGCAGTTCACGCGGATCGACGACCAAAATGTTGACCTCATCGGGTCGTCCTCGGTCGGCCTCGGTGCATTTGCTGCTGGAAATACTTGGCAAACGACAGCGACCGGCACGATTGCGCTTGAGGTTGGTATCCCGATTTACGACAACCGCACAATCGGCGGGATTGACACGACCGGCGCGCCGCTCCAGCCGACAGAAACGTATGTGGTGGCGGCATGATGGACATCCTCCGCAAAATCCTCTGCATCCTCGGCTGGCATGATTGGTTCACGTGGTACAGCGTTGATGAACCTTTGAACCAGCCTATGAGATCGTGTCGTCACTGCCCGTGCGCGCAGTCTCTCCACGGCGTCGGAATCTACAAACACTGGTGCAGGAAGAAGTCATGAAACGTGAATTCGACAAGCTGGCCGAGCGGCTGGAACAGGCACTGACAGAACTCCGCAGCGGATCACCAACTGATGCGATGCGCACTCTCGAAAATGCGCAGCAGGAGCGGGTTTCTGCGGCTGAGCTTCATAAACAACAACTTCACCTGGAGTTCTGGAAATGAAGTGTGAAGATTGCGAAATTGATGCCGAGTACATGGCAAAAATGCTAGAAGAGGCAGCTGCGCGGGGTGCCAAGATTGCGCTTGAGCGCATTGGCCTGCAAGATGAAAAAGCCGGGCAGGATGTGCGGGAGTTGCGCGGTCTGCTTGATGCGTGGCGTGGCACCAAGCGTGGCGTGTGGCAGACCGTGGTGAGGACAGTTACGCAGGCCATATTGCTGGCGATAGCGGTCGGCGTCGCCATCAAGTTCAAGACCGGGAATATCCCTTGATGCGTGCCGTCAACGCTGCCGGCATTGATCTCATCAAGGGATACGAGCAGCTGGCGCTGTCGGCCTATGTTTGTCCGGCCGGAAAATTGACGATCGGCTGGGGGCATACGGACGGCGTGCGTGCCGGCCAGAAAATAAGCCGCGAGATGGCCGAGGAATTTTTTATGGCCGACCTGTCAAAAGCGGGGCGTGCTGTTGAGAATCTGGTGACTGTGCCGCTGACCGATAACCAGTTTGCCGCGCTGACCAGTTTTGTTTTTAACCTCGGGCCAGCCCCACTCGCTGCGTCAACTCTTTTGCGGCTGCTGAACGCAGGGAAATATGAGCTGGTGGCGGAGAGGCGCGGTAAAGATTCTGACGGCTGCCCTATTTACTGGGGGCAGCTGCTGCGGTTTGTTTGGGCCAGCACAAAATCCGGCCGGAAAAAACTCAAGGGGCTGATTCGGCGGCGCGTGGCCGAGGCGGCGCTGTGGTGCGCCACATGAAATCAACCCGCTCCTACAGCAAGCGCCGCACGGATGCGGTGATGGCGTTTTGCGCCGTCGCCGTCCTCATCACGATTATCTGGCGGGCGGACAGCCCGGTGGCGGGTGCCGTGATCGCGTGGGGATTTGGCACGATCGCCGCGTGCCTCGGCATCTATCAAGGGGTCGGTCATGCCGATCTGCGGGCTCTCAACAAAACTGGAGGCGATAATGCCGGGTCTGATTCTGAGCTGGGCGGTAAATAACGGTAGGGGGTAATGTGAGATGCCTAAAGTAAAGCCGTATTCTGAACCTGATGGGGTGATTGGATATTCTTTTCAGTGTCCAGGATGTAAAGAGACACACGCTATTCCGACAGCGCCCGGACAGCCGCATTGCTGGGGGTTCAATGGCGATGTCGAGAGACCTACATTTACCCCCTCTATTCTGGCCCGCACTGGGCATTATCTACCCGGCTGGAAACCGCCGCACTGCTGGTGCAATTATAATGAAAGATTTCCCGACCCTGTAGATTACAAATGTGGGGTCTGTCACTCGTTCGTCACCGACGGAAACATTCAGTTTCTTTCGGACTGCACCCATGATCTTGCTGGACAAACTGTGCCGCTGCCGGAGATCGATCTATGACTGCAATTATCTGGAGCTGGGCGATAAATAACAAGGGGCTGAGCGCCACGTTGCTAGCGCTGGCACTCAGCCTCGCAGCGCTGGGCTGGGTGAGCCTCGACCGGGCATGGCTGCGGGTTGACCTCGCTAACGCCCGGAGTGCGCTGGCTGCCATTGAGTCTGGCCGCGAGGCGTTCCGGGCGCGGGCCGAGGATGAGGTCAAGCGGCTCGACCGGCTGGCGGCTCGCCGCGCACACAATTTTAACACTGCTACAGAGAGGTTTGACCATGCGCCGACTGATGCCCTGCCTACTGATCGCGATCGC
>CAYSDE010000133.1:0-5411 GCA_964429685.1 uncultured Pseudobdellovibrionaceae bacterium
GCCTTACGAAGATACTGATTTCGGCATAACGCTGGCCAGTTGGGGCATGGATCCGTGACATCCTCTTTATAGGCCCCGCTTCGACCATTTATCATGAAGGTGTGCCGGAGCCGGTGCAGGGCGTAGTGCGCAACTTCTTCCGCAACCTTGAAATGCCGGTGATTGCCATCAACAAACTGCTGCAGGGCAATGTTGACGGTTTTGGCACGGCGGTTGGCCGCTTCTTTGTTAATACCATCGCCGGTGTCGGTGGTCTGGCAGACGTTGCTACTAATGTCGGCCTGCCTTACGAAGATACTGATTTCGGCATAACGCTGGCCAGTTGGGGCATGGATCCGGCCTTTTATCTGGTCCTCCCGGTTGTCGGACCCTCCTCGCTGCGGGACGGTATCGGGCGCGGGGTTGAGTGGTATGCTGATCCCGTTCGCCTGACCGCCCACAATAACGATCTTGACAGCGCCATGTTCGGAGTCAGCGCTGCGCGTGTGCTGGACACCCGCGCTACCTATGATGCGGCAATTAGCGACACCCGCACCAACACGCTGGACACGTATGCTGCATGGAGGAGTCTCTATAGCCAGCGCCGCGCTGCTGAAATCAACAAGCAGCTTGGCCCCGGTCACTGAGACGTTATACCTTCGGGTATCTTGAGAGGGGTTGGGTTTGATGTTGCGTCGCGTTTTTCTGGCTGTTGTGCTGCTCTGTGTGGCGGGGTTGCCTGCTCATGCCACTCCCAGCGAAGCCGCAGCCAGAGCCCTGATTGACGGCATGGCAAGCGACGCCATTTCGGTTCTCAGCACCCCCGGACGCAGTGAAACCCAGGTTGCTGCCAAGTTTCATGCGATTCTGAAGCAGAACTTCAATATCGACGAAATCAGCCGCTTCGTGCTGGGTCGTTTCTGGCGCACCGCATCACCGGCCCAACTGGCTGACTACCAGAGCCTGTTCGAGGATTACGTGGTTGGTATTTATGCCAACCGCTTCCGGCAGTATTCCGGCGAGACGGTCAGCGTGATTGGCAGCCGGGTTGAAAACGGTCATGTCATTGTAAGCAGCACCATCAACCTGACCAGCGGTGCCAAGCCGGTGCTGGTCGAGTGGAAGGTAGGCGATGGCCCTGATGGCCGCCCGATGGTCGATGATGTTATCATTGAGCAGGTCAGCATGAGCATTACCCAGCGCTCCGAATTCTCGACCATCATCCAGAATGGCGGCGGCAAAGTCGATGTGCTGATCTCCCAGCTGCGCAACAAGGTTGGCCGCTCCACCAGCCCCGGCTGACCTTTTCGTTTCCTCCTCTTGTCTTTTACCTCTCCGCCAGTTAAAAAACCGGAGGAGGGTCATCGCATGTTTACCAAATACGCCAGTGAGTTCCGCGCCTTTATCAGCCGTGGCAATGTGATTGATCTTGCCGTCGGTATCATCATGGGAGCCGCCTTTACCGCCATCGTTAATTCTCTGGTGCAGGATGTCATTCTGCCCCCAATTGGCTGGCTGATGGGCAATCTTGATTTCTCCAGCTTCTTCCTGGCGTTGAACGGCGAGCAGTACCCGACCATCAAGGCCGCGCAGGAGGCCGGAGCCCCCACCATTAATTACGGCATGTTCATCAACGCCGTTATTAAGTTCATCATCGTTTCATTTGCGGTCTTCTGGCTGGTCAAGCTGGTCAACCGCATCAAGAAGGCCGACGCCGCCATTCCCGGCGCCCCGACCAAGACGGAAGAACTGCTGACCGAAATTCGCGACGCGCTGAAAAACCGCTGATACAGGAACAAAACAGGGCGTCTACCCTCTCGGCGGCGCCATATTCGGCACGACCGGCTGGCCGCTTTGGACTTTCTGCTGGATTTCGTTGATGGTGGCCATGAGGGAGGCGGCGCGATCAGCGGAGCTGGGATGAGAGGTGGCATAGCGGATGGCACGGGGATCCTGCCGGGCGATGCGCCGGGCCACCCGCGGCCCGGCTTCCAGATCATATCCGGCATTGGCGAGGATATAGAGGCCGACATAATCAGCTTCGCGCTCGAATTCCTGGCTATAGGTCATGCCGCCCATGGAGGCGGCGGTTTTGGTAATGTCGCCACTCATGCGGCCACCGGTACTGCCCGCCAGAATGGCCTCGATCCCCAGACCGATTGCCGCTCCGGCCATGGCATTCTGCTGTTGCTTCTGCACATGGCTGAGCAGGTTATGCGAAAATTCATGGGCAATGGTGAAGGCCAGATCATCATCGTTGGAAAGGTCGTTGAGCAGACGGCGCTCGATATGCACCGCCTCGCCATCGGCATAGGCATTCCACTGGTTGTTGTTCTCCAGCACAACCGGCAAGGCGCAGGCGCTCACCGGCGCATAGGTTGCCTCGATCACCTGCCCGCCCCGCTGTGCCGTCAGCTGCAGCGGCTGGCCGCTTGAGGCCTTGGCTCCGCCGCGCTGGTTAAGAAAAGAAAATCCCCGGCGACCATAGGGCACTTCCTGCCCGTCCATTGCCATAATGCGATCACCGGGCGCCAGCGGTTCGGCGGCGTTGATGACCACAGGCGGGCCGTTATCCGGCGTTCCGACACTGACTGCATAAGCGCCGGTCAGCTGGTTGCCACAATAGGGAGAAGCCGCGATCATGATGCGCTCGGCGACTGCACCCAAACGCTGGTCTTCCGGCAGACGGGCCGACAGGCTGGGCACGCCGCGATCAAGGCCGCGACTGCCATTCTTGCCCCGATGAATCATCTGTTCCTGATTTTGCGCCTCCATTGCCACGGCCTGCGGCGGGGCCACGGTATAAGCGGTTGAAGGAGCGGCACATCCGCCCACCAGCAGAACCGGCAAAAGAAGAAGATAACGCATCAGAGGCCCCTCCACAAAACTTCAAGCGGAGTGTATAGAGGAGTCCATGAACTTTCTAGCTGCGATTGGCCGCACCTTTCTGTTGTTTCTTTCGGGCACGGGGCGCTTTGCGCTTTTTACCGGCAGCGCGGCCTCACATTGCCTGCGCCCCCCCTTCTATCTGCGTCTGCTTTTCCGCCAGATGATTGATATTGGCTATTACTCCCTGCCGGTGGTCGGCATGACTACCCTGTTTGCGGGCATGGTGCTGGCGCTACAAAGCTATACCGGCTTCGCCCGTTTCAATGCCGAGGGAGCAATCGCTACCGTCGTGGTACTGTCAATCACCCGCGAACTCGGCCCGGTCATGGCCGGGTTGATGGTGGCAGGCCGGGTCGGCGCAGCGATGGCGGCGGAACTGGGCACCATGCGCGTGACCGAGCAGATTGACGCCCTCACCACCCTCTCCACCTCACCTTTCAAATATCTGGTGGTGCCGCGTTTGCTGGCAGGCACGCTGATGCTGCCGGTACTGGTGCTGGTCGGGGATGTTATCGGCGTTTTCGGCGGCTATGTGGTCGGCGTCTATCGCCTCGGCTTCAACCCCGCCAGCTATATTGACCAGACCTGGAAATATCTGGAATTTGACGACGTCACTTCCGGCCTCATCAAAGCAGCGGTGTTCGGCTTCATCATCGCCTTGATGGGCTGCTATCACGGCTTCCATTCGGACAAGGGCGCGGCGGGCGTCGGCAAGGCCACTACCAATGCAGTGGTGTCGGCCTCCATCCTCATCCTCATCTTCAACTATCTGCTGACGGGGATTTTCTTTGCTGACTGACCTCAAAATCAAGATCACCGATCTGCATAAAAGCTTTGGCCCCAAGCGGGTGCTGGATGGGGTGAATCTCGAGGTGCGGCGCGCTGAATCGCTGGTGGTCATCGGCGGCTCCGGCACCGGCAAATCCGTCCTGATTAAAAACATCCTCGGCCTGATGAAGCCCGAGCGCGGCAGTATCGAAATCGACGGCCAGAATGTCCTGCAGATGAGCAGTTCCGACCGCGCCGAAATCACCGCCAAAAGCGGGATGCTGTTTCAGGGCGGCGCGCTGTTCGACAGTCTGCCGGTGTGGGAGAATGTTGCCTTTGGCCTCATTCAGGGCAAGCATATGGGCCGCGCTCAAGCCCGCGAAATCGCGCTGGAAAAACTGGCGCAAGTCGGCCTGCCGCCCGAAGTCAGCCGCCTGCTCCCCGCCGAGCTTTCCGGCGGCATGCAGAAGCGCGTTGGTCTGGCGAGAGCCATTGCCGCCCAGCCCGAAATCATCTTCTTCGACGAGCCCACCACCGGCCTTGACCCCATCATGGCCGATGTCATCAACAACCTGATTCTAAAGTGTGTCCGCCAGATCGGCGCCACCGCGCTAACCATCACCCACGATATGGCGTCCGTCCGCAAAATCGCCGACCGCGTCGCCATGCTGCACCAAGGCAAAATCATCTGGTGCGGCCCCGTCGCCGAAATGGACCATTGCGGCAACCCCTATGTCGAACAGTTTATTCACGGCAGAGCCGACGGCCCGATTCAGATGCAGGTACGGGCGGGGTAGAGATATGGATTTAAACTGGCGTAATACTGAAACTATGACGTCGCACAAGTACAACTGTGCACACTGCGGCACGTTAATGGCAAGCCACATTGGCTATAAATGTGTAGTAGATCGGGGAACTGTTATCCCGTTCTTATTATATATCTGTTCGCATTGCGAGCAACCAACATACTTTAAACCAAATCAACAAATTCCTGCTCCAAGAATGGGGCGGGAAGTGATGCATTTACCTTCAGAGATTCAGAGCGTGTATAACGAGGTTAGAGACGCAGCGTCGGTTGGGGCGTATAATGCAGCGATCCATCTTGCGCGAACCTTGCTAGCCCATGTTGCGGTTTATCATGGCGCAGAAAGTGGAAAAACATTTGCGTTTTATGTGGATTTCATACTTCAGGAGAAGCTCGTCCCAGCTAATGCGAAGAACTGGATAGATACCATCCGCAAGATGGGAAATGACAATGTGCATGATCTGGTCAGGTATGAGCAGAAAGACGCTGAACGTATTCTGACCTTTCTCTCACAGTTGCTTGTGAATGCCTTCGAGCTACCTAAAGAAGCGGAATTGCAGAATACTAAAGCCTAAGTGGCTGCCCGCGAGGGTGATATTCAATATCGTTGGGGATAAGCACTGACCGGGCGCACCAAGTCTTATTATGTGCGCGAGGCTTTGCAGCGTCATCTCGAAGACCTTGAGGATGTTTATCTGGCGGATGAGCATATCCGCAAACAGGAAAAGCGTTATACCTTTGCTGAAGTCGAGAAAATGCTTGGCTTACCGCATCGAGTTCCGGGAAAGCGCAGTCAAAGAACTAAAAAGGCTTGATCGCCAAACCCGGTTGCGCCTTCAGAGTTTTTTGCTCGACAAGATTGCCCCGCTCGATGATCCACGCTGCCGGGCCGAGCCGCTTTATGGTCATTTCGGCGGGTTGTAAAATGTGAGGAGTTTTACCCCAGCACAACCCGCGTCACTACCGGCAG
>CAYSDE010000134.1:0-5370 GCA_964429685.1 uncultured Pseudobdellovibrionaceae bacterium
TTTTTCTACCGACTGGGCGGCGAGTGACAAGGTAGCCGAAGCCCGGAACAGGCCCCGGATAACCAGCGTTATCACCAGAAGGCCCAACAGTGAAACAGCAGCTGCGCCCGCCAAAGCCATCGTGGTACGTTCCCGCGCAGTTTCCGTGACGGTCTTCGCGTCATTGGCCTTGTTCTGCAAAGCAACAGCAAGAACGGCCCCGGCCATTTCGATCGATTCGGAAACGGCGTCACCAGCGGCACGGAATTTCGGCGTTGCCCGCTTACCAGCTTCCACACCGCCTTCCATATAGGCTTTCACCATACCGGCACCGGCTTCGTAATAGGCCGGGAAACGCTGCTGCAGGTTCTGCAGCTCGGTCGTCAACTCGGGCAGGTTGGCCTGCTGGCTGAGTGTAACGGCTTTGACAATGGAAGTTTTGAAGGCGTCGGCGACATCAGCTACGTTCTTGTTGCCATCGTCGCTGCTATTAAGCCCCTGACTGACCGAAACACTGTCCAGGTAGGATTGGGTCTGGGTGACCTTCAGCCTGACACTCTCAACTGACTGACCCAGTTCCTGTATGACCCCAAGGCTCTCGTCGAGCGCTGTGCCAAGATGGGCAATGGCAGTCCAGCCCAGATAGCCAAGGCCGCCAGCAGCCAGCAACTGCAGAGCAATGGTGAGAAACAGCACGGTACCAACCAGCTTGGACTGGCCACGAATGGTTTTGCTCTTGAAGACGTTCATTGTCAGGCTCCTTAGATAGAAAGAATAAACTGGTCGTAGCCCATGCCCTTGCTTTTCAGCAGCTGGTTCAGCAGATTCAGTCCGGCTTCAACCCCAGCCCGCCCGCCGACTTTTTCTTCTTCGGCCAGCAGTTGTTTATAGAGCGGCTGGATGGTTGACAGCGCCGCTGCCGAGGGCACCCGGCGGCTGGAATGAAAACCGATGATGTCCCCTCCGGGACCATAAGTCGGAGTGACATGAGCCAGCACCCAGTAATGATCGCCGTTTTTGCAGCGGTTGACGACATAAGCAAAAATCTCCCGCCCGTCACGGATGGCATCCCAGAGCAGGCGGAAGACCGTGCGCGGCATGTCAGGATGGCGAATGACGTTATGAGGCTTGCCCAGCATTTCAGTCTCGGTATAGCCACTGACTCTGAGAAACACCTGATTAACGTAGGTCATGATGCCTTTGGCGTCTGTTTTGCTGACAATCAACTCGTCAGGTAAAAACTTCTGCTCATGTCCGGTTAAAACCGGGCGCTCCCGGTTGGTATCTGCATAATCAAGACGTTGGGCTGCTCCGGACATTATCAGACTCCTGTTGCGGTATATGACTAGGTGGCCAGTGTGCCGGGCAAGTCTTAACGTAACGTTAATGTCCAGCATACGTGACGGAACCGCAGCCACTTCTGTCGGTTAGGGAAGCTTTAACCCCCCCTTGCGGCAGACTGGGCCTCTGAAAAGGGTTTGTTCCGGATGTCGCTCTCCCCTGTTCCCGCTTCGGCTGATACCCTCATCAGCCCTCAAGACCTGCTGCAGGCCTGTGCCACTCCGGCCCTGCTGCTTGAAGGGGGGGCTGTGCGCGCCAATCAGGCAGCGGAAACCCTGCTGCAGGATCAGAACTGGCTGCCTGCCCTGCAACACTGGCTGGCCACCGAAGCGACCACCCAGCGACATACCTCCAGCATCACGGATCCCCGCGCCATCGGCAGTCCCGACCTGAAAGAGCTGGCGATTGAATGGACGGCCCTGCCGTTGCCGGGCGCAAAGACCCTGCTGCTGGGCCGCGATGTCACCTTTGAAAAAAACCTTACCCTCGCACTAGCGGAAAGCCGTGCCCGCTACAAAGATCTGATTGAAATCACTTCCGACTGCGTATGGGAAACCGACCATGCAGCGCGGTTCAGTTTCATCAGTCCGCTCGGTTTGCTGGGCTGGTCGCCGGATGACATTCTCGGCAAACGCCCGCACGAACTGGGGCTGGTGGCCATTGATGCCCTGACCACGCCTTTCCTGACCCAGAAAGCCATTCGTGATGCCGAGTTGTGGCTGAAAAACAAGCAGGGCGAGCCGCGCTGCCTGACCGTATCGGCCCTGCCCCGCCTGAATGCGGCGGGCAGCTGGGTCGGCGCCCGCGGCCTCTGCCGTGACATTACCGAACACCGGCAACAGGCCATCGAGTTGGCCCACACCCGCACCCGCGAACAGATTACCCATGACATCACCCGCATTCTGCATGACAGCCTGTCGGTTGATAACGAACTGAACGCGGCCTGCCGGGCCATGACCCACGCCCTGTCCGCCGAAGGCACCGCCTTTCTGCGCCGCCATCACGGCAGCTGGAGTCTGGCCGCCCATTACGGGCCGGATATTCCGCCGTCTTCCACCGTGCTGGCGGAAACCATCACCACCCTTGGCAACACTCTGAGCCTCGACAGCGACCAGCGCAACTGGATCTTTGGCCGCACGCAGGATAACAACATCGTCACCGGAGCCATTGTGGTCTGGCAAACCCTCGGCAAGGTTCACTGGACGATAGATGACAGCAATCTGGTCAGCAGTGTTGCCGAACAGCTGGGAACGATCTGGAGCGACATTGACGACCGCCTGCGCCTCAAGGAACGGGCCGAGCGGGATGGCCTGACCGGCCTCCACAACCAGCGCAGCTTCAGCGAGCAGATTGACCGCCGTATTGCCCAGCGCCACGAAAGCGGCCAGCCCCTCGACATGGCGCTTGTCAATATCGACCTCGACAATTTCAAGCTCATCAATGACACGCTGGGGCATGATGCCGGTGACAACGTCCTCCGCCGTTTTGCCAAAAAGCTGGAAACCCATGTCCGCCCCGGCGATCTGGTTGGACGGGTCGGCGGGGATGAATTCCTGATCTGGCTGGAGCGGGTTGATGAGGCGATTGCCAAACGGGTGGCCGAGCGCATCGTCCAAAGCGCCTTCGAGATTGCCGCCTCGCTGCCGCCTCTGTCGAAGCCGCTGGGCGCTTCGGTTGGCGTGGCTATCCTCGGACAGAACGATGACTTTGCCTCGCTCATGCACCGGGCCGATGCGACCATGTACAAAGCCAAGAAAAGCGGCAAGAGCCGGGCGGAGATTGCCAAATGACCGTCAACTACGAAGCTGCCAAACGCCTGTCACAAAGTGCGGAGGAAGCCGACCGCCGTCGCGTTGCCGCTGATCAGGGCACCGCCCCCGAAATCCTCTACTACCTGATTGATGATGCAGCACCCGGCGTGCGGGCCGAATTGGCAGGAAACCCGGCTACTCCACGTCAGGCCGATCTGCGTCTGGCCGAAGACCGCGCCGAAGCGGTGCGCACGGCTCTGGCCCTCAAGATTGCGGCCCTGCTCCCCGGACTCTCCTCGGAACAGCAAAGCAAAGTCCGCGACCTGACTCTTGAAGTCCTGCGCAAGCTGGCGCAGGACGAGGCCATGCGGGTTCGCAGCATCCTGTCCGATGCGCTGGCCACCTTGCCCGATGCCCCGCATGATGTCATCAACCAGCTGGCCCGCGATGTCGAATTGCGGGTGGCTGAACCGATTTTGCGGCAATCTCCCGTTCTGACCGATGCCGACCTGCTCAGCATCATCAACAGCGGCCCGATCCGGGGGGCGCTTGGGGCGATTGCCAGCCGCTTTGACCTGACCGCGCCCATTTCGGCAGCGATTGCGGGCAGCGAAGATACTGACGCGATTGCCGCCCTGCTCGCCAACCGCTCCGCCCAGATTCGTGAAGATACCCTCGACAGCCTGCTCACCCGCGCCCCGCAACAGCCGCTCTGGCATGAACCTTTGGTCCGCCGCCCCAAGCTGCCGCTGGCCGCCATCAAGCGGCTGGCCCAGTTTGTCGCCACCTCCCTGCTCGAGGTTCTTAAAACCCAGCCCTCGGTCACTCCGGAAGTGGCCGAGGAAATCTCCCAGTTGGTGCGTCGCAAGGTAGAGAGCGGAGAAAGCGAAGAAGAGCGTCCGGCAGACCGCGCCCGCCGTCTGGCCGCTGAAGGCAAGCTGGATGAAGCCATTATCACCGCTGCGCTGGAAGAAGGCGAGCGCGCTTTTGTCACCACCGCGCTGGCCCTCAAATCCGGGGCCGAAAGCTCGATTGTCAGCCGCATTCTTTCGGCTGGCAGTGCCAAGGGCGTAACGGCGCTGGCCTGGAAAGCCGGTCTTTCGATGCGCCTCGCCCTCCAGCTGCAAACCCGCCTTGCCGGCATCACCCCGCAACAGGCGCTCTATCCCAAAGACGGCACCGACTACCCCCTACCCGAAGCCGATCTGCGCTGGCAGCTGGAGTTTTTCGGGATTCAGGTCTAATCCTCGAACATGGTGCTTCTTCGTGTTCCTGCCCTGCTTCTGTTCTGGCTGCTGGCCCTGCCAGCCGGGGCCGAGACTGTTACCTTTGCTTCCGTCGAGGCCGGGCCGGTTCTGGTCATGCCGAGTGGCGAGCGGGTGCGACTGGAAAAACTCCGTACGCCGGATGAATCCTCCATTCTGGCCGTCCTTACTCAAACCCTGATCGGCAGAAGTTTCGAGATTGCCCGTCACACCCCTAACCGCTGGGGCGAAACAGCGGCAACCCTGCAGCCTGACCCGCGCCCCGAAATCCTGCAAAAGGGTCTGGCCCAACTGGAAACCGAAGACTCCTCCCTTGCGCCCGCCGAGGCTGCCGCCATGACTGCCCAAGCGGGCTTGTGGAATCTGCCCTGTTGTCGGCTGCTTTCTGCCGATGAAGCCAGCCATCGTCATGATGAATGGCGCATTGTCCGGGGCAGGGTTGCCGCGGTCAGTCTGCGGAGGCATGCCGCCTATGTGAATTTTGGCAAGGACTGGAAAGAGGATTTTACCCTCAGCCTGTCCCCTGCCCTCGCCCGCCGTCTGGGGGCTGAAAACTGGGCAGAAAAGACCGTACTGGCCCGGGGCTGGCTGACCCTGAGCGGTGGCGGCCTGATTGCCGTAAGCAACGCTGCACAAATCCGCTTGCTGCCAACGCCCTAACGCGCCTAGTCTACCCCCATGACCAGCTTTGACTTCTTCCCGCCTCTTGAGCCCAACCGCAGCGGTCTGCTGGCGGTTGATCCCCCTCACAAACTCTACTGGGAAGAATGCGGCAACCCCAACGGCAAGCCGGTTCTGTTTCTGCATGGCGGGCCGAGCATCGCTTGTGGGCCGATACATCGCCGCTTCTTTGATCCCGCCCACTATCGCATCTTCCTGTTCGACCAGCGCGGGGCGGGGCGCTCTTCTCCGCATGGCGAAGTGTCGAACAACACCACGGCCCATCTGATTGCCGATATTGAAAAGCTGCGCACGCTGTGGGGCATCGAAAGCTGGCATGTCTTCGGCGGTTCATGGGGATCAACTCTGGCGCT
>CAYSDE010000135.1:0-5365 GCA_964429685.1 uncultured Pseudobdellovibrionaceae bacterium
TTGAGCTGGCGGTAGAGACGGACAACGACGGTTGGTGCAAAGAAACGGCGCAGGCTGAACGGAAAACCCGGCAAGCAGGTAATTGCCCCGCGCCAGTGGTTCGCGCAAGACCGGATGCGAACCATGAACACGGTGGATATTTATCCGGCGGGATGGATTCTGCTGTGAGCATACCTGCCATCTCTGTCCTGATGAGTGTGTATAACGGCGAGGCCTATCTGGCCGAAGCCGTAGACAGCATCCTCAGCCAGAGTTTTCGCGATTTTGAATTTGTCATCATCAATGACGGCAGCACTGATAGCACCAGCGCCCTGCTCAAAAAATACGCCACGCAGGACAGCCGGATTGTGCTGATTGAGCAGGAGAATACCGGGCTGGTGGGCGCACTTAATAGTGGCCTCGCCGTGGCCCGCGCTCCCTACATCGCCCGCATGGACGCCGATGACATCGCCCTGCCTGACCGGTTGGCCCGTCAACATGAGTATCTCAAAAAACACCCGGATATTGCGGTGCTGGGCGGCTCGCTCACCCTGATTGACCAGACCGGGCAAAAAATCCGCGACATTGCCTATCCGCAGGGCGATACCGAGATTGCTGCCTTCATCAAAAAAGGCAGCCCGCTGGCCCATCCGGCGGTGATGATGCGTACCCACATCATCCGCGCCCTTGGTGGCTATCGCGCCGCCTATCGCCATGCCGAAGATTATGACCTCTGGCTACGGGTGTTTGAACATCACCGCCTCGACAATCTGCCCGACCTGCTGCTGCGCTATCGCCAGCATGACAACAAGGTGGGGGTCCGGCACGCCACCCAGCAGGGGCTGGCTACCACCGTCGCTCGCGTCACTCACCGCCTGCGCGCCAGTGGACGACCCGACCCCACCGCCAGCATGACGGTGCTGGATCCCAATACCATCAGCCGCCAGTTGGGACTGACACCCGACGAGGAAGCGGTTTTCAATCTCGAAGTCCTCAACGTCATGCATGCCGCGCTGGTGAGTGCTGAAAACTGGGCCGAACTCGATGGCCATTTTGACCGTATCGCCCGCCTGCCCATTCCTGCACAGTCCAAACCGGTCATTGCTGCGATGTATCTCCGCACGGCGTACCTCTATGCCCGCCAGCGCCGCTTTCTGCCCTGCCTGAAACTGGGACTGACCGCACTAAAATGGGATTTCTCCGGCACGCTGCGGGCGATGAGCGAAAAGATCGTCGGGTTTGTGCGGATCAGACTATCTCACTTCAAAGCCGCATATAAACGCTGATAGGCCGATACCGTAGCCTCGGCGGTGAACTGCGCGTCAATGCGGGCGCGGGCGCGGGTGCCGCGTTCAGGCAGATCAGGCGCGGAAAGAGCCGTCCGTAAAGCAGCTGCCAGCGCCACCGGATTTTCTTTTTCTACCACCCAGCCAGTTTCCTCAACCATATGGGCAGCATCGCCAACATCTGTCACAACACAGGGCACACCGCAGGCCATCGCCTCGCCCACCACCATCGGCCCGGCCTCGGTTTTGGAACACATGCAGAGAAGATCAAACCCCGGCAGCAAAGCGGGTATATCGCGGCGATAGCCAAGCAGATGAACGCGCTCCTGCACGTTATGCCGGTTCACCAGCTCTATCAGTTCAGAATTGTTACCGTCCATCCGGTTGCCCGCCAGCACCGCATGAACTTCCGGCACTTTGGCCAGCGCTGCGAGAAAAGTCGGAACATCCTTGCTCCAGTCCCAGCGCCCGAGCAGACCGATTATTTTTGTCGCGGGAGACACGCCCAGTTCTTCACGCAAACGCAGCTTGGCCGCCGCATCCGGCTGATAGCGACTGATGTCAAAGCCATGCGGAATGATGACGGTTTTATCGCGCCGGTAGCCGATACGCTCGTGCTGAAAAGCCGTACGGGTGCCAACATAAACAATCTTCCGGGGCAGAAAAGACAGCAGCGCCAGCAGGCGGATAACCAGCCGGGTCAGCGGTTTCTCGTTGGCAAAGCCGTCCAGCCCGTTATGAATGCTCCAGATATGACGGCGCGGGGCGGCTAAAGTTGCCAGCAGATCGGCATGATACATCCAGCCGTGAACAAAAGCGTTCTGTCCGGCGAGCATTTTTCTCAACCTGAAAATCGCGCCCGGCGAAAGCCGCCCCCGCGCCAGACCCAGCGTATCCACCCTGACACCAAGCGCCGCAATCATCTGCCCGACCTCGCCCGGTGCAATCAGCGAGACGACGCGATGGGCTCCGCGTTCAGCCTCCGGCAATCCCGACAACAAACGATAGAGCGCCAATTCGGCGCCGCCGACATCCAGTCCGGTGATGAGGTGGATGATCACCCTGCTGGCTCGGGGCTGATGCCAGTGCCGCTGGAAGGCACCGAACCCGAGCGGCTGCCCGGTTTGGCGGGAGCAACTTCAACCCTGGGCGCTGGCGGCGGCGCATCGTCACCACGATCAAGCTTCTCGCCGCGCAGCAGGGCGGCGATGTCATCGCCGGACAGGGTTTCGTATTCGAGCAGGCCCTGTGCCAGAGTATGCAACTCGCCCAGATTGTCGGTGAGGATTTTCCGGCAGGTATCATAGGCCTCTTCAACGATGGCCTTGACCTCGCCGTCAATCACCCGCGCCGTTTCCTCCGAAAGGTTCTTCTGCTGAGCGACGGAGTGACCGAGGAAAACATGTTCCTCGTTGGAGGAATAACGCAGCGGGCCGAGGCGGTCGGACATGCCCCATTCGGTCACCATGCGCCGCGCCATGTCGGTCGCCATCTTGATGTCCCCGGAAGCGCCGGTCGTCACCTTGTCATGACCGAAGATCATTTCTTCGGCAATACGGCCGCCCATCGCCACCACTAGGTCGGCTTTCAGTTTGGCGCGGGACAGCGAGATGCGATCACCTTCGGGCAGACGCATAACCATGCCGAGAGCGCGGCCACGCGGAATGATGGTCGCCTTGTGAACCGGGTCACTGTCCGGCGAATGAATGGCAGCGATGGCATGGCCACCTTCATGATAGGCAGTCAGCTTCTTTTCTTCTTCGGTCATCACCATCGAGCGACGCTCCGAGCCCATCATCACCTTGTCCTTGGCGGCTTCAAAC
This sequence comes from uncultured Pseudobdellovibrionaceae bacterium, assembly GCA_964429685.1. Lineage (GTDB taxonomy): Bacteria > Pseudomonadota > Alphaproteobacteria > UBA2400 > UBA2400 > CAYSDE01. The sequence goes on from CAYSDE010000135.1 coordinate 3,089, forward strand.
TCGGACATGCCGACCGCTTTCTTGTTGCGGCGGGCGGCCATCAGCGCGGCTTCGTTGACGAGGTTGGCCAAATCTGCGCCCGAGAAGCCGGGGGTGCCCCGGGCAATCACGCGGGCATCAACATCCGCCGAGAGCGGGACTTTCCGCATATGAACCCGCAGAATCTTTTCGCGCCCACCAATATCGGGATTGGGCACCACCACCTGACGGTCAAACCGGCCGGGCCGCAGCAGCGCCGGATCCAGCACGTCGGGACGGTTGGTCGCTGCAATCAGGATGACGCCTTCATTGGCCTCAAAGCCGTCCATCTCGACCAGCAGCTGATTAAGGGTCTGTTCGCGCTCGTCATTGCCACCGCCAAGACCGGCGCCGCGATGCCGACCGACCGCGTCGATTTCGTCGATGAAGACAATGCAGGGCGCATTCTTCTTGGCCTGCTCGAACATGTCACGCACGCGGCTGGCACCAACGCCGACAAACATTTCCACAAAGTCGGAACCGGAAATGGTGAAGAAGGGCACATTGGCCTCCCCCGCCACCGCCCGCGCCGTCAGGGTTTTACCGGTACCGGGGGGACCGACCAGCAGCACGCCTTTGGGAATCTTGCCGCCAAGGCGCTGAAATTTGTGCGGATCCTTGAGGAACTCCACCACTTCTTCCAGTTCTGTTTTGGCTTCATCAATCCCGGCCACATCGTCAAAAGTAATGCGCCCGGTTTTCTCGGTGAGCAAACGGGCTCGCGATTTGCCAAAGCCCATCGCCTTGCCGTTACTGCTCTGCATCTGGCGCATGAAGTATATCCAGACGCCAACCAGAATGATCATTGGCAACCAAGCCAGCAGAATCTCGCCCAGCCCGGCCTTTTCTTCCGTCACTGGCAAGGCGGTAATCTTCACATCCTTGGCGCGCAGGGTATCAATGATGGTGCTACCCTGTGGCAACTGGCTAACAAAGCTGTTGCCGGTGCCGCCTTTGGTGCTGATGGCGGCACCATCGGTATAGGTGCCGCGTATGGTATCGCCCTGAATCACCACTTCCTTGACGCTGCCCGCCTCAACCGCATCAAGAAACTCGCTGAAGGACACCTGCTGCCCGCCCGCCGCCACCCGCGCCGCCGTATTGCTGTTGTCAAACAGGTTCACCAGAGAAAGCAGCAGAACGAGAATGATCGTCCACAGCAGGAGATTTTTACCGATACCGTTCACAGCGCCCTATCCTTTCCAGCCACCAAACCAGTGGACTGACACGAGTCCACACTAACATATCACGCTCTGATATTAAATAAGCCCTAACCATTGGCAGACAACTGGTCAAAGTCGTCAAAGTTGCGAAAAATCTGGCTTAACGGTTGGTTAAGGGGGCGCCAGACCGGTTTTGGCACCATCACCAGCTGCCCTTCCTGCCAGAGTCCCGGCAAGGCCGCCCGGGCAAAACCAGGAATCTTTTCCAACCAGTCTGTATCTGCACAACTTCGCCAACTGCCCTCAGCAAGGGGAGCAAGCACTGCCGGAGCGCTCACCGCAACCGAACAGTCAAAACGCCGGTCCCAGTACAGCTGATACTGACCGGGCTGCAGTTCTGTTCGCGCACAGCCTGCCACTTCGCGGCCAATCAACAGCTTTCCACGCTGCCGAAGAAAGCGGCAGCCCCATCACCGTCCAGCCGGGACGCGGCTGTTGTAACTCATCCGCACTGCGAGAGCGGGCCTGCCCGATGGTCTGGGCCAGATTCAGCAGCAATTCATGCTGCAAAGCGGGTGCGAGAGCCGCCAGCCCCGCTTCATCCACCTCGGCAAAACCAGCCAGCGGGTTGAGATTCCAGACCGCGGGAGAAAGCGCTCGCAGCGTTTCAAGCTCGACCTGTCGGCGGCTGCGCCAGTCCTTCAGACTATTGGCCACACTGTCCGAATCAAAACCCAGCATGGACAGCCCGCCCGACCGCCGCAGCCGCGCCCGCTGAAAACGCGTATTGCTGTTGCTGGGATCGGTGACATAGGCAAGGCCGTGCGCCTCACAATACGTTATCAATGCGGCCTTTGGTGTTTGCAGAAGCGGACGAAGCAGGGCAACCCCGCCGCGCCGCGCCAGATCCGGCATGGCGGCCAGACCGCGCCAGCCGCTGCCCCGCGCCAACCGGAACAAGGCGGTTTCAATCTGGTCATCCTGTTGATGAGCCAGATAGAGCCGCGAACACTCCGCCTGACGGCAGGCTTCAATCAGCAGGTCATAGCGGGCATGGCGGGCGGCTTCCATCAAACCGGTGGTTGGTTTCTCGTGC
>CAYSDE010000136.1:0-5298 GCA_964429685.1 uncultured Pseudobdellovibrionaceae bacterium
CGACACCGTTTCGGTCAAGCCCGGTTATGCCCGCAATTTTCTGCTCCCGCAGAAGAAGGCGCTGCGTGCCACTCCGTCCAACGTCGCCTACTTTGAAACCCAGAAGGTCAAGCTGCAGGCCGAAAACGCCACCCGCAAGGCTGAAGCTGAAACGCTGGCCAAGAAGGTTGACGGTCTGAAGATTGTGGTCATCCGCACCGCTGGTGAAGCCGGTCATCTCTATGGCTCGGTCAGCGCCCGCGATATTGCGGACGCCGTTACCGCCGCCGGGTATACCATCACCCGCGACATGGTGGCCATGCATCACCCGATCAAGACCATCGGCCTGTTTGACGAAGTTGTGCATCTGCACCCGGAAGTCGAAGTGACCATCAAGGTCAACGTCGCCCGTTCGGATGCCGAAGCCAAGATCCAGTTCGAGAAGGGCGCTGCCGTTCTGGCCTCGACCGCTCTGGCTGAGGAACAGGCTGCTGCCGAAGCCGCCAAGGCTGCGCTGGCCGCCGAACTGGCCATCGCCGAAGAAGCTGACAACAAAGTCTCCTTCAAGGAAGCCAAACTGGCCGCCAAAAAGTCCCGCGCCAAGAAGGGCGAAGAGGAAGAGGCTGAATAAGCTCTCTTTACGGCAAAGAAACCGGGGCGGATGTGCAAACATCCGCCCTTTCTGTTTGAACAAGATACAGCGGAGAGATGGGAATTCCCTCCCCCGCTTGCGGGGGAGGGTTAGGGTGGGGGAGGCGAGGTCGGGCAAGAGCTTCAGGTTTCTTGACTGAACCCACCATGCTCCCCCCATCCCGACCTTCCCCCGCAAGCGGGGGAAGGAGAAGGAAAGAAGTGATGTCCTTCTCCGCTAAACAGGGGTGATGACAATGAGGAGCTGAATCCTCTTTCGGTTAAAACGCCCTAGAAGCACTCAAGCTTCTTGCCCTCAACCTCAATCCAGCCGCGCCGCCCTTGGCAGAGAGCGGCTCTTTCAGTCAAGGCCACCCCCTTCATTTCCGGCAGGGATCGGACATGAGGGGCGTTTTCTATCGGGGTTAGTTGATAGGTGATAAGCTGGCCAGCTCCGGTTGCCGCGCCGAAGATAATGGCGGCGATGCAGGAAAGTCCGCTGGAAAAGTCAGGGTCTGGCGATTTGATCCCAATGCCGTGATCAGCAGTCCAGAGACTCTTGATCATGGCGGCCCCGCTGGCCATCGCTCCGATATAACTGCCGGTTGCGATGCTGGCGATTCCGGCAAGGGCAAAAGCGCCAGCAGCGGCCAGACTGACTTTCTGTCCCGCCTCCGAATTGAGGAAGCTGAAGACCCTTTCGAGCGTGGGGGACTCCCAGTAGGAATCGTTCTTGTTCATGTTTCCGGTTTCTTACAGAGAGTCCATTCTTATATGGCCATAGATGGCGGTAGGGGCAGCCCCAGACCATCTGATAATAGAACTTTTATACATGGTGTGAATTGGGGGCATGTTCTGGTTTGTAAAAGTGAAAGCCCGGACAATCTTGCCCGCCTTTTGTTCGGCTATCAAGTCGTTATGCAGGGGGGTGGGCAATCCGGAAGGAGCGCGTTTCTTCGCCGGGCGTTGGAGTGTTGTCTCGGGAACGACGATGCCTCCGTGGCCGTTCAGGCATTCAACCAAAGTAGTATCCTGTTGCGCCGTAAGACTCCTGAAGGCAAAAGCAAGGCTGCTCTCGCCCTGCGCCAAGTGCGGGCTCGCCCTTACCCCAGACAGAAGCTGGAAAGCGAGCGGGGCTGAAATATCCATATTCTCAACACGGTAGGCCTGTTTTCCATCGGGGCCTAGCACATAGATTTTATCCACATTCTCAGACATCAGTTTTTCTCCTTTTCCCAACTTGATTTATCAACAACCCATCTCTTCCCCTTCCCCCGCTTGCGGGGGAAGGTCGGGATGGGGGGAGTGGGGTGGGGCGAGTCAGAAAATTCGGGGTTTTTCCCAGCACCCCTCCCCCACCCTAGCCCTCCCCCGCAAGCGGGGGAGGGAATTGTGTCAGCGATTATGGCTGCAGACTCTGCCGACCTTCCAGCAGAGGCTGGCATGACGATAAAGCTTTATTAATCCCCGCAGTTGAGCTTCATGCCTCTGGCTATCCTCCAGCCAGTCGCCTTGGGGGGGCAGAAATATTCTTTGGCTGTTGTTCCCACAGTTGGATCCATTCTCAGCGGAGAAGAATCGAACTCGGGATAACGGGGTATTTTCACAACGATTGCATCTGGGGCCATTTTTGGCGGAATGCTACAATTAAAATAGTAGGCCGGGGAGAATTTACCTCCTGGTCTGCATGTGTCGCACTGGATCTTAGTAATGATTGTATCCGGGCTCATTTCCGGCAGGGATTGGACATAAGCCCGGTAGTTGTTTCCGCTGACCGTTATATATCCCATAAATGCAGAAAGGGCAAGAGCTCCACCAAATGCTGCCCCATTGACGAGGAGATTGTTCGCTGCTTTTGTGTCAGCGATCGTCATAGCTCCTATGCCGGCTGGAAAAAAGAGGGCTCCGCAGGCAGCAGCCAGCCCAGCATCTTGAGTTATCATGGCTGTAACCAAGGCGGCCCAGCCAGTTATCGAAGTTAAAACAGAGCCTTTTAGCGTATGGAGAAACAAGGGGGTGTTGTTCAGCCTGATCATTTCTGCAAAGGTTCTAGCAGGCTCGGTTGATTTCTCAGCAGTATTGTCCATGGTTCTATTCCCTCTTTCAAAAGCCGCAAATCCGCAGACCCGTCTGGGATAACAAAACCGTTGCCGTTAACGCAAGATTAATTTGCGAATTTGACTGGCTTGGATAGGAAGGCGGGGAGGTCGTCGCCGAAGCTGCTGGTGTTGGGCAGGGCGTCTACGTTGTCATCGTAGCGGGTGCCGGAACGCTCGTTGTTCTGACGGCGGGAGTCGGTGCGTTGCTGCTCCCGTTTGTCAGGGCGCGGCTCGCGGCGGGGCTGCTCGACCCTGACCGGTTCGGCAGCAACCGGCTGTTGTTCTGCCGGACGGGTTTGCGAAGGCCGGGGCTCGTTGCGGGAAGAAGAGGGGCGACGGTCACGACCTCCACGGCCACGGGGGGCATGGTCGCGCTCGGGCGACGCAGTCGCCGCCTCGGCGTTCACTTCAAACCCTTCAAGGGTCAGGCGCGGAATCGGCTTTTTAATCAGTTTCTCAACCGCCGCGATATATTTGCTTTCGTCCGGCTTGGCGAAGGTAAAGGCGACGCCCAGCTTGCCAGCGCGACCGGTGCGGCCAATACGATGCACATAGTCTTCAGCATGAATCGGAATATCGAAATTGAAGACATGGCTGACATCGGCAATATCAATGCCGCGAGCGGCCACGTCCGAGCAGACCAACAGTGAGGCGCGCTCGGCCTTGAAGGCTTCCAGCGTAGCGGTGCGGGCCGATTGCGCCATATCGCCATGCAGGGCGACCGCGCTGAAACCATGACGCTCGAGCGAGCGGTGTAGAATGCCGACATCCTTCTTGCGGTTGCAGAAGATGAAGGCGTTCCTGACCTGATGGGTACGCAGCAGATGGCGCAGCACGTCGCGCTTGTTGCGGTCTTCCACCAGCAGCATGTGCTGTTCGACATTGACGGCGGTGGAAGCGGGCGGCGAACAGCTGATCTGTTTGGGATTGCTGAGGAACTGTTCGGTCAGGCGCTTGATCTCGGGGGCCATGGTGGCCGAAAACATGACGGTCTGACGGATCACCGGCAGCTTCTTGCAGATTTTTTCAATGTCGGGGATGAAGCCCATATCCAGCATCCGGTCGGCTTCGTCAATCACCAGCACCTTGATGTCGGACAGGATGATGCGGCCACGCTCGAAGAGATCAAGCAGGCGGCCCGGCGTGGCGATCAGCACATCCACGCCGCGATCCAGCAACTTGATCTGGTCGTCCATATTCTCGCCGCCGATAATCAGGCAGTGGGTCAGCTTGTTGTACTTGCCGTAAATGTCAAAATTCTCGGCGACCTGCGCGGCCAGCTCCCGCGTCGGCTCAAGGATGAGCGAGCGGGGCATACGGGCGCGGGCGCGATGCCCGGCCAGAATGTCGATCATCGGCAAAGTGAAGGCGGCAGTTTTGCCGGTGCCGGTCTGGGCGGTAGCGACAAGGTCACGTCCCATCAGCACCAGCGGAATGGCGTCCTGCTGGATTGGGGTGGGGATGGTATAGCCCACATCGGCCACGGCGCGGCAGACAGGCTCGGAAAGACCTAGGTCGGTAAAACTCATGGGGCGCACAATTCCCCGGATAGGCACTAAAAGTCAAGGGAAAACCCTTTGACGGGGCGGCGAGAACGTGTAGTCTCGGCCAGATTTTCTTGAAAGGTGACAAAATGACCGACAATTTAGCCAATCCCGCCAAGCTGATGGCCGGAAAACGGGGCCTGATCATGGGGGTTGCCAATGATCGCTCGATTGCGTGGGGAATCGCCCAGGTCGCGGCCCAGCACGGGGCCGAACTGGCCTTTACCTTTCAGGGCGAGGCGCTGGAAAAGCGCGTCCGTCCGCTCGCGGCCTCGGTGGGCAGCACACTGGTGGTGCCGTGCGACGTTACCAATGAAGCGGCGATGGATGCCACTTTTGCCGAGATTGAGGCCAAGTGGGGCAAACTGGATTTCGTGGTTCACGCCATTGCCTTCTCGGACAAGAAGGAGCTGGACGGGCTCTATCTCGATACCACCCGCAGCAACTTTGCCCTGACCATGGACATCAGCTGCTATTCCTTCACCGCCGTGGCCCAGCGCGCCGTCAAGCTGATGAAGGATGGTGGCAGCCTTGTCACCCTCAGCTATTACGGCGCCGAGCGGGTGATGCCGCATTATAATGTGATGGGCGTGGCCAAGGCCGCACTGGAAGCCAGCGTGCGCTATCTCGCCGCCGATCTCGGCTGCCGCAATATCCGCGTTAACGCCATTTCGGCAGGCCCGATCAAGACACTGGCCGCCAGCGGCATCGGCGATTTCAACTATATCCTCAAATGGAACGCGCTGAACGCACCGCTAGGCCGCAACGTCACTCAAACCGAAGTCGGCGGCTCCGCCCTCTTCCTGCTCTCCGATCTCGGCAGCGGTGTTACCGGTGAAGTGCTGCATGTCGATTGCGGCTATCACACCGTCGGTATGCTCGATGTTAACAATGCCGCTGGTACTGCCGAGCTGATGAATAAAATGGCCGAGACGATGAAGGCGGGGGCGACCGTGGGGTAGCCCCCTCTTCCGTCATACCGGCGCAGGCCGGTAGGTAGATTCACATTTGAAGTGCAACGGGTTGAGGTAGGAGGAGAATACCTC
>CAYSDE010000137.1:0-5279 GCA_964429685.1 uncultured Pseudobdellovibrionaceae bacterium
AGCCGGTTCCATCCCATATGAGGCACCGGGCGGTCTGGAGCTGAGGAAAGGCGGCGCACTTGCCCCGCAATCAGATTGAGGCCGTTCTGATCACCTTCCTCGGTGTGGGGAAACATGATTTGCATGCCCAGACAAATGCCCAGCACCGGCTGCGTGAGGGATCGGATCACCGGAACCAGCCCTTTCGCAGTCAGAAAGTTCATCGCGGCCTTGGCGGCCCCAACACCGGGCAGGATTACGCGGTCAGCGCTCCGGATCACGGCAGGATCAGCGGTCACTTGCGCATTCGCACCAAGGCGCGCCAAGGCCGCCTCAACCGAAGCAAAATTGGCAACGCCGCTATCAATGATCGCAATCATAAAACACCTTTGCTCGATGGAATGGCGTTTTCCCCTTCATAGCGCAAAGCCTGACGCAGCGCCCGCCCGAGAGCCTTGAAGCTGGATTCGACCATGTGATGTGCATTATCACCCTTCACGGTCACATGTATGGCCGCGCCCAGCGCCATGGCAAGTGACTGGAAGAAATGCGGCACCATCTCGGTCGTCATCCCGCCAACGGTTTCGGCCGGCAGTCGGCCCTCAAACACAGCAAACGGACGCCCGGACAAGTCAATCACGACTGATGCAACCGCCTCATCCAGCGGTGCGGTGAAGCCGAAGCGGCTGATGCCGCGTTTATCACCAAGCGCTCCTTTCATGGCCTCACCCAGCGCCAGCGCACAATCTTCAATGCTGTGATGCTGGTCGACTTCCAGATCGCCCTTGCAGGTGAGCGCCAGACCAAAGCCGCCATGAGTGGCAATCTGCGCCAGCATGTGATCGAAAAAGCCAATACCGCTATTGATGCCAAGAAAGGACGGCTGATCAAGATCAACTGTGACTTCAATACCCGTCTCCTTGGTGCCCCGCTCGACTGTAAAGAGCCGGAGCGTGCGCGAGGGTCTGGCCAGAGACACACCGAGCGCCTGCAGCACAAGATCATTCTCGGCAGGTGTGCCAAGCGAGAAGCGCAGACAGCTGGGCATGTCGCTCTGGCGGTCCCGCGCACGGATGCCGTATTCCTTAAGCCGCGCCAGCAAGGCCAGACGATCTACCGCTTCGACCAACAGAAAGTTGGCGACGCTGGGATAGATGCGTTTTACAAAGGGCGAGCGCTGCAACTCATCCGTCATACGCTGCCGCTCATTTTTGAGTATCTCGATCCGCCGCCGCCCCTCAATCAACCCACTCGGCCCAAGGGCAGAGAGGGCCGCCTGAATACTGCTTTGCGGCAGCGGGTAGGGGGCCAGAATGCGCTTGAGCGCCGCAATCAGCGGCGGAGCTGCTAATGCACACCCCACCCGCTCACCGGCCAGCGCATGCGCTTTGGACAGGGTGCGCAGAATAACCAGATTGGGGGTGTTCACAAGATATGGCAGCAGCCCAACCGTATCATCGGTAAACTCGATATAGGCTTCATCAACAACAACCAGCCCCTGACCCTGGCGGGCCTGACACAACGCCAGCAGATCAGCCTTGTCGCTCAAATGTCCCATTGGCGCATTGGGCGACGGAATGAAGATCAGCTTGGTGGTAGCTGTTGCTGCGGCTGTAATGGCGACCATATCCAGCTGACCTGAAGCCAACAGCGGGACAGACTGCACAGCGGCCCCCTGCAGACGTGCATAAACTTCATACATGCCAAACGTAGGCGGGCAAACCAGAATGGAGTCTGTGCCCGGCACACAAAGCAGACGGATCAGCAGATCAATCGCCTCATCGCTACCACGCGAAACCAGAACCGATTCAACCGACGTGCCATAGCACGCAGCCAGACGCTGCAGCAAGGCAACCGGCTGCGGCTCGGGATAGCGGTTATAACGGTACTCTGCCGCCATCCGCCCGACAGGTGGCCACGGCGATTCATTGGCATCAATCGCAATATTCGCTTCATAACCGGCACTGCTGCGTGCCGAGGTATAGCTGGCAAACTCCCGCAGATCCGGACGGATCAGGGCTGTAAAATCAGTCATGGCTTACGTCTCCAAACGAATGGTCACGGCGCGGGCATGAGCCTCCAGCCCTTCAGCCTCGGCCATCAGGACAATGGCCGGGCCGAGGGCCCGCAGTCCACGCGGCGAAATTTCCTGCACGGTCATGCTGCGCATGAAACTCAGTACATTAAGGCCGCTATAAGCCCGTGCATAACCATAGGTGGGCAGCACATGGTTGGTACCGCTGGCATAATCACCCGCTGACTCCGGCGTGAGGGCGCCAACAAAAACCGAACCGGCTGTACTGATCTTCGGCACCAGCCGACGGGCAGTCCTGACATGCAGGATCAAATGCTCGGGCGCGTAGGTGTTGGCCACTTCAAGGGCGGTGTTGAGATCATCAACAACCAGAATACGGCTGCTCCGCAACGCGATCGCCGCAATTCCCCGGCGCGACAGCAGGGCCAGCTGGCGGTCAACTTCAAGCGAGACGGCTTTGGCAAATGCTGCATTGGTGGTCAGCAGAATGGCCTGCGCCGCTTCATCATGTTCGGCCTGCGCCAACAAATCAGAGGCCACCCAGTCGGCCCGGGCGCTGTCATCAGCCATCACCATCACTTCGGACGGGCCCGCCGGCATATCAATCGCCGCCCCTGCCGCATCCTGCGCCACCATCTGCTTGGCCTGCGTCACATACTGATTACCGGGCCCGCAAATCTTGTCCACCTTCGGAATGCTGGCGGTGCCATAGGCCATGGCGGCAATCGCCTGTGCGCCACCCAGTGCATAAACCTCATCAATGCCGCAGAGTTTGGCGGTGTAGAGAATGACCGGGTTGATGATGCCGTTTTTCATCGGCGTACACAGGACAATGCGCTTGCACCCGGCCAGTCTGGCCGGAATCGCCTGCATGAGAATGGAGGAGAACAGCGGTGCCGTACCGCCGGGAATGTAGATCCCGACCCGTTCAATCGCCCGCCATTCCAGACGGCAACGCACGCCCGGCATCGGCTCGACGGCAACCGGCTGCGGAAGTTCGGCTTTGTGAAAGGCCTCAATATTGCTTTTCGCCTGCCGGATGGCCTGCTTGAGCGCCCCCGGCACTTGGCGAACTGCTGCTTCAATCATGGCCGAAGACACCCGCAGTTGTGTCGGGGCTTGACCATCAAACTTGCGCGCCAGCTCGTAGAGCGCCTGATCTCCACGCGAGCGGACATCGGCGATGATGGCGGTGACGGTTGCCATTATTTCTGCACTATTGCCAAGGGCGGGACGAGCGAGCGCACGGCGCTGACGTGCTGCAGATAAGCGCTTCCATTCAAGAATTTTCATCATGCCATCATCTTTTCGATTGGTAGTACAAGTATGGCGCTGGCTCCGGCAGCCTGCAACCGCTCCATGGTTTCCCAGAATACACCTTCCCGGCAAACCGCGTGAATGGCCACCTTATCCTGATTGCCTTGCAGCGGCAGAATGGTTGGCGATTCAGCGCCCGGCAGCAGCTTGACGATTTCGGCCAGTTTGCTTCTGTCGGCGTGGAGCATGACGTATTTGCTGTCCTCGGTCTGCAACGTCCCGCGCATACGCGCCAGCAAGCGGCTGATAATCGCTTCTTTTTGAGCAGACAGCGGCAGAGGTGATTTGATCAGCAGTGCCTCGCTATTGAGAACGGTCGTCAGCTCAATCAGATTATTGGCGGCCAGTGTTGCCCCCGAGGCCACAATATCGCAAATGGCATCGGCAATTTTAAGACCGGGCGCTACTTCAACCGAGCCACTCATCAGCAGGCTTTTGGCCGACACGTTGATACTCTTCAGATACGCCTGCAACAGGTGCGGGTAAGTGGTGGCAATCGTTTTGCCCGCCAGATCCTGCACTGCCCTGATCGGGCCACTTTCAGGAATGGCAATCGCCAGACGGCAGGTCGAGAAACCCAGCCGCTGCAAAATACTCGCGGTGAATTCAGGGGTCGAAGCCTGCACTTCCGCAAACACATTCTCGCCCACAATGCCGAGATCACAAATGCCGGAATTGACAAAGTTGGGAATGTCGTCGTCGCGCACGAGCAGAATCTCAATCGGCAGTTCCTTGACACGGCAAAGCAACTGATCCCTGCTGCGCGCAATATGCAGGCCGCAGTTCCGCAACAGCTCATTGCTGTCATCCGCCATCCGCCCGCTTTTCTGCACCGCAATCCGAACCCGCTCAACTGACATCTTTATATCCTCAAAGCTGAAGTGATGAACTGTATGGGGTACATACTACTGTAATATCGTAGTATTACAATATATTTTTTTGGGAGTGTGAGAATATGCGGCGCCGCATCCCAGCCAGAACAGCGGCCCACCTCGTCAGGAGTGCGCGTAACAACATGTTAGCTAGGGTTATTTTAGGCGCCGGATTGATGGATACAGTGCTTCTGCATATACCTTCTGAACTTCAGGAATCTGATCGGCAACATTATTCAAGTATGCCAGAAATCCCTCCTTTTGCTTCATGCTGAAGTACTTTGTTTTTATTCCAAATAGACCCAGAATATGTTGAACTCTGTCATCCAGAACTAGAGAGTGCATTTCCCTGTCAATAAAGGCAGCATCGCAATACGGGGTATACATAGAAACAAAACTCATATCATTCAGGCTATTCATTCTGAAATACTTCTTGCCACCTGCTATTCGCTCGGCAAAGACTGCGTGTAGTGTCGCGTGGAAGATATTGTTGGGTATTCTGAGGACGTAATCAGAGTTCAAAAACCCGAATGTCTTCTCAAGGGCAAGAGTTTGGTCTAAGCCGTTGTAATCCATAAAAGTCTTCTGGATGGCGTGAATAAGCGCTACACTACCTGATTTCCGGTAGGCATCTTCGTTTCCATTTATTGCTGCTGAGGTTGCCGCCATCCATTGCTTGATGTGGGCATGACCAAATACCTTTGCTTCTTCGTACTGTATCTCATCAAAACTCTTTCCCTCGTCTCTTCTCCTCTCATATACCGTCAATAAATCTCTTTCAGAATCTATGCGGATACCTTTCATTCCATCAACAAATGAGTCAGTGTTTATAAAGGCGTTCCGGTCTACTTTATGGAGCCAAACGTTTGGGTCAGAAGTTAGAACATTCTTTACGCTAAAGTCGTGATAAACGTCTGTTTTGAATATGAGCGATTTTATAATGTCTGTTACCTGCTTGATGTTTATCTCCCCGTTTTCGATGAAGTTTGATCCTCCTGAGATGGAGTCTTGGAATTCAAGAATTCTGTCGCGCCTGTTATCTAAGATTGTCTCTTGGGCGTGCATCCCGCTTATCG
>CAYSDE010000138.1:0-5231 GCA_964429685.1 uncultured Pseudobdellovibrionaceae bacterium
CGGCTGCAGAATGAATTGCGGGATCGCCGCCGCCGGATTGTGGCCGAGCGGGCCAGTCTGGCGCGCCAGCAGCTTGAATTGACCGATTTGCTCAAAGAGCGGGAAGCCCGGCTGGCTTTGACCCGTCAGCAGCGTGCCGAAGAAATCCGGCGGGCCGAGGCTTTGGCAACGCAGGCCTCCGATCTCCGCGACCTTATCGAGAAACTGGAGGCCGAACGGGCTCGCCAGCAGGCTGAAGAGCAGGCCGAGTCGGGGGCGGCTCCCGACCGTCCTGACAGCACCGAGGGTTTGCCGGAGCCGGTGGCGCGGGCTTTGCCCGCCGGTTTTTCCAGTCGGTTGCCGGTGACCGGACTGGCGCTGGTGCGATTCGGGGAGCGCGATTCGCTCGGCAATACCAGCAAAGGACTGACTTTGCGGGTGCGGCCCGGCGCACAGGTGGTGAGTGTGGCAGCAGGCCGCATCGCCTTTGCCGGACCATTTCGCGGCTATGGACGTATTTTGATTGTCGAACACGCCAGTGGCTATCATACTGTCCTCGCCGGGCTTGAACAGGTTTCTGTCGAGGTCGGTCAGCGGATTGGAGCGGGGGAGCCGGTGGGCACCGTGTCAGCGGTCGCTGCGCCGCCGCCCCAGCTTTATTACGAGGTGCGGCGGGGGAGTGACCCGATTGATCCGCTTGGAGATGCTGCGGCCCGTTTGACGAACAGGCGGGGTCGCTAAAACAGGTTTACGGGAGGATGTGGTATGCGGGTGCAGTCTGTGATGGTGAGCGGCTTTCTCCTTCTGGCGCCGGTGCTGGCACTTGCTGAAGCGGCAGCTTCGGGAACGGCAGCGCCGACCACAGCTCCGGCGGCCTCTTCTCCGGCAACGCCAGCCGCAGCACCGTCAAGCGCCGCCCCGGCGGCTCCGGCCAGCAGTGATGAAACCTACCGTCTGCTGAAGCTGTTCGGTGATGTCTTCGAACGTGTCCGTGCTGAATATGTGGAGCCGGTCAAGGATGAAGAACTGGTGGAAGCCGCCATCAGCGGCATGCTGACCCATCTCGATCCGCATTCCGCCTATATGAATGCTGATGAATACCGTGACGTGCGGGTGCAGACCCGGGGCGAGTTTGGTGGTCTTGGTATTGAAGTCACTATGGAAAACAACGCCGTCAAGGTTATCTCGCCGATTGACGACACGCCCGCCAGCCGCGCCGGTGTGCAGGCCGGAGATCTGATTGTCGAACTTGATGAAAAGACGGTCATGGGGATGTCACTGCAGGATGCCGTCAACAAAATGCGCGGCCCGGCTGGCACCAGCATCAAGCTGACCATCGTGCGCACCGGCTCGGCTGAACCGATCCGGGTGACGCTGACCCGCGCTGTTATCCGTGTTGAGTCGGTCAAGTCACGGGTGGAGGGCAATGTCGGGTATCTACGTATCACCAGCTTTACCGATCGCACCCAGAACGGGCTGGATCAAGCCATTGCCGACATCAAGAAGAAGCTGGGCGACAAGCTGGAAGGTTGGGTGCTTGATTTGCGTAACAATCCCGGCGGCTTGTTGGATCAGGCGGTTTCGGTCAGCGATACGTTCCTTGAGTCGGGCGAGATTGTTTCAACCCGCGCCCGCGATCCCGATGAGTCCCGCCGTTTCAACGCCACAGCTGGTGATGAAGCAGACGGCAAGCCGGTGGTGGTTCTGATTAATGCCGGTTCAGCCTCGGCCTCGGAAATCGTTTCCGGCGCGCTGCAGGATCATCACCGCGCCATCATCCTTGGCACCAAGAGCTTCGGCAAAGGGTCGGTGCAGACTGTGCTCTCGCTGGGGAATTATGGCGGGATGCGTCTGACCACGGCGCGGTATTACACACCGTCGGGCCGCTCGATTCAGGGTGATGGCATTACTCCGGACATCGAGGTCTTGCCGGCTAAAGTTGAAACCGTGGCCGAGCGCGGGCTCTCCATCCGCGAGGCTGATTTGCAGGGGGCGCTCAATAACGATACCCATCCGCAAGCTGCACCTGCAGCACCGGAAGCAACTCCGGCGCCTGCCCCCACCCCGGACAGCAGCAACAAGACTCCGGCGGGTACGCCAGCGGCAGACGCCAAGCCCGCACCGCAGGATTATCAGCTGACCCGGGCGCTTGACCTGATTCACGGTCTGGCCCTCTATAACCGGGTCAGCGGAACGTCACCAGCTCCGGCCCCGACTTCGACTCCTACCCCCAAGTCCGATGAGGCTCATTAATGGCGAGCGCCGCTGTCAGTTCTTCTGCCCCTGCTGTCAGCAAGCCTGATCTGAAGGCCCTGCGTCAGAAACTGATGCGGCGGCGCTGGCCGCTGGCGCTGGTCTGGGTGGCATTTCTGGCCGGGCTGACGACGGCACAGGTTCTGCTGTCCCATGACCAGCAGAAAGCGCCGCCACAGGCAGTTCTGTCGCTGGAGCCAACGCCGCTGCCGCTGGTAGCGGGAGAGGATCCGCTGAACCGTCCGCTGGTTGCTGCACCTCTGCCCGGCCTTGAAGAAACAACGGGCGAAGGTCAGCTGCCGGTTATCGGGCCTGATGGTCAGGCGCCGCTGCGGGCTTATGCGGCTCCCTTCAACCGGGCTGATCCGCGTCCGCGCCTTTCGATTGTCCTGACGGGCGTTGGTTTGCAGACCGCCCCGCTCAACGAGGCGCTGCGCCGTCTTCCCGGTGCGGTGGTGCTGGCTTTCAGTGCGCATACCCCCGGTCTTGGCAAAGCTCTGGCGGCAGCGCGGGAAGGCGGGCACGAGACCATGCTCGAGGTTCCGTCTGATCGCCTTGATGCGGTCGTTGGGGATGATCCAGGCCCCGGCGCCCTGCGTCGCGCCCTGTCGGCGGGCGAGAACATACAGCGCCTTCATCTGATGATGGGCCGAGGCAGTGGTTACGTCGGCTTCATCCTTTCGCCGAACAGCTGGGCCAATGAAGACCCCAATCTGGGCGGCGCTTTGCTGAGCGAGGCACAGAAGCGTGGTCTTCTGATGCTCACCTCCAGCGACGCGCTGGCTGGTCTGGGCCAGTCGCAAGGCAGTCCGGTTCTGTCGCGCACCCTTGCGCTGGATCGTGACCTGACCCCCGAGGGGGTTGATGCGGCTCTGGCCGAGTTGGAGCAGCGGGCGCGTGAAGCCGGGCAGGTGGTTGCCGTCAGCCCCGCCTATCCGCTGGTGCTTGAAAAGCTGAAAGACTGGCTGCCCGGCCTTTCGCACCGGGGAATTGCGCTGGCTCCGGTTTCGGCCCTGATTGCCGATCAGGCCCCTCCCGCTGTACCTCCTGCAGCATCATCTGCGGCGCCCCCTGCGCATTAGGCTTCAGCATATCGTTTTTTTTTTCGTTATAAGGGCTTATGGTCTTTCGCCGGGCGCTGCGTCCTGATCTTCCCTACCGGCCTAATGTCGGCATTCTGCTGCTCAACCCCTATGGGCTGATCTGGCTGGGGGAGCGTGTTGACATTCCGGGGCTGTGGCAGTTGCCGCAGGGCGGCGTCGACAAGGGCGAGACGGTGGAACAGGCCTTTCTGCGCGAATGCGAGGAAGAAACCGGCATTCCCCGCCACAAGGTCAGCATTCTGGCGGTCAGCCAAACCCCTCTGCGCTATGATTTCCCCCAGCATGTTCTTAATCGCCAACCGGTCAACGACTATCGCGGGCAGGAGCAGCACTGGATTGCCGGACGTTTCCACGGCCTCGACGCCGACATCAATGTCGCTACCGAAGACCCCGAATTCCGCGACTGGCGCTGGGTTACCCACGAGCAGCTGCTCGATAGCTCCGCTCCCTTCAAACACGAAACCTACAGCAAGGTGCTACGCGAGTTCAGGGATATTCTGTCTGACGGAAGAGGGTGAGCCCGTTGGGTGGCGCTGCCCGTACAGTTCGGGAAACTCGGCGATGGTGGTTTCATAGAGCGCGTTGAAAGCAGCGCGGGCGCTACGGCGCTCAGCCTCCGTCAGCCGGGATTCCTGCAATTCAGCGGCGGCAATCCGTAGGGCGGAAGGGGGATGGGTGCGCTTCCATATTTCCGCTTTTGAGACTTCAAAGAAAGTGCGGGCGGCGTCGGCACTGCCCAGCTGTCTGACAGCAGCAGAGTCCGCGTCCAGTTCGTTTTGCCGGCTGCGGATAAGGTTAAGGGCGTAAATACCGGTAGGAGCTGCCAGACAGGTGAATATTCCGGTCAGACTTGGTACAGTGTTTCCAAATGCCCAAAATAGTCCAGAACAACTGCTCGCCAGAAAAAGGGACCAATCGTAAATATATTGCCATGAAGGCTGTTGGCGGTGCTGGATTTCATGCTGCAGCGCAAAGGCATGAATTTCGGCGAAGCGGGTGGTGCCTGCGGAAACGCCGTCAGATGTGGCTAGCTTTTCATGTAGCTCTACTGCATTTTCCGGGTTCATTTCAATAACGGTATGGCCGTTGCGGAATGCTGTTGCCCGATAGTATGTGAAGTCGGTTCCTAGACGCAGTTCAATCGGACCAAGCTTATTGGTTTGAGCAGCTATGAGCCTCTGACCCAATTTCAGGGCAAATGCGCAGGAGGGGTTTGGCGGAGTGGCTACCTGTTCTCTGTTACCACCGAAAAAGAAACTTTTCTGTCCCAGATCGCAAAGTGTTGCCACCGTATTCAAGGCGAGAGCTGAAGCCGCCATCAGGCCGAGCGCGGGCAGAACTCCCAGCCCGCCCCCGATAATCAATCCTGCTGCCGCCAGCGCTGTGCCCACACCCAGTGTCAGGTAACGAACCAGAGAGGGGCGGTAGGGGAGCAGCCAAGGCGACGTCATCATCATGCGGTTCAGCCCACGCGGCAACTCTGGCAGGTCGGGTTTTCTCTCGGTCTGGCTCATGGGGGGAGAGTAACGGTTGAGGATGGTTAAGCTCAAGCGAGAAATCGCTTTCTTAACCTTTTTTGTAGTGCTGCAGCAGAAAATCGCCGATCCAGCGGCTGACGGTAGCGGCATGTGAGGTTTCTTTGAGGATGCTCTGCTGGGCGCGGTCGACCACAGCGGCGTATTCGGGTTTGCCACCCATATCGTTTTCAATCAGGACGCGGAGATAATCGGGCGAAAATTCGGGGTGGGCCTGAAAGGTCAGCCCCAGATTGTCATAGGCCAGAATGGCATGCGGGCAGAACTCCGAGCCGCCCAGCAAGCGGGCTTTCTCCGGCACCTCGACCACCTGATCCTGATGATAGGCGGGCAGGGTCACCGTCTCGCCGCTTTCATGCAG
>CAYSDE010000139.1:0-5171 GCA_964429685.1 uncultured Pseudobdellovibrionaceae bacterium
AGTGTCTATGGGGTCAATATACTGGTGTTGCAGTCGGGGGCCTGGGGGCGCAACCTCATTAACCGTGGGGAACATAAAGTGCTTATAGTGGTGTAGAAAGATAACACCAGGCGCCCAGTATGTTGTTCTCCAGTTAAAAGTCCGGCGGAGCAAGGATTTCCGGCTTTCAATTTGCTTCAGCTTGGTAGGGATATATCTATTACCAAGCAATCGCCCTCTCTCGTAGCACCAACGAGCTCCAGCATGCTCTGCCTTTGATGGCTCTGGACGCAGCATGAACCCATCCATCATTTTCTCGAGAGGGCTATAGGGGCGAATATCCTTGCAGGGATGATAGTGGCTCGGATCATCACTGCACAGTTTGAATATCTGGCTATAACCGCTTCTTGCCGTAGTGGAGAGACCATTAAAGAATCTTTTGAGGCCTTCAGCATAGTAAGACGGGTTGTTTCCAGAAAAACCACCCTCGCAAAGGGACTGGTCGAAAGGTACGCCATATTCGCCATCGTAACCGAGATTAAGTTTATTAGCTTCTGCATTGGCTTTGTCGAGCCTCACACGTTCATAGTATAGCGCTCTTGCGGTTGCATAACCGTGGTCTGAAGACGGCTGATGACCTCCGGTTTGAGCTTCTCTAGCATGTTGCCTCTCTTGGCCGATAGCGTCCTGCTGTCCGCACAAAAACAGGTAGGCACGGTGGTCATGCGGTGCGGCTGAATAGGGGTTGGAGAAGCCGTCTTGATATGGATCCGTCATTATTGACCTCGTAGTTCACGTAATGTGGTTATATAAAAGCTTTCTTTCATGAAAGCAGACACCAAGCTTATACAAAATCCAGCAGGCGAAGCCAAGCACGGCATCACTTATCAATTATGCTTCTGATATGTAATCATAATTTTGTCTCAGTGCTGCCTGATGGGGACTTCTTCCCGATCTTCGGCTCAGTGCCAGCCCGCAGGCGTTTGATGTTGTCCTTGTGCCGCCAGATGACGAGGCAAGAAATCAATAACAGGGGGAGCAGGGCGGGGGACTGGCTGAAGATCAGGGCCAGTACTGGCAGCAGGCCGATGGCCACCAGTGCCGACAGGGAGGAGTAGCGGAAGAGGGCGGCCATCAGCAGCCAGATAACGCAGGCCGCCGCGCCCATCATCCAGTTAAGGCCAAAGGCGACGCCGATGGAGGTCGCAACACCCTTGCCGCCTTTGAATTTGAGCCAGACCGGGAAGACATGGCCGAGAATGGTGGCAAGCCCCATCCATGCGACCACCGAGATAACATCCGTCACCATGAATTTTGCCAGCAGGATGCTGGCAAACCCCTTTACCCCGTCCAGCAGCAGAGTCAGCACTGCCAGTTTTTTGTCGCCGGTGCGCAGCACATTGGTGGCGCCGATATTGCCGGAGCCGATTTTGCGGATGTCGCCATGTCCGGCGATCCGGGTCAGGATCAGGCCGAAGGGGATGGAGCCGATAAGGTAAGCCGCAAGGGCGCTAAGCAGAAGTTCCATGTGCGCCAAGATGCTTCAGGCGGCCAGAGGGCGCAAGACCCTAATAGCTCAATGGCGGGGGATATAGCGTTGGGCTTCGCCATTGCAGACACGGGAGACGCGCTCGTATTCCTGCGGCGTATCAATCTGGGCCTGACGGCGCAGACGTTCCGTGTCCATCTTCTTGATAGCAGCATCAATATAGGGTTTGACCCGCTGTGAGATGGCTTCCATGCCCACCTCCGGGTTGTTGACCCGTAATGCGCCAATGTTGCGTAGAGACGGGCGTAACTCGTTGGAGATGCGGGCCTGATACTCGCTCAGAATGCCATTGTTGACGGCAACGTGCCGGTTCTCGTGGATTTTGACTTCACGTTCAATACAGCTGCCGACAGGGAGTTCGCGGGCGATGTAAACGGTGGTCTTGGCGTGGCTCAACTGAATGGTCAGATCGGTCAGAGCCGCGCATACCGTACCGTCCGGGAGTCTCGAGATACGCGCTTCCACCTTGTAGCGGGTTTCTGCCTGTGCGGCAGTCAGCCCCATGGGCACATGCTCTCTGGCAGTTGTGGCCTGACGCGCCAGCGGCTCGGCTGCCAGTCGGGTAAGTTGGGGGATGCTTTGGGAGCGGTCAAGCTGGATCGGCCCGGTGTCGGTGGTGACAATGATATTGGGCTCACCCGCCTGCGGGCAGGCAGCAGCGAAAGCCGGGCTGGTTGACCACAGCAGAAAGACGGCAAGAAGGAAAAGCTGGCGCATCGGCCTATTCTAAAGAGGGAAGGTAAAGAAGCTATAAATCCAAGCGGTTTACTCGGCGTTAAGAAGCTGTTTACGGCTTTGCACTATCCACTTCCGGCTTTTTCGCGTAAACTGCTGCCCATGAAGGTTGAAGGTCCCCTCCCGCCCAAGGTGGCTGGTGTGCGCCGTAAGGGCGCTGCCGATTCCGTCTCTGGCGGAAGCTTTGCCAGTGCGCTTGAAGATGAAAGTGCAGCAGCGGCGGCGCCTGCTGGTCTGTCCGGCACTTCGGCCAGTGCGGCAGTCAGCACGATTCTGGCTTTGCAGGGGGCCGAGGCGGAAGAGGGCGATGCCGCCAAATCGCGGGCAAAATCCCGCGCTGAGGAGCTGTTGCGCAAGCTTGATCTGCTCCGGCTTGATCTTCTGAGTGGCGGAATTCCCCGGGCGCACCTGATTGATCTGGCTCAGGCGGTTAAAACCGTGCGGACGACCGTTATGGACCCCCGACTCACTGAAATTCTCGACGAAGTTGACCTGAGGGCCCAGATTGAGCTGGCCAAATACGATCCGTACCGCTGATAACCGGGTTGGTTATCAAATCTTAACCATGTCAGTGGCTTGCCGGGGCGGTGTTCCTCCCCTATACTGAGTGACCTTGATACTATAAGGAGACTTGGTCGCATGGCATCACCGATTGTTCCTCCCGACTACAAGCCGGGCGAAAAAGAAAAGTACATGAATCCCGTCATGCTGGAATACTTCCGTCAGAAGCTCCAGAAACAGCGGGCTGACTTGCTGAAGGAGTCTTCGGATACCCTCAGCACCATGCAGACCGAAGGCGGGATGCAGGAGCCGGATCTGGCTGATCGCGCCACGGCTGAAACGGATCTGGGGCTGGAGTTGCGTACCCGCGACCGCTACCGCAAGTTGATTTCAAAGATTGATGCCGCTCTCCGCCGCATTGAGGACGGGGAATACGGCTTCTGCGAGGATTCGGGTGAACCGATTGGCGTTGCCCGTCTTGAAGCCCGCCCGGTTGCGACCCTCAGCATTGAAGCGCAGGAACGTCACGAGCGGGTGGAAAAGACCCAGCGCGACGACGCCTGAAATTTCCACCACTCTGTTCTTTTGAGAAGGTTTCCTCCGTCCGGGGGAAACTTTCTTGCTTTCAGCCGGAACGACTCCAACAGCCTTTCGTCAGGTCAGTAAGATTATTGACTTTGCCGTGGCGGAAACGCTATCAGTAGCCCCGAAACAAACGCGACGATTGCTGCCGGACGGGGAAGGCGTTGCTGATATGAATACTCCGCATTCAGTAGATATTCTTGAGGCCCGGTTGCGAGGATGGATAGACTCCCGCGCCGCCAGTGATCCTGAATGGCAAAGTATCGCGGATACAATCGACTATGCGAGAGAGAATACCCCAGGGGTTCGCGACAATGGCGAACCTAATTTTATTCATCCCCTCTGGATTGCCAACGCCGTTGCTGCGATTATCGAACAATGCGAGGCTGCCGGGGCGCTCCCGCTGGGCAAACAAGCCATTGATTTGATCCGGGTTGCGCTTTGTCACGACCTGCTGGAAGACTGTTCCCACATCACCCGAGATATACTAGCTGACAAAATCGGTTTGCGTGCCGCCGCTGGCGTCTACAACATGTCGTTCAAGTATTACGACGCTGATGGTCAGAAGGTGGTTAAACCCAAGGCTGACTATGAAGAGGATTTTCTTTCCGATCCGTTGGCCCTGATTGGAAAATATGTCGACCGGTCGCATAACCTGATGACCATGGTTGATATTGAGCAGGCTAAGCTTCTCAGGGTGGTTTATAATCCGGAAAAACAGCGCTTCAAACTCAACGAAGTTTCCGCATTTTACATTCCGGCGGGTGATCCTGCCGTTCTGGAACAACATTTTCCTAACGACAAAGGCCTTTTTCCTTACATTCTGTCGGCGCGGGATGCGATGGTGCGGGTGGCCAGCCGCGTTGTCGGTGATATTGCCGAGCATGATTATCTCAATACCATTTTTGTGGTCGATAATCCCCACCAGCGCCGCAGTATTGAGGCCGCCCTGCGCCTGCCGGGGCAGGATCAGGTCAAACGCAAGAACACAGCGACGCCGATTGACTTTGATGCCTTTGTCTGCGGTGAAGATCGCAGTGTTACCACCGCTTTTCAGCGCTTGAGTCGTAGCCTGAGGGCAACCTGGGGGCGCATGGTCAGTCCTCTGCAGCATGGTCAGCGGCATCAGCAGGCTTGTGATGCCTGCGAGAATGGACTGCGCCAGTGGGTTGAGGTTCAGGCCCGGCAGTTTCCCCAGTGGAACGAGATTCCGGCCATTATCGACCTTGCCAAGGCGCACACCAAAGGGCGCCGTGACAATGGCGAACTCGGTTTCATTCATCCGTTGCGGGTGGCCGGGGCGATGACTGCCCTGCTGGATCAGTGTGGTGGAACTGGAGCCCATTTGCCGACGGATGAAGCCGTCAGTCTGATCAAGATTGCTCTCTGTCATAACCTGCTTGAGGCCGAAACCATGCAGCGCGCCACGTTGCGCGATTATATTGGACAACGGGCTGAAGCAGCAGTTTACCTTATTTCCAACCAGTATACAGGCCCTCATGGCGGGCTGATCCAGAAATCCCCTGCCCAGATTATTGCGGAACAGAAGAAAGATCCACTGGCCCTGTTGGTCAGGTTTGGGGAGCGGTCACATAATCTGCTGACAATGGTTGATATTGATCGGGCCGGAATTCTGCGGGGCATTACCTACACGCCCGCCCAGCAGCGCGCCAAGCTGGAGGACGCTTCAAGAGTTCTGATTCCGGCAGCTGATCCGCTGGTTATTGCCGGTTGCTATGAGGGTGTTTATCATCCCTTCCTGCTGGCTGGGCGGGATATGCTGGCGAGGGCTGCCGCCCGGATGGTGGGCCGGTTCGCGGCCTTG
>CAYSDE010000140.1:0-5128 GCA_964429685.1 uncultured Pseudobdellovibrionaceae bacterium
CGCTCGCTGCCAATCTGCACATCAAGACGTTCTTCCACAATATCGACGATCTCGTCGACCACCAGACCCATCGAGCGGTTGTTGTCGGCAAAGACCAGCACCGGCTGGGTTCCTTCGGTCTTGAAGCGAACATGCTCGCTGAGCGGCACCAGCGGCATCAGCTTGCCGCGATACTGCACCATCGGCTGACCGGCCGAGTTTTCGATCTCCTTGACATCGATGTCTTCGAGACGAGCAATGAGGGACAGCGGCACGGCCTTCGGTGCCGAATCGCCAGCGCGGAAGAGCAACAGGGCCAGCCTGTCGGTATCGTGAGCAGCCCGCACGCGAGCCTCCTGCTCCAGCTGATCCTCCAGCTGCATCCCGCTTTCGCCAGTGGAAGAGGCGATGCCGTTGGGATCGAGAATCATGATGACACTGCCATCACCAAGAATGGTGTTCCCAGAGAACATTTCAATGTCTCGCAGGATCGGCGCCACCGGCTTGACCACAATTTCCTCGGTGTCGAAAACACGGTCAACGATGATGCCGAAGGTCTGCCGACCAACCTGGGTTACCACGATGGTGGATTCGGCTTCGGTCGTTTCACTCTTCGGCAGCTTCAGCAGCTGCTGCAATGTCACCAGCGGCAACAGGCGGTTACGCAGACGCATGACCGGCGCCCCGTTGATGCGCTCGATGGAATTGTCGCTGTTGCTGCCTCCGGCCCGCACCAGCTCGAGAACACTGATCTGCGGAACGGCAAAGCGCTCGCCAGCGGATTCGACAATCAGGGCGGAGACAATGGCAAGGGTGAGCGGGATCTTGATCGTAAAGATCATTCCCTTGCCCTCAATCGACTTCATGTCGATGGTGCCGCCGATTCTTTCAATATTGGTGCGCACCACGTCCATGCCGACGCCGCGCCCGGAGACCGACGTAACAGCCGCAGCGGTTGAGAAGCCCGCCTTGAAGATGAACATGTGAACCTGCTGGTCCGACATGGTCTTCAGTTCGGCTTCGGAAGCCAGACCCTGCTTGAGGATCTTTTCCTTGATCTTGGAGGTGGGCAGACCGCGTCCGTCATCCGAAATCTGGATGATGATGTGGCCGCCTTCATGGTAGGCATTCAGGGTAATACGGCCGGTTTCCTTCTTGCCCGCTGCCGCACGGTCCGCCGGGCCTTCCAGCCCGTGATCGGCGGAATTACGCACCATATGGGTGAGCGGATCCTTGATCATTTCAAGGACCTGACGGTCAAGTTCGGTATCGGCCCCCAGCATCTGCAGGTCGATCTTCTTGCCCAGTTCGTGCGCGAGATCGCGGACGATACGCGGCAGCTTGGCCCATGCATTGCCAATCGGCTGCATGCGCGTCTTCATCACCTGTTCCTGCAACTCGGAGGTTACGTGGTTGAGGCGCTGCAAGGGCGAAGCAAACTCGGTGTCTTTCTGCGAACGGAGAATCTGCAGCATCTGGTTGCGGATCAGCACCAGTTCGCTGACCGTGGTCATCAGGTTTTCAAGAACGTCAACGCTGACGCGCAAGGTCTGCGCCGCCAGAGCTGATTCACTGGCCGCAGCGGGAACACTGTCCTTGGTGACGGCAGGCGGTTGGGCCGAAGCTACCGGAGCCGTTGACGCCGGAGCTTGCGCAACCGGGGCCGAAGCGGGTTCAGGCTCGGGCGCAGATGCCGCCGCCAGCGCAGCCAGCTGAGCCGCCGTCATCGGAACAAAACCGTGTTCATCAGCCTCAGCAGGCGCAGCAGCGGCAACCGAAGCCGCAGGAGCCGGTGTCTGCACAACAGGAGCAGGAGCAGCAGCAGCGGCGCCGCTATCATGCCCTTCAGCATGGGCATTCAGCTGGTCAATCAGCTCGCGATCAGCGCCTTCCGGCTCCTTGCCGGTCTCTTCCAACACACCAAGAATCATCTTGATGCGGTCAAGCGAAGCGAGAATGAGGGTTACGGAATAGGGTGTGACCGGCAGGATGGCATCGCGGAATTTCCCGAGGATGTTCTCGGAAGCGTGGGCCACAGATTCCAGCCGGGGCAGACCGAGGAAGCCGCAGGTACCCTTAATAGTGTGAACCGTGCGGAAAATATTGCTGAGCAACCCCGGATCATTGGGGTTTTGTTCCAGTTTAATCAACTGGTTATCCAGAACCGCCAAGTTCTCGTTGGTTTCGGTCAAAAACTCACGAAGCAGATCATCCATCTCTTTTCTCTCCCCATAGGGTACCACGAACCAAGCAAGCGCGCGCCTAGCAAGACTGTCTGATTTCCGCAGAAAGACCTTAACAAGCTCTTACCAAGATGGTTAAGACTGTAAAAAGACAGAAAGACGTTTTATTTTCTCAAAGGGGTGCCGATTCGGACACATAGCTGACGTCAAGCTCCAGCCTTTCGTCCCCGACCACGCGCCAAACGACTTTGGCCCCATATTGCTGAGCAAACTTGCCCGTTATGTAAGGGTGAACACTCTTGGCAGTCAACCCCTCTACCGTAACGTCACCCTTAAGCGGTGCTTCGGCGTCAGGGCGTTGGCCAGCACCGCGGCCAGCAGCGACAACCATTAACCGCCCGGCGGCGGGGCCATCGGGCGCGGAAATTTCAAGCGCCCCCCCGTTAACCAGCACTTCAGCCGCAATAATAACAGTGTTGAGCAGAACTTTTGGTGTTCCTTTGGGCAGATTGGGAAGGTTTTTAAGCGTAGGAGAGTCCCAGGTAATGGTTAGTTTGCTGCCATTCAGATATTCACGAGCGGCTACCAGTACATCGTCACAGGTCAGATTGGTATCAGCCCCCGCCATGCCGTAACAGAGGCGAAAGAGCTTGAGACGGCGGGAGGCCTGATCGGCGGAATGTCCGATTAACTTGACGGCTTCCTCGCCGATGGAACCGCCCATTTCTTCAAGTAATTCAATGCCGTTGTTGATGGCCCCAACCGGACTGATCAGGTCATGACAAATGCGCGACGCCAAAAGTTCCATCACGCGCAAATCTTCAACCACCATAGCTCAACCTCCTGTTGCCGATTTGTTAACATCGCCGTTTTTACCAGTTTTGGCAACAGGGCCGTTTACATTTGTTTACCACCCTTGGGGTAATCTGGGGACCATGTCTGGAGATTCCCTCTTTACGCCGCAAACCCCGGGGCAAGACCTTGGGCTCAGCCTGCTGGAGCAGCTGACCTCGGCTGCCAACATGCAGGCAACCGGCGGGGCCGAACCGCTGAAAGCAGTTGTCCAGCAGATGCTGGCTACTTACAGCGCGGCTGTGCTGGTTATTGCCGGTTTTGTCGTATTGTATCAGGTTATTCTGACTATCGTTGACACTGCCCAGACCGGCAAGCTGTTCCGGCGCATGAACCCGGTGTGGGGCCCGTTGCGCCTCGTCATTGCCATTGGTCTGCTGGTACCGCTATCAGCGGGCATGAATTCCGGCCAGTTGATTGTCATTCAGGTTGCCGAATGGGGCAACGGGCTGGCCTCGCAGCTGTGGTCGATGGCGATGAACGACATCAACGTTGTCCGCCCGATGATCGCCAATCCGGAACCACCCCCCAGTCTGGCACTGGTGCGGGCGCTGGTGCTGCGGGACTCCTGCTCGAAATACACCACCGTTCTTGCGCACCAGCTCAGCGAGGAACAGGCCGCCAAAGACGCGCAGGCGCTTGCCGCTCACACCCCGGCGAAAGTGTCTTTGCCGGTCCCGCTGCAAACGGTCGTGGCTCAACCCGCCTTCAGTAACACCGACAATTCGGAAACTACCTCTTTCGGTTGGGCGGAGCGGCCTTTTTTCTGTGGCGCTGTCTCGATTTTTCTTCCGGACGACCAGAGAGACATTCCGGTTTTTTTAACCCTGAAACAGGCGCATAGCGACGCCCTCCGTCTTCTGGAAGCACATACCGATGCTTACAGCAACGGCTTTCTTGACATCAGTTCGCAAGACAACATGATGCGCAGCAACTCCCCGGCCCTGATGGCAGCCCGGTATGAAGAGACATTGCGGCAGGTGATGGACTGGCGTTTCCGCCTCGCCCTTGACAAACAGATTGATGCGACACGTCAACGGATGGCCGCTGCGGGCTGGGTCGGCGCACCCTCTTACCTTGATACTGTCTTGCGGCTTAACGTGAGACTCCTCAGCGTGACGGCTTCGCTCCCCCAGGTAGACCCGCCCGAGGTCATGCTGAACCCACCCAATCCTCCGACCAACCCTAATGACAAGGGCTCGCCGGAATATCAGGTCTATCAGTTCCTGCGGAAAGTTGATGCCTCTTGGGGGGCTGCCCCGCTGATTCCGCCGATCAGTGTTGCTGGTCTGGGAGGCATTACTGCCATGCTGAGCCGCGCCGTGACCGTCTCGCGTGAAGTTGTAGGGCCGGGCAGCACCGGCCACCAGTTGCGCTCGGTGCGGGACATCCTGCGCACCGATGATTTTGACTGGCCTGCTTTTGGCACCGGGGCGCCACTGGTCAGTCTGGCCCGGATCGGCGCCTATCTGACCGGCAAATCGATTGAATTGCTGGCCGGAGCCGGAATCCTCAATAATGTCGGCCCGGTCACCGGCCCAACGGTCTGGCTGGTATCCCTGCTCGGTGCCGTAGCCTTTCTGGCCTCTACCGGCATTCTGCTGCTTTTGCCACTGATACCGCTAATCCGTTTCATGATCGGTCTGGCCACATGGATGCTGCAGGTCTTCGAAGCGCTGATTGCCATTCCGCTGGTCGCCGTGGCGCATCTGCGCGGCGATGATGACGGGCTGGCCGGACAAAGTGCCGTCCTCTGCTACCTTCTTATTCTGCAGGTTGCGCTGCGCCCGGCACTGATGGTCTTTGGCTTGCTCGGCGGCCTCATTATTTTTCTGCTTATGCTGGGGGCAGTTAACCAACTGGTCGCGCTGGCCATCCCTGCCATTCTGGACAGCGGCCAGATTGCCAGCCTGTGGTTTGTGTTGATCACCGCGGCCTATGCCCTGCTGGTGCTGGGACTGGCCAATGCCAGCTTCAAGCTGATTATCCTCCTGCCTGACCGCACCCTGACCTGGCTGTCCGGCCTCATCCCGCCCCCCGCCGCCAGCGCCAACACCCTTAATCCTACCGCTGCAGGTGGCACGAATGCCTCTTCCGGCACGCCCACACCCGTC
>CAYSDE010000141.1:0-5096 GCA_964429685.1 uncultured Pseudobdellovibrionaceae bacterium
GTGACCTCTTCCGCGATCCGGTCATGGCCGCCGAACTGAAAGACTTCTCCGCCATTGTTTTCGACCCGCCCCGGGCCGGGGCCACAGCGCAGGTTGCCGAGATTGCCGCCAGCGGCGTCCCCACCGTTATCGGCGTCTCCTGCAACCCCGGCACCTTCGCCCGCGATGCAGAAACCCTCGTAAAGGCTGGCTATAAGCTGGAATGGGTGCAACCCGTCGACCAGTTCCTGTGGTCCGGGCATATTGAACTGGTGGCAAAGTTCAGCCTTGGTTAGGCCGCATCCATTATGAACAAAGCCCGGTTTCCCTGACTCTTTATTTCCGCAAATACGTCGTCGCAGATGGAATTTCCAGTTCCCTCTGCTCGGAATTTGCTTTAAAAACTGCAGGGATTAAGGGAGTTCCAGAATGACCAGCAAATTGCACAACGCCACCACCAGCCAGATCCGCCGCGCTTTCCTCGATTATTTTGTCGGCAAGGGCCATAGCGAGGTAGAGGCCAGTCCGCTGGTGCCGCGCAATGATCCCACCCTGATGTTCACCAATTCAGGCATGGTGCAGTTCAAGAATCTTTTCACCGGGCAGGAAAAACGCAGCTATGTGCGTGCCACCACTTCGCAGAAAAGCGTCCGCGCTGGCGGCAAGCATAATGATCTTGATAATGTCGGCTATACTGACCGTCATCTGACCTTCTTTGAAATGCTCGGCAATTTCTCGTTTGGTGATTATTTCAAACGTGAGGCGCTGACCTATGCGTGGGATCTGGTCACCAATGTTTTTGGCATTCCCAAAGACCGGCTGTGGGTCACGGTTTATGCCGAAGACGATGAGGCTTATGACATCTGGACCAAGGAAATCGGCGTGCCCGCCGAGCGCTGCGTCCGCATTGGCGACAACAAGGGCGCCCGTTATGCCTCGGACAATTTCTGGGCGATGGGCGATACCGGCCCCTGCGGCCCCTGTTCGGAAATTTTCTATGATTACGGCCCCTCGGTCGCAGGCGGCCCGCCCGGCAGCCCGGACGCCGAGGGTGACCGCTTTGTTGAAATCTGGAACAACGTCTTCATGCAGTTCGAGCGTCATCCTGACGGCTCGATGACCAAACTGCCCAAACCCTCGGTGGATACCGGCATGGGGCTGGAGCGCATCGCTTCGGTGCTGCAGGGCAAAACCAGCATCTGGGATACCGATATTCTACGGGCGCTGGTGATGGCCGCCGCCCGCGCCACTGGCACCGAGCCTGACGGCCCCAGCAAATTCAGCCTGCGGGTGATTGCCGATCATCTGCGTACCTCTGCCTTCCTCGTCGCCGAAGGTGTGTTGCCGGGCAATGAAGGACGCGGCTATGTCCTGCGTCGCATCATGCGCCGGGGCATGCGCCACGCCCATATTCTCGGCGCGAAAGAGCCTTTGATGTGGAAGCTGGTTCCTGCTTTGATTGCGGAAATGGGCAGCCAGTATCCCGAGCTGAAACGCGGCCAGGCCCTGATTGAAGAAACCCTGAAGAGCGAAGAAACCCGCTTCAAGGCAACGCTGGAACGCGGCCTTAAACTGCTGGAAGACGAAGTGGCCAAGCTGCCCGTAGGCGCGCCGCTGCCCGGTGATATTGCTTTCAAGCTTTATGACACTTTCGGCTTCCCGCTTGATCTGACCGAAGATGTGCTGAAGAGCCATCAGCGCAGTGTTGATGTTGACGGCTTCACCGCCGCTATGAACAAACAGAAGGCCGATGCCCGCAAGGCTTGGGCCGGGTCGGGCGAAGCTGCCACCGGCAAGCACTGGTTCGACCTCAAAGAAGAAGTCGGCGCGACGGAATTCCTCGGCTATGAAACACTGACTGCCGAGGGTGCGGTTGTGGCGCTTGTCAAAGGCGATAAGAAAATCACCACGGCAGACAGCAGCAGCGGTGACTTCTGGCTGGTTGCCAACCAGACTCCCTTCTATGGCGAAAGCGGCGGGCAAGTTGGTGATGTCGGCGAAATCCGCACCGCTGCCGGCGCTCTGCTCAAGGTCAGCGATACCCAGAAACAGCTCGGGATGCATCTGCACAAGGCCAGCATGGTGAGCGGTACCGTCAAGCTGGGCGACGCCCTGTTCATGAGTGTGGATGCCGACCATCGCGCCGCTGTGCGCGGCAATCACTCGGCCACCCATTTGCTGCATGAAGCACTGCGCCGCCGCCTCGGTGAGCATGTGATGCAAAAGGGCTCGCTAGTCAGTGAGGAGCGGTTCCGCTTTGACATCTCCCAGCCCAAGCCCCTGACCACCGAAGACATCGCGGCGGTTGAAGCCGAGGTCAATGCCCGCATCCGCCGCAACAGCGAAGTCGTCACCCGCCTGATGACGCCTGACGAGGCGATTGAAGCCGGAGCCATGGCCCTGTTTGGCGAAAAATATGGCGATGAAGTGCGCGTTATCAGCATGGGCGGCGTGGACGAGGGCAGCAAAAAACCCTTCTCGCTCGAACTGTGCGGCGGCACTCATGTCAAAAACACCGGTGAAATTGGCCTGTTCAAGATTATCGGGGAAAGTGCCGTCTCGGCGGGTGTGCGCCGTCTCGAGGGTCTGACCGGCAGCGGCGCTCTTACCTATCTGGGCGAACTGCAGAGCCTGACCAGCACGCTGGCCCAAACCCTCGGCGCCCCGGTGCAGGACGTTCCCGCCCGCGTGCAGCAACTGGTGGACGACCGCCGCGCTCTCGAAAAAGAAATCACCGAACTGCGCCGTAAGCTGGCGATGGCCGGAGGTGGCAGTTCTTCTGCCGCAGCGGTGCAGGAGGTCGGCGGCATCAAGCTGGATGCCCGCGTGGTTGACCTCCCCGCCAAAGACCTCAAGCCGATGGCAGACGAGTTGAAAAAGCTGATCGGCTCCGGCGTCGTTGCCCTGATTTCCACGGCGGAGGGCAAGGCCTCCATCGTGGTCGGCGTCACCGCTGATCTGGCTGGCAAATTCAACGCGGTTGATCTGGTCAAGACGGCGGCAGAAGTCTGCGGCGGCAAGGGTGGCGGTGGCCGTCCCGAAATGGCGCAGGCCGGCGGTCCCGATGGCGGCAAGGCGACCGAAGCCCTGAGTGCCTTACGCACCCGGATGGCCGGTTAACCATAAACAAGGCTTGTATTTAACGAGTTGATTATGATTTAATGCCTTATGTTAATTCTTTGCCCTATTGGAAAGTGAGAGAAGCCATGCAGAACAAGAATACCCAGACGCAACCAACTCCAGAACAGGTTGAAGCCCTTTTTTTTAACCTTGCGCGTACAGCTTCCCCTGCACAGAAGCAGGCCGTTATTGAGGCTGGCGCGAAGGTACTCCCTGCTGTTACTGGTAAGAAAGCCGCGCCGTCCGTTAGCTAACCTCGTCTAAAAAGTAAAGATAGGGTCGGATCACCATTTTGCGGACTTTTGCGATGAGGCGGGGTGTGCTACTGGCTAAAGGCATGCCACCCCGCCTCATCCTCGCTTCTGCCTCGCCGCGCCGCAAAATGTTGCTGGAGCAGGTCGGGATTATTCCTGATGTCGTTGACGCAGCCGATATTGACGAGAGCGAGCGGAAGGATGAGCCGCCCCGCCTCTACGCGCTGCGTATGGCCCGCGAAAAAGCTGAAAAGATTTCCCCCAAATATCCCGGTGATTTTGTGCTGACCGGCGATACCGTGGTCGCGGTCGGGGTGCGGATTCTGCACAAAACCGCTGACCGCGCTCAGGCCCGCAAAAACTGGCAGTTACTGCAAGGTCGCCGCCATGGCGTGATGACGGCGGTAGGGCTGGTGCGACCGGACGGCAAAATCGCTACCAAACTGGTAGAGAGTGTGGTGCAGTTTGTCCGCATGCCGGATGCGGTGATTGATACCTATCTTGACCGCACGGATGAGTGGAAAGACAAGGCGGGCAGTTACGCCTTTCAGGGGCTGGCCGGGCTGTATATCAAGGGCATGCGCGGCAATGCCAGTACCATCATCGGCCTGCCGGTTTTCGAAGTTGCCAATTTGTTGAAGAGTCATGGCTATCCCTTCTGAAATCTGGGTCTGCCGCGAGGGCGGACTCACCCGTGCCGTTCTGCTCTCCGGCAAAAAGCTGCTGGCGCTGGAAGTGGATCATGAAGCCTGTGCCCCGCGGGCCGGGGCGCGTTATGTCGCCAAAGTCCTCCGCCTCAATACCGCCCTGAAGGTTGCTGAACTTGATCTCGGCGGCGGGCAAAGCGCTTTTCTGTCCGCCCCCAAAGTCAAAGCCGGTGAACTGCTGCTGGTTGAATGGGTGGCCCCGGCGATGGGGAGCAAACAGGCGGTTGTCAAACCGCTTATGGGCGAGGCCAGTGGGGCTCCACGTTTTCTGGAAGACGGGCCGGATGCGGTGGCGCGATTAAGTGGAACTGCTGTTCCTGTCAAAATTGTTTCTGCCGAAGATTTTGAGCGGCTTGACCTGAATGCACGGATCAGTGCCCTGACCTCTCGCATGGCTGCCTTCAAAGGCGGTTTGCTGGTGATTGACCAGACCGAAGCCGCGACCGTGATCGACGTCAACGGGACGCTGGCTCCCGCTGCCCTCAACCGGGCAGCCTTGCAGGAAGTGGCGCGGCAACTGCGGCTGCGTAACCTGTCCGGCATCATTTTGGTTGATCTGGTCGGCAAGCCGGATCGCGGCCTTTGCGACGTGCTGCGGGACGCCACCCGAGAGGATCCCTGCCGGGTCGATATTTATGGCCTCAGCAAGCTGGGAATACTGGAGCTGACGCGGGAGCGGCGGGGCTGGCCGCTGTCACGCCTGCTCGCGGCTGCTCCAGGACTGGGCGACTCCCAGCCCGAGTAAAATAGCCAGCCCCGCCGCGTTGGCCGGAGTCTGGAAGCTGAAATCGACCAGACTATGTGCCGCCGCCTGTGCCAGCACCGCCAGCCCGATCACCGGATAAATAGCCTGCTGGCGACGAATAAGGACACCTTTGAACAAGCGCACGCCAATCAGCAGATAAGACTGAAAAAACAGAAGCGCGGCGGGCAACCCCAGTTCGGCGGCAAGTTCCAGATAGGTGCTGTGCGCCCGCGTATAAGAGCGGGTAATATTTTCGCTGCGGTAGAGCGGGAAAAGCTGGTCATAGCTGTT
>CAYSDE010000142.1:0-4976 GCA_964429685.1 uncultured Pseudobdellovibrionaceae bacterium
TGATCATGATAATCCGGTGGTCATGGGTACGATGGTGATGGCCGTGAGCCAGTGCTTCTCAACAATATCCTGCTGACCGCGTTTGGCCGAGAAGGCGTCGCCGGACTCGTCGAAATAGAGTTTCAGTTCTGGCAGAGTCTCCCGCAGCACCCGCGCCATGGCCTGAGCAATCGGGCGGAGGCTGGGATGCACGGTCTTGCCGGAGCGCAATTCAGCCACATAGACCATCTGCGGGATGGAATAGGTCAGCTGGCACAGGCAGGCCATCCCCATCGGGTAAAGATACTGGTCGAGCAGCGGCGAGCCGTTCAGCGCCTTGATCGCGGCAAACTGGGCGTTAATGGTGCTGGTAAGCGCCGCATGGTCCGACGCCGACAGCAGCGATTTCAGCTCTTCCAGATACCAGCTGTGGAACCCGAATTGCGGGCCTACCAGCGGCACCGGGCCGTAGCCGTTGCGGTGACGCTGCAAATCGCGGAACGAACCAAAATCAAGCAGGAAGTTCAGATTATAAACGCCATATTTCAGTAAACGACGCGGCGGCGGCGCGCCCTGCGGACGAGCCGCCATCATCGCCCCTTCGGCGACACGGGCGGCCGGGGCATTCAGCAGCGATGTATCCGCCACCACCTCACCCGCCTTGAGACGGACACTATCGGAAGTCCTCAACACCGATTCCGGCAGCAACACATGATCGGCAATCGCATCTTCATCAGAAAAGGCATTGCGCTCGGCGTTGCGCAAACTCTCCGGGTTGAGATCATCGGTGTTGAAGCTGTTGGGATATTTCTTCAGCAGACTGGCATAGATTGAGCGGGCCACCTCCTGCACTTCCGGCAGCGGGTGATGGACCAAACGGCGGAGATGATCCCTCGCCTGCCGAAGATTGGTATGCCAGCTCAGCAGCGTGCCGGTACCAACAGGCAGCAGACAGCGCAGCGTATCGAAAGCCCGGGCGGCAATCGCGCTTTCCCACATCTTTTCGGTTTTATAATCGGCCGGATTATAGGGATGACGCTCGGCCAGCGCGGCCTTCACCTTGGGCATGAAGGCGTTATACAGCATGATCCACTGCTGCTGAATGCGGGCGCTTTCCGGTTTGCCATAGGGGTCTATCTGCGGCTGGGCAGCAAAATCGAGATAGCGGGTTGAAGCTTCCTGCCCGCTATAAAGCGGATGATCCTGAATGGCTTTGGCCACCAGCATCGATACATTCTCGATATAGATGGTGGTCGAGCCGCAATCACCAATCGAGGCATGACCATAGCCAACATAATAGCGTTCCATGAATTTGCCGCTACCCGACTCCTTCACCTTCTCAAGGTGACTGACGACAGAGCTGGGCGAGCGGCTATAGAGCGCCTGCAACATTGCATTGTCTTCCGGGTGCAGGTCATCGAATACAAAAATCTGTGAGGTCATGATAATCTCCCTTGATACTGCTTGCATCACACCTAGCGCAGATTAGACTGACCCGGAAGGAGCGAATCATGCAACCAGCCCTCAAAACTGCACCCGTT
Source organism: uncultured Pseudobdellovibrionaceae bacterium (assembly GCA_964429685.1). Taxonomy (GTDB): domain Bacteria; phylum Pseudomonadota; class Alphaproteobacteria; order UBA2400; family UBA2400; genus CAYSDE01. Next base: position 1,521 of record CAYSDE010000142.1, read on the forward strand.
AACAAATGGCTTTACAGCTTCGGAAGTGGCAAGGCAGAAGGGCGGGCCGGGATGAAAGACCTCCTCGGCGGTAAAGGGGCCAATCTGGCCGAAATGAGCGCCATCGGCCTGCCAGTGCCGCCCGGCTTCACTATCACCACCGAGGTTTGCAGCTTGTTCTACGAGAACAAACAAACCTATCCGGCGGAGCTGACCGAACAGGTCATGACAGCGCTGGCCGAAATCGAAAAACAACTGGGCTGCGGCTTTGGCGATGCCGAGAATCCGTTGCTGCTTTCGGTGCGCTCCGGCGCCCGCGCCAGCATGCCGGGAATGATGGATACCATCCTCAATCTCGGTCTGAACGAGCAGACCATAGCGGGGCTGGCCAAGCGTTCCGGCGATGCCCGCTTTGCCTATGACAGCTGGCGGCGCTTTATCCAGATGTATGCCTCGGTGGTGTTAAATCTGGAGCATCATGACTTTGAAGATATTATTGATGACGCCAAACGCGCTCGCGGCGTCAAAACCGATACCGAATTGCTGGCGGAAGACTGGAAGCAGATTGTCGCCCGCTATCAGCAACTGGTGCTGGACAAAACCGGACGCCCCTTCCCTGCCGATCCGCATCAGCAATTATGGGGCGCCATTGGCGCGGTATTCGGCAGCTGGATGAATCAGCGCGCCATCACCTATCGCCGCCTGCATGACATTCCCGAAAGCTGGGGCACGGCGGTTAGCGTGCAGGCTATGGTCTTCGGCAATATGGGCGAGGATTGCGCGACCGGCGTCGGCTTCACCCGCAATCCCTCGACCGGCGAAAATGCGTTCTATGGCGAGTATCTGGTGAATGCACAGGGCGAGGATGTGGTGGCCGGACTTCGTACCCCGTTGACCATCGCCCAGATGAGTACCGCCATGCCGGAGATTTACCAGCAGTTGCTGGAAGTGCGGGCGCGGCTTGAAGCCCATTATCACGATATGCAGGACATCGAATTCACCGTGCAGCGCGGCAAACTCTTCATGCTGCAGACCAGAAACGGCAAACGCACCGCGCAGGCTGCCCTCAAGGTGGCGTGCGATATGGTGCGCGAAGGGCTGATTGACAAAAAGGAAGCCATCCGCCGGATCACGCCTGCCTCCCTCGAACAGCTGCTGCATCCCACGCTTGATCCCAAAGCGGTCAAGAAGGTGATTGCCAAAGGTCTGCCCGCCTCGCCCGGCGCCGTCAGCGGCAAGATTGTCTTCACCGCTGAAGAAGCGGAAGCACAGGGCCAGAAGGGCGAGAGAGTCATTCTCTGCCGGGTGGAAACCAGCCCGGAGGATATTGGCGGGATGCACGCCGCTGTTGGCATTCTCACCACCCGGGGCGGCATGACCAGTCATGCGGCGGTGGTAGCACGCGGCATGGGCCGCGCCTGTGTCGCCGGAACCGGGGAAGTGCGAATCGACCTCAAGGCCGGAACGCTGACCAGCCGGGGCAGCATCCTCAAGGCCGGAGACATCATCACGCTGGACGGAGCAACGGGGGAGGTCATGCTGGGAGCCGTCCCGGTCATTCAAACCACGCTCTCCGGTGACTTCGGTGAGTTGATGAGTTGGGCGGATGCTGTCCGCACCCTCAAAGTCCGCGCCAATGCCGAAACCCCGCAGGATGCCGAAACCGCCCGCAGATTCGGCGCGGAAGGCATTGGCTTGTGCCGCACCGAGCATATGTTCTTTGATGAAGACCGTATCTCCGTTGTGCGGGAAATGATTCTGGCCGAAGATGAAGCCGGACGACGCAAGGCACTGGCCAAGCTGGAACCGATGCAGACCGGTGATTTCGTCAAGCTGTTCCGCATCATGGAAGGGCTGCCAGTCACCATTCGTCTGCTGGATCCGCCGCTGCATGAATTTCTGCCCCACACCGAGGCCGAGATTGCCGCACTAGCCGCAGCGAGCGGCCTCGCCCCGGAAAAACTCCGTCAGCGCGTTCTGGCTCTCACTGAGTCCAATCCGATGCTGGGACATCGCGGCTGCCGCCTTGGTATTACCTATCCCGAAATCTATGAAATGCAGGTACGGGCGATTTTTGCGGCGGTGAAGCAAGTCAACGCCGCCATTGTCCCGGAGATCATGTTCCCGCTGATCGCCACCCGTGCCGAGCTGGATATTCTGAAAGCGATGGCGGTGCGGGTTGCTGCTGAAATGGGTGTCAAAGCCTATCTGATCGGCATCATGATCGAATTGCCCCGCGCTGCCCTGCGAGCGGACGAGTTGGCTGAAGCCGCCGAGTTTTTCAGCTTCGGCACCAACGACCTAACCCAGACCACCTTCGGCCTCTCCCGCGATGACGCCGGGAACTTCCTGCCCGACTATATCCGGCAGGGTGTTCTGCAACAGGATCCCTTTGTCTCGCTGGATATTGAAGGTGTCGGCGAATTGATAGAAATCGCCGTCGAACGCGGCCGCAAAACCCGCCCTGCCCTCAAGATCGGCATCTGCGGTGAACATGGCGGCGACCCGGCTTCTATTGCCTTCTGCGCCGCAACCGGGTTGGATTACGTCTCCTGCTCACCCTTCCGCGTCCCCATTGCCCGCCTCGCCGCAGCTCAGGCCGCACTGGGTGGAGAAGCGAAGCGGGAGGTTTAGGCGGCTGCCTAATTGTTAACAGAAATATGCAGAATTCTTCTGCTGGTTTGTGTTGACTTCGCTCATAGCGATTCTCTATGTTCCGCCAGTTTGTTTCAAATTAGCAGAAAGTAAGCATCACATGACAACGGATGTCCTTAGAGAAGCACTCATTCTTTCACACCCTCATATTGCAACACTCTTCGACTTGGAAAGAAAATTAAAGCCATTTTCAGAACAAGTTGCTCGTGCTGGGAAAACTGACAACTCTCACCCGACACTAAGCTTTAGCGTGGGCACAGGCAAAAGCATCGCCTCTATAGAATATGGCACTCAAATTGATGAACCGGGCCCCGCAGGAAGCATGGCGGATGGCTGCCCGTGGATTCCTATCGCAAGTATGAGCTTCTATCTGGCTTCTGACGCCCCAGTGCTTCTGCCTTATATAACGAGTAGTGAGAGCAACGAAAACTCCGGTCTGCGCACACAGTATAGCAGGCTCGCCACGCGGGGATTGCCGATTAATAACGTCAAGAAAGTTCAAACTGCAATGTTGGCCTTCATGCTGGCAGTAATGAAACCAGAAAAAGCCGCACATTTTTCTACCGCTTGGATAATCCAAAACGCGATGGAAAAGCATGATCGACAAATTGCCAAAAAAGCGTCTCCCGCCGGAACTGAACCTCGGGCGCTTTAAAGCATTTCAACAGAACAGGGATTCACCTCTCCTGCGTCATCTCGGCGCAGACCGGGACCCACGTTGGGAAAAGTGTAATGCCCCCCATTTAGCAAGCGAGATTTAAGAGAGTCTCCGGGCTGTGGGTGGTGAAATAGTTTTGCTCGAAAGTCTCGGGAGGTTTGTAG
>CAYSDE010000143.1:0-4919 GCA_964429685.1 uncultured Pseudobdellovibrionaceae bacterium
TGATTGGGAATGCCGATAATATCACCCGGCCAGGCGTCTTCGGCCAGCTCGCGGTCACGCGCCAGAAACATCACCGCATTATTGACCGCCATATCCTTGTTGGCGCGCACATGGCGCAGCTTCTGCCCGCGTTTGAAGTGGCCGGAGCAGAGGCGGACAAAGGCGATGCGGTCGCGGTGCTTGGGATCCATATTGGCCTGCACCTTGAAGACAAAGCCGGTGGTGGCGGGCTCATCCGGCGTCACCTGACGGCCAATCGCCGGCGCGGTGCGCGGCGGCGGCGCATAATCGGCCAGACCCTGCAGCAATTCGCGCACGCCAAAGTTATTGATGGCGGAGCCGAAGAAAACCGGCGTCAGATGCCCCTCCAGATAACTCTGCAGATTGAAGGGCGGACAGACTTCGCGCACCAGCGTCACCTGTTCACGCAGCCGCGCTGCATAATCAGCGCCGATGATTTCATCAATCTTGGGATCGTCGAGGCCGCTGCAATGGACGGCGTCGGCAATGCGCTTGCCCTGCTTGCGGTCGAACAACAAAATCTGGTCGCGTAGAATGTCGTAGCAGCCCTTGAAATCCTGCCCCATGCCAATGGGCCAGCTGGCGGGCGTCACCGACAGCGCCAGCGTCTGCTCAATCTCGTCCAGCAGATCGAGCGGGTCGCGGCTTTCGCGGTCGAGCTTGTTGATGAAAGTGATGATCGGCACATCGCGCAGGCGGCAGACTTCAAACAGCTTGCGGGTCTGGCTTTCAATACCCTTGGCGCCGTCCAGCACCATCACCGCGCTGTCAACCGCCGTCAGGGTACGGTAGGTGTCTTCCGAAAAATCCTGATGGCCCGGCGTGTCGAGCAGGTTGAAGACCTTGTCGTTATACTCGAAATTCATCACCGAGGTCGCAACCGAAATCCCGCGCTCCCGCTCCACCGCCATCCAGTCCGACCGCGCCCGGCGAGCATCGCCCTTGGCCTTGACCGCGCCCGCCAGCTGAATCGCCCCCCCGAACAGCAGCAGCTTTTCGGTCAGCGTGGTCTTGCCCGCGTCAGGATGCGCGATAATGGCAAAGGTGCGGCGGCGGGTGATTTCTTCGGTCGGGGTCATGGTGGAAAGCGTTTAGCACGGATTGACTGGCCATTTCCAGCCCTCTCTTCCCCGCGCCAAGAAGCAGGTTTTATCCCCTCTCCCGCGCAGCGGGGGAGGGTTAGGGAGGGGGTGCTTGCGTCTGCACGCCAAAAGACTCTCCCCCATCCACCTCACCACCTCCGTCACTCCGGCGAAGGCCGGAGTCCACCTCGGCTCATACCGCTATTTCGGAACTTTCCCGTTCTTCCAGTTCATTTCGAACTGGCGGCGGAAACTTTCTGCGACCAGCTTGTTGCGGATGATGGTGATGCGGATGGGCTTGCCCCACAGCACCAGCGCGAAGCGATCCGCGTAGACATAATAGAGGAGCTGGGTAAACAGACTCTCGGGAATCCAGCGGTAGCGGGTTTTGACCGCGCTACCGGGCAGAAAATCCGTATCGCCTTCGCAAAGTAACGCCCGCCATTTGATGTTATGGGTTTTCATCCGTTGCTGATGAAGCTGCACGTACTCCCGGTAGTCTTCCCAGACGGATTCATCAATGCCGCTCAGCAGCACCTCGCCGCCCTTCTCTTTCATCACGGCAAAGATATCATCCAGCAGCTGGATGGGTGCCTGTTTACCGGTGAAAGTCTGCTGGCTGAAAACGTTGTCAGTCAGGCGCAGCCCCGGCCCTTCGGTAAATTCTACCCCGTCCCGTTCAAAGGTCTGCTGCAATACATCCAGCGTGAATTTGCGCGATGAAACCAGTTCACGCTCCAGCTTGTTGATGGCAGTCAGCGAAATTCCGCTCCGCGCCGCCAGATCCTCCTGCCGCCAGCCCAGCAAGGCCCGCGCTGCTTTGATTTGCCCGGTTGTAATCATGCTGACTTTCCTCCATCCGCCTTATAAGGGCGTATTATACGTACTTTAATGGTTAAAATACAGTTTTTATTGATGTCTCGCGGTGAAATGGTCATCATCGCACCATCAAGCCACCGGAGGTTACATGAAAAAGATTCTGCTTATTCTGATACTCTGCCTGTTCAGCCCGTTGGCGTGGGCGGCAGGGAATTCCGAAAGTGCTTATGACCGCGTGATGAGAACCGGCGTTTTGCGTTGTGCCTATATTGTTTACCCGCCTGAAACCATAAAAGATGCCAATACCGGCGCCCTGTCCGGTACCATTGTGGATCTGACCGAGAAAGCTGCCACACTGCTTGACCTCAAGGTAGAATGGGTAACGGAAGTCGGTTTCGCTGACATGTTCGATGGACTTTACAGCGGCAAGTACGACGCGCTGTGTTCGGGTCTGTGGGAAAGCCCAGCCCGCGCCCGCATGGCCCTGTTTACTGTCCCCATCAATTACGGAATTCACTATGCTTTTGTGCGCACCGAGGATCACCGCTTTGATACTAACCTTGGCAAACTCAATAATCCCGGCATGACAATCGCCGTCATTGACGGGGAATATGGTGAGAGTGTGGCCAGAGAAAGCTATGCCAATGCCAAGGCCTACCGTTTGCCGCAACTTAGCGATGTCAGCCAGATGCTGTTATCGGTGGGGACTGGCAAAGCTGATGTAACCTTCCTGCAACTAGGATCAGCGCGGGGCTACCTGGATCACAATCCCGGCCAGCTGCGCGCTCTGACCGACCATCCGGTGCGCGTGATGCCTGCTCCCGCGCTGGCCGTGGCCCGCAATGAACAACAGCTGAAGAGCCTGCTGGATGTCAGCTTCCGCTATTTGCTCAATAATGGCGAAGTCGAGCGGGTTCTGCGCCATTATAACCCGGAACTCGATTCCTACGCCCTGATCGCCAAACCGTATCAGTAATCACTCCTCCAGCATCAGCAGCGAGGCATTGCCGCCCACCGCCGTGGTATCAATGGGTAGAATCCGCTCGGTAGTGAAGCGAATTAATTCCAGCTTGAGAGATCGTGGCGGGTCTTATAGCATGGAGTAGGAAGTTTTGCCGGGAAATGATCGGAGACACTATGCAGGATCGTTACGCGGGAGATGTTGGGGACTTGATGAAGTTGGCGCTTCTCAGGGCGCTCCCAAGAACTGTACGTCTTGGCGTTAACTGGTATAAATGTGCTGATGAAAGCCATAACGGCGATGGCAAACACAATAACTTTCGCCTTAAGCAACCCTACCGCAAAGCCGACGCCCAGCTTTGCGACCTGCTGGCCGAAGCAACAGCGCAAACCCGGTCTATCGCTATGCTGGAGCAATCGGGGCTTCTGCCTGATGATACTCTCTTCTGGAATCATCCCCTGAATTATGCCGGACTGACATCAAAAGACGAGCGCCGCTCTGTACGCCAAGACTGGTTTAACCGCTCACTCAATCATCTGAAGGATGCCGAGTTGGTCTTCCTTGATCCTGATAATGGCTACCAAGTGACCAGCACTCATCCGCACGATGAAAAAGGCAACAAATTCGCCACGCTCGATGAGGTTGGCATGCATCTCAAGCGGGGTCAGTCTGTTTTGCTTTACCAACATATGGATCGCAGCGCAGGCAAACAGGTGCAGGCGCAAACGCGACTCAACTTCCTTCAAAAGCATCTCAAGTTAGCTTCTCAACCCTTTGCCGTCATCGCAAGCCCGGGAACCGTGCGGTATTTCATTTTCCTGTCTACCGACGCACAGATGGCATATACAGCGGCCAATACTTGGCACGAACTAACAACAACGCGCTGGCCGTGGGCTATGCAAATGATTGCGTGAAAACACAGGGGACTATATTCGCCCCAGAGTCATCAGGAACAGAACGGGAATATCTTGACTTTTCCCCACCCTTATGGCATATTGACATTCGACGTCATCCGGCTGCCTGCGCGCGCACAGCCGGATTTTTTGTGTCCTGAAATTTTGTAAAAAAAGCCGCTTCGCGGCGGGGCGGAGCGTTGGCTAAAATGAATGGTGGAGGGGCAGCGGGTTTTTCCCCTTCCCTGCACCCTACCCCTTTTCCTGAAGGACGGCTCTGCCGTCCGGAAGGAGGAGGGGGAGGGGCCCCCTCTCCAAACCTCTCCCCCCCCCCCAAAAAAACTCTCGCCAACGCTGAGGCGGCCCCCACCCTAACCCTCCCCCGCAAGCGGGAGAGGGGATTTCACTCCTCCAGCATCAGCAGCGACGCATTGCCGCCCGCTGCCGTGGTGTCGATCGTTAGTATCCGCTCGGTGGTGAAGCGCCGCACATAATGCGGGCCGCCGGCTTTGGGGCCGGTGCCGGAGAGGCCTTCGCCGCCGAAGGGCTGGACGCCGGGGATGGCGCCGATGATGTTGCGGTTGATGTAGAGATTGCCGACCGGCAGACGTCGGGCCAGATCATGCACGAAGCCTTCGCGCCGGGAATGGATGCCGCCGGTAAGTCCGTAGCCGCTTTGCTTGATGGCCTCGACCACCTCGTCCAGCCGGTCGCGCTGCCAGCGGATGATATGCAGAACGGGGCCGAAGGCTTCGCGCTGCAGCAGGTCAAGCTGCGGGATTTCAAACACATGCGGCGCGCAGAAAGCGCCATAGGCGCAGGCTTCCGGCACTGTTCCTTTATACAGCAGCGTGGCTTCCTCGGTCATGCGGCTGATATGGGTTTCCAGCGCGGCTTTGGCGTTGGCGTCGATCAGCGGGCCGAGATCGGTGGAAAGCTGCAGCGGGTCGCCGATCTGCAATTCAGCAATCGCCTCGGTCAGCATGTCGATCATTCTGTCGGCGACATCTTCCTGCAGGAAAAGGACACGCAAGGAAGAGCAACGCTGCCCGGCGCTGTCAAATGCGCTTTGCAGCACATCGTCCGTCACCTGTTCGGGCAGCGCGGTTGAATCGACAATGAGGGCATTCAGCCCCCCGGTTT
>CAYSDE010000144.1:0-4817 GCA_964429685.1 uncultured Pseudobdellovibrionaceae bacterium
CCAGATTACAGGAATTTTCTCACTGTCTCTGATCTAGTTTTTGGGGAGAGGCACATCAAACGCACCCGATTGTATGCCGAGATCAAGTTAGGCAGGCTACGAGCCAAAAAGTGCGGATCTCGCACCATTATAACCCGCGCAGCTTTGAAAGTATGGCTTGGTATGCTGCCTGATATTAACGAAAATGGGGGCAATTAAGATGTCCCGCAAGCTGACCCTGAAGCAACAGCTCATCATCGATTTTGCCGAGGCTGGCTTCCGTCTGTGCCGACTCGGTCATCGGGATGATAACCACAGCCCGGTTGACTTTAATTTGAAAGGGAAAATCCCGGGTTACGGTTTTACGAAAGTCAAACATACCCCGAATCCGAACCTGAAAAAATTCCCCCACAATTACGGGATCGTGCTCGACCACGATACCTTGGTCATCGATGCAGACCCCAGAAATTACCGGGACGGCGAAGACTCGATCAGAAAATTAGAGATTGACCTTTGTATCAATCTTGAACAGCTATGTGGCTTGATCGTCGAGACTGGTGGCATAGGTGGTGGTCGCCACTATTATCTCCGTAAACCCTCTAATATGCGCATCCGTAACGAATTCAAAGACGAATACCCGGGTGTTGAATTCAAGAGCGGTGGCCGCCAAGTCGTTGGCCCCGGATCAATTCATCCGGAAACGCTGAAGCCTTACCGGGTCATCAAAGGCACCCCCCACGATTTGCGGGCCGCGCCTGCCGACCTGATCGACCTGATTCGCCGTCAGTCCGCTCAGCTCGACAAGGGCTTGGCCGAATATGATGATTCTGAAACCAACATGAACCTGACCCGCAGTGCGCTCAAGGCATACCCGGCAGCTATTGAAGGGCAGGGGGGCGACTTAACCACGCTTCAGGCTGTCTATCTGTGCCGGGATAACGGACTCTCGCCGGACGCGACCCTCGATTTATTGGCTGAAGACTATAAAGCTGGGAGAGGATGTATTGGATAAGGAGCCCTATTCGATCGCTATCCACTTCCAAGATCATGAAGCTGAGCAGGCCGATCTATACAATAAAATTACAGCTCGCCTCCAGACTCGCGCCAAGATCAGAAATGGATAACGATTAGGGGCGTTAAGGCTATTCTTCGAGTTCGCTCAATGTCTAAAATGTTCTGATACAAGCAAGCCCCCCACACCTGCAAAGACTTTGAGAAAAAGGCTTAGCTCGATACATCAGTTTATGCTTTTTCTGTTAGAGTGCGTAACTTCAGGCTGTCTTCCCAAACCTTCCCTTAATCACCTTCCCACTGCTGGCCAGCGTATCGATATAGTCGGCCCATTCTTGCATCATCCGCTTGCGCTTGGTCAGGTGCTGGGCGCGGTTATAGGCTTCGCCCAGTGGCCCGGCGGCCTTGTGGGCAAGCTGGGCTTCGATCACGTCCGGCTCATAATCCAGTTGTTCCCGGATTGTGGTGCGGGCGAGGGCGCGAAAGCCATGGGCTGTCATGCGGTCTTTAAATCCCATACGCTTTAGTGCTACCAGCACCGTGCCATCACTCATTGGGTCGCGGGGACGGATCGGGCTGGGGAAAACCCAAGGCGTATTAATGTGCTGATTTTTATCCCGCTGCTCTTTCAGGATTGCAATGGCTTGCTTGGAGAGAGGCACAAGGTGGACGCGGCGCATTTTCATCCGCTCGGCGGGTATAGTCCAAAGTCCTTCCTCAAAATCGATTTCATCCCAGCGCGCTTCGCGCAATTCGCCGGGGCGAACGAATGTTAGCAGATTGAACAGGATGGCGTGGCGAGTGGTGCCATGTAGCCGCTGATCGTTGGTATGCACGGCATGAAGCAGGGAAGGGATCTCTTTGCTTTCCAGCGCCGCGAAATGCTGGGTCTTACGGGTCTTGAGGGCACCGGCCAGATGGATGACTGGGTTATGGTCTGCCGGGCATTTGCCCGTCTGGATGCCAAAGCGGAAAATCTGGCTGCATATGCTTCTGACCCTTGCGGCAATATCCAGTGCGCCCCGTGCCTCAATTTTACGCAGGGCGTCTAATACGTCAGGGGCGGTGATCGCCGCTATTGGGCGGTTACCCAGATAGGGGAAAATATCCAGCTCTAGGCGGCGGAGCATATTGGCCGTGTGTTTATCGCTCCAGCCGCCGCCTTTTTTGACGTCATGCCACTCAAGGGCGACTGCCTTGAAGGTGTTATCGGCATTCCTCTGGGCCTCTCGGCGCCCGTCCCGCTTAGCATCCGAGGGGTCAATTTGCTGCAATAGCTGCTTTTTGGCTATTTCCCGACTTTGCCTAGCATCCGCCAGACTGACCAGCGGATAGACCCCAATGGCAAGACGCTTTTCCTTGCCAAATATGCGGTATTTCATGCGCCAGCACTTCGATCCCGTGGGCATAACCTCAAGATAAAGCCCGCCACCATCGGCCAGCTTATAGGGCTTTTCCTTTGCCTTAGCTGTCTTGCACGCCTTGTCTGTGAGCTTCATCAATGCCCCCACGTTTCTCGAAATGCCCCCACCGATGCCCCCAATTTGGGTGGCTGTAGGAGCACGTCAAAAAACTAGCACGAATGAGGACAAACAAAAAGCCCAGCATTTGCTGGGCTTTTCTGAACTCCCGCGGACGCTTGCGAACGTCTGCGAACAAGTAGATGGAGGCACGGGCCGGAATCGAACCGGCATACAAGGATTTGCAGTCCTCTGCATAGCCATTCTGCCACCGCGCCATCCTGCTGCGTCACAGAGGGGCTGTATAAGCCATATTATGGCTCTTGGTCAACTTAATCTCTGGGGGTATAACAGAAGCGCCAGAGGAGTTAAGAATGCAGAATTTTTCGCGTGCCCGGGTTAACATGGTTGAAAGTCAGCTGCGCCCCAACCGGGTGACAGATGAACGTCTGGTTGAGGCGATGGGGGCGGTACCGCGGGAGCTGTTTGTACCTGAGGCGGCTCGCGATATTGCTTACATTGATGACAGCCTGCCTCTCGGCAATGGTCGTTTCCTGATTGAGCCCATGGTGCTGGGCCGCATGATCCAGATGCTTGAGGTCAGGCCTGAAGACACCGTTCTTGATATTGGGGCCGGGACTGGTTATGCGGCGGCGGTTCTTTCGCATCTTTGTGCAGCGGTGGTGGCGGTTGAAGACCTTCCTCCGCTGGCGTATGCGGCAATAAATGCCCTGCAGAAACTGGCCGTTGCCAATGTGGTCGTGATCGCCAATGCCCTTGCGGCGGGCTACCTCAAACAGGCTCCGTATAACGCTATTCTGGTTGAGGGCGCGGTTGAGGTGATGCCTGAAGCGCTGCTGGCTCAACTGGCTGATGGGGGCCGTCTGATTGCGGTTGAGGCAGGAAAACGCGGTCTTGGCGGTCAGGCAAAAATCTGGGAGAGGAGAGGCGAGACGGTTTCTTCCCGCCCGCTTTTTGACGCCAGCCTACCTTTGCTTTCGGGATTTGCGGCCAAGCCGGGCTTCGTTTTCTAAGTTACGGATATTCCAAGTCCCTGTGGCGGTCGTGTCACGATTCGTCGTTTCCCTTTTTATGCCAACAGCTTAGCGTGGCCCGAGTCGTGCTGCTGTCTGTCTCGGTACGTGAGGGAGTCATTCTTACAGATTGATTTTCTTATATTTTATGACATTTTGGCGGTGATAGCTTCGGGTCTGCTCGTGTAGAGGTGAAAATGCGTACGCTGCGAATGATGACTTTGGCTTCCGTTCTGGTTGGGCTGCTGCCTGCGGGTGCGGGCGCGGAGAGTTTGACCGAGGCTCTTTCCAAGGCCTATGCCACCAACCCCGATCTTGATGCGGCCCGGGCCGAGCTGCGCTCGGCGGATGAAAGTGCCCCACAGGCTCGTGCCGGGTATCGCCCGACCATCAGCGCCAATGCCACGGTCGGTCATACCAGCACCGATGGGCAGGCTCTGGGCAATGACCGTTATAACTCGCGCACTGCCCAGTTGGAGGTTGCACAACCGCTTTATCGGGGCGGGCGGACTTTGGCCGCCATGCGTCAGGCCGACAGCATTATCGCTGCTCAAAGGGCCAGCCTTCGCAATACCGAGCAAACCGTGCTGCTACATGGCGTTGAGGCTTATATGAACGTCATTCGCGACGAAGCCGTTCTTGAGCTTAACAAAAATAACGAGCAGGTGCTGCGCCGTCAGTTGCAGGCCACCAAAGATCGTTTTTCGGTGGGAGAGGTAACCCGTACCGACGTTTCTCAGGCTGAAGCCCGCTTATCCGGGGCGATTGCCGCGCATGTTCAATCTGAAGGGGCTCTGACTGAAAGCCGGGCTGCCTATCAGAATCTCTTTGGTCAGGCCCCCGCCAAACTGACCAAGCCCGGCGCACTTGAGGCCGGACTGCCGACATCACTGGATGAAGCAGTTGAACTGGCGGTTGACGCCAATCCCCAACTGGTGCTGGCCAAAAACAACAGCGAGGCCGCCTCTGCTATTCTCGATGGTGTTAAGGGGGAGCGTTTGCCAACGCTGACAGCAACCGGGCGTTTGGCGCATAGCTATGACAACGGGTCATCCACCTATGGCCGCAGCGATAGCGCGACGGCGTTGCTTACTCTGAGTGTGCCGCTTTATCAGGCTGGCTCGGTTTCGAGTCGCATCCGTCAGGCGCGGCAGGATGTCTCCCGTTACGGGCGCGTTGAAGAATCGGCCCACCGCACGGTGATTGAGGCGGCGACTCAGGCTTGGGCCCAACTGGAAACCAGCCAGGCGACCCGTTCATCCCGTCAGAGTCAGGTGGAAGCGGCAAAAATTGCATTGGATGGGGTAAAAGAAGAGGCTAATGTCGGCTCGCG
>CAYSDE010000145.1:0-4811 GCA_964429685.1 uncultured Pseudobdellovibrionaceae bacterium
TTGCCCGGTGGGCACTGCTGCCGTTTCCGGCAACAGAAGAACCGGGGCGAGCAGCTGTTCCTGCAATCAACTTCAAGTTGAAGTCAAGAACAGCTTTTTGGAAGGGGGGAAGTAAGGCCGCTACTCTTCCGTGCGAATCAACCACCGCCGTGAAGCCGGTATTGGCAACGCGGATGAGCGGGATGCCTTCTTCAACCGCCCGCAAGCGGGCGATTTCGAGATGCTGGGCGGGGCCATGCGTCTGCCCGTACCAACCGTCATTGGTAATGTTAATCAGCAAATCCGGGCGTTTCTGCTGATCGACCACCTGCGCCGGGAAAATTACTTCATAGCAGATGAGCGGACTGAAGGACGGCAGACCATCAAGCTGCAGTGTACGCGGGCCGGGGCCTTCGCTGAAATCCACTCCGCCCGCCATCGGATCAAAAGGCAGAAAATCGCGAAACGGAATATACTCGCCGAATGGTACCAGATGGGCTTTGTCGTAAGCTGCAACAACATCCCCTTCATGGTTGAGTACTTGAACACTGTTAAAGAATTGTGTCCCCTCGCGGCGGATAGCGCCCGTCACCAGCACCGCTTTCCCCGGCAGACTCGCGGCGATCAGCTGGCGAATATCCGCCCGCTCGGCCAGACGGAAGGGCACCGCCGTTTCCGGCCAGATCACCATATCAACCGGATCACGAGTGAGTGGCAAACGAGTCTGCTCGAGGATGGCACTGAAATTGGCTTCGCGGGCCACCGGATCAATCTTGATGCTTTGCGCCATGTTGGGCTGCACCAGCCGCAAGGTTACGCTTTGCCCGGTGGGCACTGCTGCCGTTTCCGGCAACAGAAGAACCGGGGCGAGCAGCAGCAGCACCAGCGCGACGCGCCCCAGCAGCGCCGTACGGGAAATCCGCGCCAGCGGCACCAGACTTGCCAACAGCACCGCCCAGAAAGAAAGGCCATAGCTGCCGATGTAAGCGGCCAGATTGCGGACGTTGTCAACATCGGCCCAGACATAACCGGTCAGCAGCCACGGAAAACCGGTGAAGATATGGCCACGCACCAGCTCGGCCACACTCCACAATACCGCAAAGAAACAAAGGCGGGATAACCCCTCGCCGCCCCATTTCTGAGTGGCCCAGATGCCAGCAGCGTGAAACAGGCAGAGAATGAACGGCAGTCCCGCCACCGCCAGCGGCAACGCCCACCAGAACTGGTGAATATCCACCAGCATGGCATGGGCAATCCAGTAGAGGCCGAACAGAAAGTAGCCGAAGCTGAACAGGAATCCGCGCCAGAAAGCCGCCCGCCCCTGCTGACCTTCCAGCGCCAGCAGCAGCAGCGGAAAAGAAAGGAAAGAAACCCATATCCAGTTAAGCGGTGCCTGCCCCCAGCCCATCAATCCGCCCGCTGCCAGCAACACCGCTGCCAGCTTCCAGCCGGAGAGCGATTTCAGATTCACGCGGCCTCACCGGAGACGGGCGGCAGGTTGCGGATACGCACCCGTTTAACCCGCCGGGAATCGGCTTCAATCACTTCAAACTCAATGCCGCTGTCATGGCGAATCAACTCACCTCGTCCCGGCACTCGCCCTACGATGAAGGACAACAGACCTCCCAGTGTCTCGACGGAATCACGGGCTTCGTCATCCAGCAGCCTGCCGGTGCGTCCCTCCAGTTCATCAAGAGGCAGGCGGCCATCCGCCATCAGTGAGCCATCCGGCTTGAGCGCCAGTTGGGGCGCACTGACTTCGTCATGCTCGTCTTCAATCTCGCCGACGATTTCCTCGACCAGATCCTCAATCGTCACCAGACCATCAATGCCGCCGAATTCGTCCACCACCAGCGCCATGTGGCGGCGGGACTGGCGCATTTCCACCAGCAGATCAAGAATCGGCATGGAGGGAGCCACAATGATAACGTCGCGCACCACCTGCTGCAGCGAAAACTCTTCCTGCTTGTTGATGAAAGGTAGCACATCCTTGACATGAACCATGCCCAGAATGTCATCCAGCTCTTCCCGGTAAACCGGGAGGCGACTATGCCCCTCGCGGGACATGAAGGTGATGAGGTCATGCAGACCGGTCGTGCAGTCAATCGCCACGATGTCGGCCCGCGGCACCATGACATCGCCAACTTTGAGGTTATGCAGGTTGAGGATATTGGTCAGCAGCTGCCGCTCGGACTCGGCCTGCGGATCACTGTCTGCGGAGGGTGTCTCCTCGATCAGCTCTTCCAGGGTCTCGCGCAGGGCGTCCCCGGAGCGCTTGCGCCGCAGCACCTTCAGCAGTCCCCGGAAGGGCGCGCCGAAGCGCAGGGAGGAAGATAAAGAAGGGTCTTCAGACCCGGTGTCGTTACTGTTGTCGCTCATGGGGGCCTATCTTAACGCTTTTGCTGAAGTTGTGGAGTCGTTTCCGCATAGGGGTCGGAAATACCTAATTGTGCCAGAATCCTGACCTCTTTGGCTTCCATCACCTCGGCCTCGGCGTCATCCCTATGGTCATAGCCGAGCAGGTGGAGCAGCCCATGCACGACCAGATGGACGTAATGGTCAGCCAGCGGCTTGGCCTGTTCCCGGGCCTCCCGCTTCAGGGTTTCCCGCGCCAGCACAATATCGCCAAGCTGGCGGACATGGCCCTTGGGTACTTTCAGATCCAGAGTCTCGAGCGGAAAGGACAGCACATTGGTCGGCTTGTCCTTGCCTCGCCAGTCGCGGTTGAGTTTCCTGACGGCGCGGTTATGGCTGAGGGTGAGGTCAACTGTAAAGCTCTTGCGCCCGAGTTTTTCGGATTTGACCACAGCACCCAGCGCTGCCTCGGCCAGCTTTCTGGCGCGGGGGAGGTCTTTGGCCCAGAGCGGGTCAACCTTAATGACTGTCAGCTTTATACCCTCCCCCGCTGGCGGGGATGGGGCAGGACGGGGACCGCGCATCGCTATCTCTGCCGTCCCCGCGCCCGCGCATCGCGCTGGTCATAAGCCCGGACAATCGCGCCCACCAGACGGTTTCTCACCACGTCATGCTGGTCGAACTGCACCATGCCGATTCCGGGCAGGTCCTGGAGGGTTTCAATGGCGTCGAACAGGCCGGAGCGCTGACCGGTCGGCAAATCAATCTGCGACAGATCGCCGGTCACCGCCATGCGACTCCCTTCACCCAGACGGGTAAGGAACATTTTCATCTGCACCGGTGTGGTGTTCTGCGCTTCATCGAGAATGACATAGGCGTGCGCCAGCGTGCGCCCGCGCATGAAGGCAAGCGGGGCAATTTCTATTTCACCGGCGGCCAGACGTTTTTCCACTTGATCGGCGCCCAGCGTGTCGAACAGGGCGTCATAAAGTGGGCGCAGATAAGGATCGACTTTTTCTTTCATGTCGCCGGGCAGAAAGCCCAGACGTTCGCCAGCCTCCACCGCCGGACGCGACAGGATCAGGCGCTCCACTTCACCTGCCAGCAGCATCTCAACCGCCCGCGCCACCGCCAGAAAAGTCTTGCCGGTACCCGCCGGGCCCAGACCGAATACCAGTTCGTTCGACCGCAGGGCGCGGATATAAACTGCCTGATTATCGGTGCGCGGATTAATGGTGCGCTTACGGGTCTTGATGGCAAATTCGGTATAGCCCTGTGCCAGCGCCAGCGCATCGCGCAGCTGAGTGTCACTACCGGACTGCACCACCTTGTCCAGCGTGGTTTCGATCTCGCGCAGCTCGACCTCGCCGCCATTGACGAGGCGTCCGTAAAAAACATCCAGCAGGGCCTTGGCATCCTTGGCCCGCGCCCCCTTGATGGTCACGTGATTGCCCCGGGCGGTGATATGCACCCCAAGGCGCTCGCCAATACGATCCAGATGCACATTGTGCGGCCCGAACAGGGACTGGGCCATACGGTTATCGGGGAGGTGCATCTGCACCGGTTCGGGGACTTCGGTAGACGGAGCGGGATGTTTGGTGGTCACGAGGCTTGCAAACCTTTCGACAGGGTATTCCTGCCCTCCAGTATACCAGTAATGCAGTTCTGATGCGCATAAAGAATTTTAACATCAATTATCTGGTTAAGAAGGGCGTCGGGCGCGTCAACGATAACCGACTGCAGGGCAGGGGACTTGCCGAGCAGTTGGCCCGGTTTTTTGCCCTTTCGCTCCAGCAGGGCCGGAACCGTTTGACCGACAAAACCTTGGTTAAAATGCAGCTGCTGACGGCGCAGGGCCTCAATCAAAACCTGCAGCCGCTCCTGCTTCACCGCTTCTTCGACCTGATTCCCGAGGCCGCTGGCCGGGGTGCCGGGGCGGGCGCTATAGGCAAAGGAGAAGGCCGAGGCATAGCCCACCTTCATGACCAGATCGAGGGTATCCTGAAAATCCCTGTCGCGTTCGCCGGGAAAGCCGACAATGAAATCGGACGACAAAGCCAGATCAGACCGGGCCCCGCGCAGCCTGTCAACCAGACGGAAGTAATCATCCCGCGTATGCTTGCGGTTCATCGCGGCCAGAATGACATCCGACCCGCTTTGAACCGGCAGATGCAGATAGGGCATCAGGACATCAAGGTCGCGGTGCGCGGCAATCAGCTCATCATCCATGTCACGGGGATGTGAAGTGGTGTAGCGAAGCCTTTTGACCCCCTCAATTTCAGCGACGGCGCGAAGCAGACGGCCCAGCCCCCAGCTCTTGCCATCCGGCCCTTCGCCGTGAAAGGCGTTGACGTTCTGGCCCAGCAGAGTGATTTCCACAATGCCTTTGGCTGCCAGCCGCTCGGCCTCGGCCAGAATGGCGCTGACCGGACGCGAGACCTCGGCCCCACGGGTATAAGGCACCACGCAGAAAGCGC
>CAYSDE010000146.1:0-4807 GCA_964429685.1 uncultured Pseudobdellovibrionaceae bacterium
CCAGTTGACGGATGCTGTGGCCAAAGGAGATCAGCGCGGGGCTGGTATAGCCCTGCTGACCTTCCTCGGCTGCGGGATCTGCTTTGCTGCCTGCTGGCAGATCGGCTACCGTCTGCTTTGCAAGGCGATTGTCGCGCACATGCAGACGCTGATGCAGGATGGCTATGCCCGGGTGCAGCAGGCCTCGAGCGACTGGCACGCCAACAACTTCGCCGGGGCGACCACGACCAAGCTGACCCGGGGCATGCGGGCCTTTGATGTCTTCAGTGACACCATCATGGCCGGGATTGTTCCGACCTCGGCGCTGGTGCTGGGCAGTGTGGCGATGATTGCGCTGCAATGGCCGTTGATGGGGGTGGCGGTTGGCATCAGCATCACGCTTTATGTGCTGGTGGCGGCCAGCATGGCCCGCTTCTACATCGTGCCGAGCAACCGCGAGGGCAACCGGCATGACAGTCTGCTCTCGGCAGCGCTGGCGGATGCCATTACCTGCAATCCCACCGTCAAGTCCTTCGGGGCCGAAGCACGGGAAGAAAGGCGGCTGGCTGACACCTTGGACAGATGGGGTGTTGCAGTACGGCGCAGCTGGCTGCGGCGGCAGGACATGTACGGGGTGATGACCGTCATGTCGCTGCTCAACCAGTTGGCCATTCTCGGAATGCCGGTGTGGTTGTGGACCAGGGGACAGGCGGGCCCGGCTGAAGTGGCTTATGCCGTGACTGCCTTCTTCCTGATCCACGGCGCCGTCCGTAACGTTGGCAACTTCACGCAGAACCTGCAGAAGGCCACCAACGACATGGAGGACATTGTGGTCTTCTGCCGCATGACGCTGAACGTGGCCGACCGCAAGGACGCGCAGATCGCCAAGGTTGAAAAAGGCGAAGTGCGTTTCCGCAATGTCGGTTTCCGCTATGCGGGGCAGGACAGTGCCATCTACCGCAACCTCAACCTTGTCATCCGTCCGGGTGAAAAGGTGGGGCTGGTGGGGGCGTCGGGCTCGGGCAAGTCCACCTTCGTCAAGCTGCTCCAGCGTCTGTACGACGTTACCGAAGGAGCGGTGCTGGTGGATGGGCAGGACGTGCGGAGCCTCACGCAGTCCAGCCTGCGGGCCAGGATTGCGCTGGTGCCGCAGGAGCCGGTGCTGTTCCACCGCTCCTTGCTCGACAATATCCGTTACGGACGGGTGGAAGCGGGCGAGGATGAGGTCATCGCAGCGGCCAGAAAGGCCCACGCGCATGACTTCATCGCCAGACTGCCTGATGGCTATGCCACGCTGGTAGGTGAGCGCGGCATCAAGCTCTCGGGCGGGGAGCGGCAACGGGTGGCGATTGCAAGGGCCATTCTCGCGAATGCACCGCTGCTGGTGCTGGATGAGGCAACTTCAAGCCTCGACAGTGTCAGCGAGGCGCTGATTCAGGATGCGCTTGAGCAGCTGATGGAGGGACGCACCACCCTCATCGTCGCTCACCGTCTGTCCACTCTGCGCGCCGTCGACCGCATTCTGGTCTTCGATCGCGGGCAGATCGTGGAAGAAGGCACGCATGAGCAGCTGTTGGCCTCGGCCACCGGCCGCTACCGTGCCCTCTACCAGACCCAGCAACTGGGCCTTGTCGAGCCTGAAGCCGTCACAGTGTAAAAAGAAGCCGGAGAGGGAAACGTCTCCGGCCTCTTCCGTTTTATGTTTCTTCCGCAAAGATAACGACCGTTGTTCAGCCGGGTGTGTTGCTATTTCCATAACGGGCTTTAATCAAGCAACCCATTGCCTTAAGGTATCCATTGGCGTTTTCCAGACTATTCAGAACTGCCTGATGTAGAACGGTCCGAGAATCGTCCCTCCCCATAAGGGCATCAAAAATTGTACGTAGCGGATGCGGTTCTGGTGAGAAGCGCGCTTCCATGGTTTCACCGAGCCGACGAACGGCTTGTACAAACTCCGGGGTGGGGCGAGGCAGTTTGTTATGATCAAAGCCCTCTGCCATTTTTGCCCAATGCTGCCAATCGGCAGGGTCCAGTTTGGGAACTATCTCCCTATCAATTTCCTGTTCGGGCGATCCGGCCTTGGCTGCCATCAGGCGACGGTGAACGATTGCAGAGATTGTTCTGATACCTTCCACTTTTTTTGCCCGCGAAGAGTTTCCTATGGGACAGGGTTCTGAATCACCAATGCCGGAGAACATAGGGTAAACGGGAAATTGCCAATTGGATATGCCTTGCACCTGACTGGCCCGAATGGTCTGCATGACAACTTCGGCAACAGCCTCCGTGGCATCCGGACTGATAGGTTGCCACATCAGATTCGTGGCAAGGCATTCTTGGGAGCTGGCCGGACACGGCACCAAGAGAGGATATAGGTTCTCACAAAGATCAGCAGCGATGAGCCGGCGGCGTTCCTGCATATCTTCCAATGTGTCTGGTTTCAGATGGTCAGGGAATTCTCCGCTGCCAAACGGTACTACATGATGAACACCAACAAGCCAACTCATCAGGTCAGAACTCTCGCCTGGCCTAAGCCAAAGATCAATCTGATCCGGCTTTTTAATCAATTCTCTCGCCGATTCAATATCCGCCAACCGGAACGGGCGTATCTGTTCATTGAATGTCTTTAACCACTGCTGCCGCGCCGGATCAACTGCCTGCGGCTTCTCGTGTGAAAAGTGGTAATATGGAAGCATAGCTTTTCTTTTCAAAATATACTTCAAAACGGCAAATCTGTACCGTCGATGCTACATAACCATTATGGTTAATACAATGTGAATCTATGGTAAATGCTGGACCACGACATGGAAAAGAAGGCCATCTGAGTTCTGGGATCGTGGCTACCGCAATAGATAAAGAGATATTTCACCTTGGCTCCCCCCAAGAAGTGAAAAACAAAAAACCTCGCCAGACCGAGGATACTCCGCTATCCTGAGAACTCTCTTTATCCTGCTGTGGTAAGCCATGCCTGTCGCTAAATTTGAAGTTCCCCGCCTTTACATCTTTACCCAGACCCTGATGGTGGGGGCCCTGCTGGGCATTTTGCAGCTTGGGCTGCTGACGGCGCTGGTGGCCGGGCTGGCGGTTTATTTTCTGGTGGAGTTCGGGGCCAGCCGGCTGGGCCGCTTCGGGGTAATTCCGGCGCGGGGACGCATCATCCTGCTGTTTCTGGTTGGTACCGTCTTCGGGTCGCTGCTGGCCCTCGGCATCCTGAAGATTGCGGCTTATATTTCGGATGGGCCGGAAAGTCTGGTGGTTCTGCTGCAGAGCATGGCCGACACCGTGGACGCCGCCCGCAGCCATCTGCCCGACTGGCTCATGAAGTATCTGCCTGCCAACATTGAAGAATGGCAGCAGGCCGCTTCGCGCTGGCTGCGCGAGAATGCTGGTCACTTCAGCTTAATCGGGCAGGAAGCGGGCGGGTTCCTGATTCACCTGATCTTCGGCGCCATCATCGGCGGTATGGTGGCAATTAATCACCGGCCAATGATTAATCCGGGGCCGCTGGCCATCGCGCTGACCGAGCGGGTGGAATTCCTCAGCACCGCTTTTCACCGGGTGATCCTTGCGCAGGTCAAGATTTCTGCCCTCAACACTTTCCTGACCGGCATTTTTCTCGTGTTGGCCCTGCCACTGACCGGCAATCCTCTGCCCTTTACAAAGATCATGATTGCGGTGACGTTTCTTGTCGGGATGATTCCCATTCTCGGCAATCTGATCTCGAATACGGTGATCTGCCTGATTGCTCTCAGCGTATCGCCGCTAGCTGCGGTGATCGCCCTTGGTTTCCTGGTGTTCATTCACAAGCTCGAATACTTCTTTAACGCCCATATCATCGGCACCGGAATCAAGGCCCGAACCTGGGAAGTGCTGTTGGCCATGCTGATCATGGAATCCGTCTTCGGCCTTGCCGGCCTGATTGCCGCACCGATCTACTACTCCTATCTGAAAGATGATCTTGCAGCCCAAAAACTGATCTAGCCCGGACTTGTCCCCATGAACCGCTCCCTCTTCCTGCTTGGCCTTCACCTACTCTGCATGTCAGTGCTGGTGCAGCAAATTGCCTTGACCCGCATTCTCTCGGTGATGTCCTATTTTCACCTGGCCTTTGTATCAATCAGTATGGCCATGCTGGGGCTAACAGCGGGATCGGTCTGGGTCTATTTGCGCGGCGTAACGCCAGCGCAAGCCGGGCCGCTGCTTTCCCGTGTCAGCTTTCTTTACGGGCTGGCGACCGTGGTCGCACTGCTGTTTCTGGTCAGCACCTATCTGCCCACCACGCCAGGCCTGATTGCCCTTTCGGCATTGATAAAAATCATTGCCATGATGGCTGTCCCTTTTTCCGCTGCGGGTGTCGCTATCGCCATTGCCCTGACGCGGGGGCCGGGAAAAATCGGCCTGCGTTACGCGATTGACCTCAGCGGTGCCGCCTTGGGCTGTCTGCTGTGCATTCCACTGCTGGATGTGCTGAGCGGCCCCAGCGTGGTGCTGTTTGCTGGACTGATCGGCTTTGCCGCTGCCGGGCTGTTTCATCTCGCCCAACCTCTGCGCGCTCCGCTTCGTCTGATCCATCTTCTCCCGGTTCTAACAACCTTGACCATTATTTATGCTGATTCGACAACGCCTTTCAGCTTCCATCTCCTGAACGTCAAATCGCGTGAAGCGGCGATGGTCGGTACCGAATATTCCAAATGGAACAGCTTCTCTGAAATCTCCGTCACCCCGCTCATGACCATGGAGCCCTTTTTCTGGGATGCGGGCGCGGGAGCCCCGGAGGCCCCGCAAAACCAGCGCTTCCTCCTGATCGACGGTATGGCCGGAACCCCGATGT
>CAYSDE010000147.1:0-4788 GCA_964429685.1 uncultured Pseudobdellovibrionaceae bacterium
GCTGGTGAAAGAGGCCGATCTGGTCATCGGCGCCGTGCTGGTGCCCGGTGCCGCCGCGCCCCGTCTGGTCAGCACCGCTATGCTGAAGACCATGAAGCCGGGCGCGGTGCTGGTGGATGTGGCGATTGATCAGGGCGGCTGCTTCGAAAGCTCCCACCCCACCACCCATGCCGAACCCACCTATACGGTGGACGGCATCGTGCATTACTGCGTCGCCAACATGCCCGGTGGGGTAGCGAGAACTTCAACCTACGCCCTCAACAACGCCACCCTGCGCCACGTGCTAGCACTGGCCAACAAAGGCTGGAAAAAAGCCCTCTCCAATGATTCCCACCTTAAAAACGGCCTCAATATCGCCCAAGGTCAGGTCACCTGCCGCCCGGTGGCGGAGCATTTGGGGTATACCTACGTGACACCTGAGGACTTGATGCGATAGAACGTCCTTGCAAAAGGCTGGTGTTCTGGGCCACTCTCCCCCCATGACCCAAGACACCTCCCTCTGGCTCGGCAAACCGGCGCCGCGTTATACCAGCTATCCGCCCGCAACGCAGTTTGTGGCGGTGACGGCGGGGGCGCCGCATCTTGCAGCCTTAAGGGAATGTGCCGAAGCGATTTCGGTGTATGTGCATATTCCGTTCTGCCGCGAATTGTGCCTGTATTGCGGATGTCACAGCATCATCACCAAGCGGGCCGAACGGGTAACGACGTATCTGGTCGCGCTACACCGCGAGATTGCCCTGCTGCGGGAAGCTCTCGGTAGGAAACTGCCGCTTGCCCATCTGCATTTCGGCGGCGGCTCACCCAGTACGCTTCTGCCCGAGCAGTTTGGTGCGTTGATGGACGAACTGCGGCGGAGTTTCGATTTTCAGGACGGGGCCGAACTGGCGGTAGAACTGGATCCGCGCACCACCTCCCCCGCCCTAGTCAGGCGCATGGCGGCAGAAGGCGTCAACCGGGTCAGCCTTGGGGTGCAGGATTTCAATCCGCAGGTGCAGAAACTGATTCACCGCATCCAGCCTTATGAACTGGTGGCAGAGGTGATGCAGACTCTGCGGGCGCAGGGCATTACGGCGATCAATCTGGATGTGATGTATGGCCTGCCCGGACAAAGCCCGACTACGGTAACAGAGACGGCGCAGAAAGTTCTGACGCTGAACCCCGCCCGCATCTCCCTGTTCTCCTATGCCCATGTGCCTGCCATGAAGCCCTATCAGAAGAAGCTGGAAACGGCAGGCCTGCCCGATGACCTGACCCGGCTGGCCGAGGAAAGCGCCGCTCGCCGGGTTTTTGTCGAGGCCGGCTATGAGCAGATCGGCATCGACCATTTTGCCAAACCGGATGACCCACTCAGCCTCGCCATGCAGGCCGGGCAACTGCAGCGCAATTTTCAGGGGTATACCGATGATCCCTCCCCGCTCATGGTGGGGCTGGGCGCCTCTTCAATCAGTGATGTTGGGAGCGTCTATGTGCAGAACGAGCCTGATCTGGAAGCCTATCAGCGCCGTATTCTGGCCGGGGAACTTCCGATCCGGCGGATTTGCCCGCGCAGCGCCGAGGATAACCTGCGCGGAGCCATCATCAGCGAACTGATGTGCAATTTCGCCGTTGATCTGGAGAAATTCACCGACCGGCCTGAACAGTTTGCCCCCGCGCTTGCCGCGCTCACGCCCTATGTAGCGGGCGGTCTGGTCAAGCGGGACGGATACAGGATAGAAGTCGATACGACCTACCGCATGGCGGTGCGCGCCGTCTGCACAGCGTTCGACAGCTATTACAAACCGGAAAGCCTGTCGTCCAGAGTCGCCTGAACCATCGCCCTACGCGCCGTATCTGTCCTTAAGGACAGGTGGCTTCGGCCCCGAGGCCAAGCTGTTGTTTTCAAACATAAGAGACGTGTTCCGGCGCGGCTGAATGCGGGCCACGCTTTCGGACGGATCATTAGCGGAAGGATCAGGGGCCGCCGGATCGGCGACCAGACCCGCCATGCCCGCCGCTATAAAAGGCTCGCCGAGTATCATGGTTCGTGCAGGAGGCGCACGGCCTAATGCTCCAGCCAGAACGAATGTCTCCATAGCCCGCGCATTGAAAGATTTGGCTGGCCCCATTTCAGAAGTGGTTGGCTCATTCGCAGCCGGACGGTTCCATGCACCGACCACACCACCTGTTGCGCTCAGTGCCAACTCGGCAACAGCAAGCGTCCCTACCGCTGCGACTACACCGGTCAGGATGTTGGAAGTCTGTTCGGCCTCTTTCTTTTGCATTTCGGCGAGAACCGGCGCATTCTTCTCATCAACATAAGCTTGCTGTCGTGCATATTCCTGAGCGCGAAACTGGGCCTCTTGCAGGGCTTTATTGGCGAGAAAAGCAGCATCGCCACTGGGGTCAATTTTGGCCGCATCAGCGGCGATAGCGGCAGCCTGAGAAACATCAGGTGGCGGGGGCATGTCATTGTTAATCAGATTACTCATCGCCAACCCTCTTTTCTGACAGGTTCAACACTCGCGGTATTTTAAATATAACATTAAACACTTAAAAAAGCGCTACGTTGCGTTATTATCCCCAGTCTGAACGAAGGCGGAGACGAAAGCAACAATGAACGCGCTTAAATCTATCATGCTGATTTGTTTATCGTTTTTTCTGGCCCCGGCGGTTTGGGCAGCTGAAGGGCGTTATGTCAGGATTGCGGCGGGAGATATTTCCAGCGGTCTTTTTGCCGAAGCAGGCCAGTTGGCGACCTATCTGGGACAGACGAACAGCCCGTCCTGTCCGCCGCGCAGCGCCTGCGGCAATCTGAGTGTGACCGCGCAGGCCAGCGCCAGTGCGCGGGCCGCACTCCTCGCCTTGCGGGCTGGCGTGGTTGAGGCGGCTCTGGTGCCGAGTGAACAGGCTTATGATGCTTTTACCGGAGATGACCACCGGACCTGGCAACAGCTGCGTACTCTGGCGCGAATTAAAGTTCAGCCGCTGATTGTGCTAACCCGCCCGGATTTGCGCTATGTCGGCATTGCCTCGCTGAGTGGGCAGCGCGTGGTGACAGGAGCGCGGGGCACGGATAGCGCCGAGCGGGTCGGCAACCTGCTGGCAGCCTTTGGACTATCGCCCCGTGACTACCGCCAGATCAGTGCCGAAGGGCTGGAGCGCATGACGGCTGTAGTAACCAGCGGCAATGCCGACGCGCTGGTCGTGCTGGGGCAGGAGTTGGATGCGGCCACGCTGGCGCTGCTGGCCAACGGGCAACTCAAATTGCTGGTGCCGGGCAAGGCCGAAGTCGATCATGTCCTGATAGGCAATCCCTATCTGCAAACCACCCGGATACGGCTGGGCGGTAGCAACGCGGTTCCGACCGTGGCAACCAGCACCGTGCTGGTGGTACGCGCCGATCTGCCCGCAGTTGACGTAACCGCGCTGATGGCGCATCTGTGGCCGGGTGAGGGCAAGGAGCTGCCGCTGCTGCAACTGGGCGCTGCTTCCGGAGTCTCGCCCGCGCAGGCGGTGCAGAATCTGCCGGTGCCGCTGCATAGTGCCGCTGAAGCTTTCTACCGGACGCATGGAGTTCTGAACGAGGATGACCAAGATGGCAGTAGCAAAAACTGATTTCCTGTCCCCCTTTTCCCTGCTCGCAGCGGACACCCCCGCCCCGACCCTGCCGCTAACCCTGCTGGCCAAAACTGAATTTGACAGCTGGCTCAGGAAACAGCCGGTGCAGACAAAGAACTGGCTGACCTCGACCGGCTTTGAGGCCGCTACCGGTCAACTGGCCCTGCTCCCCGGCGATGACGGCACACTGGCCGGCGCGGTGCTGGGCAGCGATACGCCGGAGGATATGTGGACACTGGCCGCCCTGCCCGCCAGTCTGCCGCGCCAATACAACTACCGGCTCTCCCATCGCAGCAGCAAGAAGCAGGCTGAATTACTGGCGCTGGGTTGGGCGCTGGGCGCCTACCGCTATGACCGCTATCTGAGCCAGAAGCCGCCCGCATCCGCCCGGCTGGCCCTGCCTGCGACGGCTGATGCCGCCCGGATTGCGGCGCTCGCTGAAGCCATCACGCTGGTACGTACTCTCATCACCACCCCGGCCAATGATCTGGGCCCGGAGGAACTGGTGCAGGTCGGGCTTGATCTGGCTAAACGCTTCAAGGGTAAGGCGCAGGTCATTCGCGGAGAAGAGCTGCTCAAGGAAAATTATCCGGCGGTGTACGAAGTTGGCAAAGGCAGCGAGCGGGTGCCCTGTCTGCTTGATCTGCGCTGGGGCAATCCCAAAGCGCCGCGTCTGACACTGGTGGGCAAGGGAGTTGTCTTCGATACCGGCGGCTATGACATCAAACCCTCTGCCGGAATGCTGACCATGAAGAAAGACATGGGCGGCGCCGCTCATGCGCTGGCGCTGGCTTTTCTGATTATGCAGGCCGGACTGAATGTCAATCTGCGGGTGCTGATTCCGGCGGTGGAGAATTCCATTTCCGGTCGCGCCTTCCGCCCCTCCGACATCATTCCGACCCGCAGCGGCCAGACCATCGAAATCGGCAATACCGATGCCGAGGGCCGGGTTATTCTGGCGGATTGCCTGTTTGAAGCCGCATCCGAAAAGCCGGTCTGGCTGCTTGATTTTGCTACTCTGACCGGCGCCCGCAATGTCGCGCTCGGCACTGAAATTCCGGTTTTCTTCAGTAGCGATGACAAGCTGGCCACCGCCCTGAGCGAAGCCGCCAGCACTGAGCAGGATCCGATCTGGCGGCTTCCACTCTGGCAACCCTACTGGCGCGGCATGAAGAGCAAACTGGCGGATAT
>CAYSDE010000148.1:0-4674 GCA_964429685.1 uncultured Pseudobdellovibrionaceae bacterium
GTGGTTTCATTGCGCAGCACCTGAACATCACCACCCACATCAATGCTGTTGATGCCGAGAAACTTGACGAAGATCATGGGCATATTCGCTGTCGCCGTAACCGTCAGGGTGCCTGCAGCAGCATTCTCGGTAATAGTCAGCGGAGAAACGGTCGCGCCATAGCGGGTAGTATTCAGATTCTGGATAAAGTAAGCCTGCATCGCATCATCACGACCAGTCAGCGCAAACATGTGCCCCCCCGCCAGTGCCGCCGCATCCAGCGAGCTTTGCAATTGGGAACGCACCGCGTAGGCGCGGGACGTATCAATGGCCAAACCCATAAAGCCGATCAACGGCACCAGCAACAACCCGAACAGCAAGTTTCTCGGCATCAACAGTATTGATGTGGGTGGTGATGTTCAGGTGCTGCGCAATGAAACCACGTTGGAAGTAGCTTTGGCTATTGATACAACCGGCTCGATGAACAGCAACGATGCCAATGGCAACTACAAGATGGGGGCCGCCATCAGCGCTGCCAATACCCTGCTCGACATCCTTTATAACCATCAGGACAGTGACAGTAATGTCTTTCTGAGCGTGGTGCCGTTTGTCCAGAACGTGAATGTGGGCAACAATTACAGCGGCTGGCTGGCCGCTGGTTCAGAGTCGGCAATTCCATGGAACAGCGGCCCCTATCCTACGGCCTCCGGCTGGCGGGGCTGTATGTTCGAGCGGCTTAACCTCAACGGAGGCCTGATTTACGACACGACGGACGAACCGCCTTCAACCCAGCGTTTTCTGCCTTCTGCAGATACTTATTTTGGCCCGAACTGCCCGGCCTGGACCAGCAGCGAGAAGGGAATCGTTCCCGGTACCTGCCGTCAGAATGCCAATAATATTTACACCGCCACTACCTCCGGCACTGCCGGGGCGAGCGCGCCTACCCATACCACCGGCACTGCGTCTGACGGTACGGTGACCTGGGCCTATCGTTTTCCGGCTTATGCAGGGGCTGGTACCAACCCCATTAACTGTCCGCTCTGGAGCCCTGGTCAGGCGGTGACAAGTGGACAGTGCCGGATGGCCCCCACTTGTCCCAACTGGTCGACTGGGGAGAGCATTGCGATCGGGGACTGCCGGATCAGTTCCAGCAAGATTTATACTGCAACGACGGCTGGTACAACTTCGGGGGCGTCCGGCCCCAGCCATTCCAGTGGCACCGCTGTTTCCGGCGGCATAAGCTGGAGATACCGCTCGGCTTCCTATGTCGGGGTGGGAGCGAACATCTATTATGCGACCAATTCCGGCACGACCAGCACCACAACTCCGGTTCATACCAGCGGCAGTGTGAGTGATGGTAGTGTGACCTGGGCCTTCTGGCGGCGCTATTGGGTGAGCGGTCAAGCCATCGGTTCAACCGGCAATTATCGCACCAACCCGTGGCATCTGCGCTATGACAATCGCTCGACCGGGACCACAACCGGCAGTACGCCACCGACGCATACCTCAGGAACGGTGACCGTCGGTACCCTGCAATGGCGTTACCAGGATCGATTGACGGCACAGGACGGTTTTTATAACAGCCAGTATGGCTACGGCTATAATTCCGGTTGCGGCACGCCCATCGTGCCCATGACCAACAACCGCCTGACCGCGAAAGCGACTATCGACGCGCTGCAGCCTTCAAGCAATTATGGTGGTACCATGACCAATATGGGGCTGGTGTGGGCGTGGCGTACCATCAGCCATAAGTGGCAGGGTTTGTGGAGCGGGGTGCCAGGTGACCGGCCTTTTGCCAACAACACCCTTAATAACCATAAGGCCGTCATCATTCTGACGGATGGTGACAACCGTTTCATTGAATGCGGAAATACAACTTTCTGTCGTGGCTATAATACTCCTTTCGGCTATCTGGCCGACTCCCGTCTGGGTGCCGGAGCCACTACGGAAGCAGCAGCGGTGCCACTGCTGGACGCCAAGGTGCAGACAATCTGTGACCATATGCGGGATGAGGAGGGCATCATTCTTTATGCGGTGATGTTTGATTTGCCGCCCGGCCCCTCTGATACAAAGACACTGTTTACCAACTGTGTAGGCAACCCGTCGCGCTTTTTCGATGCCGCCGACAGTATCGAACTGGATTCAGCGTTGCAGACCATTGCGGTCGATTTGACCAAGCTGCGCCTGTCGCAATAGGTGGCCCATGGGAGTGATGGATCGGCTGACCAACACTGTTTATGAGTTCCGGGAAATCCGTCCGCCGCAGCTGGCCGTGTTTGTAGCGCGCAACAATGGCGGACAATGTCACGACGAATTGCTGCGTTTCCATGTGCTTGAAGCGCGGGCGTTGATGTGGGAAGAAGCGCTACGCCATAACCCCGCCTTGGCGCGGCAGGATCCGTGGGGTGACTACAACTATCGCCAGTATGTAGCGGCACTGGTTGAAGCGATGAAACGGGATCTTCTCTAGCTACGATGCCTCAACGGGTCTGGTAATTGAAGTCTCGCAACGCCCAACTACTTGCGGTAGGGCTACCCTTCCACCGCTACCGTCGGGCCGACGCCGGGGCGGTGTCCGGCTTTGAGGTGGCGCATCCAGTAGCGCGGCGGCTCGTGATGCTCCAGCGCGGTGGCCGGTTCGTGAAACTTGCCTGCCGCCAGATCTTTCCGCACAAAGAAAGCGTTGGAGCCGGAGAAGTTGCAGCCGACCAGCTGATAGCCTTTTTTGGCGCCCATGCGGGTCTGGGCTTCAAGGCTGGAGCCGAAATAATTGGTGCCCTGCCAGTAAACCGCCGGATCGTTGGGTTGGGCGAGATTGAGCGGCGGGGCCCAGCTGGCATTGTATTCAATCACCACAATTGCCGGTGAAACCACGCTCAGCGCTTCCCACACCCAAATGTCGTTCCCGTCAATATCGATGCTGATAAGACCGAGATCACCCTTGAACCCGGCACTCTCGATCAGCTGGTTGATGTTCTGGGTGGTCACAAAGGAATGGGCAACGGCGAGGTGGCCGGACTTGATCTTGTCCGCCAGATTGTTCTGGATGGCGGCGACGTAATTGGCCGACCCCTCCATCCACAAGCCTTTCCAACCTGCCATCAGCAGACGCAGGGTGTTGCATTCAAGGCCGGTTTCTACGCCGAATTCGACAAAGGTTTCCGGTACTTTGCCAATCCGCGCCAGAATCTCGGCGATGATGCCGTCTTCCTCGTTCTGCGAATAGACCTTGTAGCCGTGGCGCAACAGGCGCAGCGGCTGCTGATAACGCTCGCTCTTCAGCTCGGTCTGCCAGTTCTGGCGGACGTCCATTTGCAGCCGCTCATTGTTGATGGCGGCTTGATTGAGGAGGAAGTCGTTGAGGGAAATCTGGGGTGTGGACATGGCGGCGACTATAGTCGAAATTCCCAAAATGTGCTAGTAGGCCTTCATGCAGGAAGTATTTTTCCTTGGTCTGCCGGTGAGTTTCATTCTGTTCGCCTTGACCTTGCTGGGCGTAGCGGTTTTGCATCGGCATGTGCTGGCGGTAGCGCTGGCAGGCCTGACTACCATTCTGGTCTATAAACTGACTCTGACCGGCTTTCCTGACGGGCCGGGGCTGACCGGACTGGCGCAGCATCTGGGGCATGAAAAAGTCATCCTTGGCAATCTGCTGCTGCTTCTGCCCGGCTTCGCGCTACTCTCCCGCCATTTCGAGAAAAGCCGTCTGCCGCTGCTCCTGCCAAAGTTTTTGCCTGACGACTGGCGCGGCGGTTTTCTGCTGCTGCTGCTGATTTTCATTCTGTCTTCCTTTCTGGACAATATCGCCGGAGCGCTGATTGGCGGCGCCATGGCCCATGCCCTTTTCCGGGGCCGGGTTCATGTCGGCTATCTGGCGGCTATTGTCGCAGCTTCCAACGCCGGGGGAGCGGGCAGTGTGGTGGGCGACACCACGACCACGATGTTGTGGCTGAGCGGCGTTTCTCCCCTTGAACTTCTAAAGGCTTATATCGCGGGCGGCATTGCGCTGCTGGTTTTCGGGGTGCCACTTTCGATGCTGCAACAAAAGTTTTCGCCCATTCTCAAGCACAGCCATGAGCATATCCGGATTGACTGGCCGCGCCTTGGCATCGTCGCCAGCATGCTGGTGCTGGCAGTAGGCAGCAATTTTTTCGCCAACATTCTTTATCCCGCGCTTAATGACAAAGTCCCCGTTATCGGTCTGGCGGTCTGGGGCGTCTTGCTGCTGTCGGTCTGGCTGCGTCGCCCGGACTGGGAAGTTCTGCCTGAAGCCACACGAGGAGCTGTTTTTCTCTGTGCGCTGGTCCTTTCAGCTTCGCTGATGCCGGTTGCGGAGTTGCCCCCGGCCAGTTGGCTGACCACGCTGGGACTGGGTTTTGTCTCGGCCGGGTTCGATAACATTCCCCTCACCGCGCTGGCCATCCAGCAGGGGGGGGTATGATTGGGGTTTTCTGGCCTATGCGGTTGGCTTTGGTGGCTCAATGCTGTGGTTCGGCTCGTCGGCTGGTGTTGCCCTTGCCAATCTGTTCCCCGAAGCCAAATCCGTTTCGGCGTGGCTACGTTACGGCTGGCCGGTCGCTGTGGCCTATGTCCTCGGCTTCTTTGGCTTACTGATGCTGACGGGCTGGCATCCCGCCCTGCCCTGCACCACCCGCCCAGCCCGCAGATTGGTCACGATAGCGCGCAGCAATCCAA
>CAYSDE010000149.1:0-4655 GCA_964429685.1 uncultured Pseudobdellovibrionaceae bacterium
GCAGGCGGGGATTGCTGAAGGGCTTGCCGCCGAAGTCAAAATTGCGCTGCGCCTTCTTGATCTGTCCGGAGGGTTTGCTGCCAAGGCGCCGCCCCCCCAGCCAGTGACCAATATCATCAAGGTTCCAGCGCTGTTTGGGATCGTCGGCGATCAGGCCGCGCATCAGCTCGCTATAGGCGCTCGGCAAACGCATCCCGCCCAGCAATGTCATCAGGCTGCCTTTTTCAATCTTCTGCTGCAGCATGGTATCAATATCCATCTGTGCAACCGGCAGCTTGCCCAGCATCAGGGTGAGAAGGCTGACACCCATGGCATAGATGTCTTCACTGGAGCCGACCGGGCCTCGTCCGGCGGGATTAGCCATCATCCGCTCAATGGTTTCAAAGGCGTAATGCTGATGAAGTCCGGGCAGTCCGGCCAGACAGTCGCCCAGCTGCAGGGTGCCGCTGCTGTCGCGGGCATACAGATTGGTGGGGTTGATCCGGCCATGATTGACGCCAGCCAGATAGGTTTCGCGGAGGCCATCACACAGGCTTTGCACCATGGCGCGGAAGGGAACTTCGCCATTGATGGGCGGGCGCTCCTCCTCAATTTTGGCCATCAGACGCGGCCCTGCCGGTTTCTCGTAAAGAATGATCGGGACATAGCGCCGGAATTCCGGCCAGTAGGCCACGTCCGTATCAATGAATTTGAATGCCAGCGGCGAGTTGATGACACCGCAATTTCCCATAATGTCCTGCCGCGCCAACTGACCGGGGCGCAGCACCAGCGCCATCACGCTCCCGCCACCTCGTGCTGCCAGTGCTACATAGGCTTTGGCAGCGGCATGGTCATGATCGGGCAGGGGGGTACCAGCCAGCACTTCGTAGCGGTTGCCACAAATGGCAATCCGCTCTGTATTTCCGCTCGCCTGTGCTGCTTCAGCCATGCATCCCCGCTCCGTTAATCAGTGTAAACGGAATTCGGCGTTTCGCCAAGTCCTTGACTCTACGTAGCGAATTTTAGCAGACGAATTTTAACAACACTGGGCAACTTGCCGATTTCAGCCAAAACTACCGGAGTGACATTCTGGTCAACCGATACCAGCACCACGGCCTCGGCCCCCGGACGCGGACGCCCGAGATGGAAGGTGGCGATGTTAACCCCGCTATCGCCCAATTTTGTGCCCAGACGGCCAATAAAGCCCGGCTTGTCCTCGTTGCGGACATAGAGCATTTCCGGGCTGATTTCGGCTTCAATGGCGACACCATCCACCTCGGTAATGCGCGGCTTGCCGGAGCCGATCAGCGTACCTTCAACCACGGTGCCACTGCCTTCGGCTTCGATTTTGACGCGGATGATGGTCTGATAATCGCGGGCGTCGTCGCGTCTGGTTTCCGAGAGAACGATACCGCGCTCTTTGGCGACCGCCGGGGCGCTGACCATGTTGATGCTGTCAAGCTGGCTCGCCAGCACACCCATCAATACAGTGGCGGTCAGTGGTTTGGTGTTGAGGGCGGCAACCGCTCCCTCATAGTCTATGCTGATGCTCTTGAGGCTGCCTTCGACGACCTGACCAGCAAAGCTGCCCAGCAATTCGGCCAGCTTGAGATAGGGCCGGAGGCGGGGGGCATCTTCAGCCGAAACGGAGGGCATATTGAGGGCATTGGTGACCGCGCCGCTCATCAGGAAATCGGACATCTGCTCAGCCACTTGCAGCGCCACGTTTTCCTGAGCTTCCGTGGTGCTGGCGCCCAGATGCGGGGTGCAGATAATCTGCTCCATGCCAAACAGCGGATTGCTCTTGGCTGGCTCTTCGGCAAACACATCCAGCGCCGCGCCTTTAACCTGACCGCTTTCAATCGCGGCTTTAAGGGCCACTTCATCAACCAAGCCGCCCCGTGCGCAATTGATGATGCGGACGCCTTTTTTCATCTTGGCGATGGACGCCGCGCTGATGATGTTTCTGGTCTGCTCAATCAGCGGGGTGTGCAGGGTAATGAAATCGGAGCGCGTAAACAGCGCCTCAAGTTCTACCCGCTCAACCCCCAGCCGCGCCGCCCGCTCTTCGGACAAATAGGGGTCATAGGCGATGACTTTCATTTTAAGGCCGACGGCGCGATCCGCCACGATGGAGCCGATATTGCCGCACCCGACCACGCCCAGCGTCTTGCCGGTGAGTTCAACCCCCATGAATTTTGACTTCTCCCACTTGCCGGCATGGGTTGAGGCGCTGGCCTGCGGAATGTCACGGGCGAGGGCAAACATCATCGCAATGGCATGTTCAGCCGTGGTGATGGAATTGCCAAATGGCGTATTCATCACCACAATACCCTTGGCAGTGGCGGCGGGCACATCGACATTATCCACTCCGATTCCGGCCCGGCCAATCACCTTCATGCGGGTGGCCTTGGCCAGCAGATCCTTGGTGACTTTGGTATTCGAGCGAATGGCAAGACCGTCATACTGGTCGATAATGGCGGCCAGTTCCTCGGGCTTGAGGCCAACCTTCTGGTCAACTTCCACCCCACGCTCCTTGAAGATGGCAACGGCAGCGGGGGAAAGCGAATCCGATATGAGAACTTTGGGCATGAGGGGTTATCTTTCGTTGAGTTGGCACCGTCCGGTAGAACAGAAGGGTGTTTTATTGGGGGAGGGGGAGGGTAGGGGGCAGTCAATAACTCTGCCATATACACGAGCTGCAGCTTGATAGTTAGCAAGCTTTGCCTGATTGACAGCTACCAAATTTCCACATGCGTCTGAACTGACAACACAGTCAGCATCGCTCGTGCAGCTTAGATACTCAGTCTGCCGAGACTCCAGATAAGTCTTTGCCTCCTGAAGGGAGGGTTCATCTGCCAAGCTGGGGCCGGATAGTAGAATACCTATAGCCATTGTCAGTATAAGAGTCTTCATTCTGCGTCCTCCTTTCATTATGTCTATGCTGCCCTGGTCTGTGCCACCTTCACTTCCGCATAAGCCCAATCCAGCCACGGGGTCAGGGCTTCAAGGTCGGAGGCTTCAACCGTTGAACCGCCCCAGATGCGCAGACCCGGCGGGGCGGTGCGATAGGAGCCGATGTCATAGGCTACGCCCTGCTTCTCCAGCATTCCGGCCAGTTTCTTGGCGACGTCAGCCTTGGCGTCATCAGGCAGCGCGACAAACCACGGATCAATAATGGTCAGGGTGATGGATGTGCTGGAGCGCAGTTTTTTATCCTGCACCAGAAAAGCCGCCCAGTCGCTCTTTTCTACCCATTTGGCGATAACTGCCAGATTGGCTTCTGACCGGGCGATGAGGGCAGGGAGGCCGCCAATCCGCTCGGCCCAGTTAAGCCCGTCCAGCGCGTCTTCAACCGCCAGCATGGACGGGGTGTTGATGGTTTCACCTTTAAAGATACCTTCACTCAGCTTGCCGCCCGAGGTCATGCGGAAAAGTTTGGGCAGCGGCCAAGCCGGTTTGTAGGTTTCCAGCCGTTCAACTGCGCGGGGCGAGAGAACGATCATGCCGTGCTGGGCTTCGCCGCCCATCACCTTCTGCCATGACCAAGTGGTGACATCGAGTTTTGACCAATCCATCTGCATGGCGAAGGTGGCCGAGGTGGCATCGCAAATGGTGAGGCCCTGACGATCCGCCGGAATCCAGTTGGCGTCCGGCACCCGCACGCCCGAGGTGGTGCCATTCCACGGAAACACCACATCATTGCTGAAATCAACTTGGGACAGATCAGGAATCACCCCGTAAACCGGGGATTCCATGATGGTGGCGCCCGGCAGCTTGAGCTGCTTGGCCACATCGGTTGCCCAGTCGGCGCTGAAGGCTTCCCAGGCCAGCACTGTAACCGGCCGGGCCCCGAGCAGCGACCACAGCGCCATTTCTACCGCGCCGGTGTCAGAGGCGGGAACAATCCCCACCCGGTAATCTGCCGGAATGCCGAGTATCTTCTTTGATTTCTCGATCACCTCAACCAGCTTGGCCTTGCCAACGGATGAACGATGCGAGCGGCCCAGACAGGCCCCCTGCAGCGACTCCAGCGACCAGCCCGGATGTTTGGCACAGGGCCCGGAGGAGAAACACGGATTCTTCGGTTTTGAAAGTGGAGCGGCAGTCATGCAAAGCATCCTTGATAAAGCGCTACGGTGGGGTAACGCGGCCCGAGTGAAGGGTAGCAAAGTGCCGCTTGGCGTCAACCGCAAGAAAGGCTAAAAGAAAGGTTCGTTGATTCGACCTTTACGGAGTTCTCCTCATGCGCCGCCTTCTGACCGTTTCCCTGATTGCCGTGTCCGTGCTTACGGCAGTGCCGGTTCGGGCAGCTCTGCCTGCCTGTGTCAGTGAAACCGAGAAGCAGGCCATGATTGTCCGCAGCTTCCAATCCTATCTGATGGTGGCGGCGGTGGCGTGCAATCAGGCACAGGCCTACAATACCTTTATCAGCAAGAACCAGAGGATGATTAGCGGGGAAGGCACTGCGCTGAAAGCCTATTTCCGCCGCGTCTATGGGCCGGGCGAAAAACCGCTCAATGATTTTATTACAGCGCTGGCTAATGCATGGTCGCAAATTCACATGAACGACATGGGTACCTATTGCCGGGGAACATGGGAAACCATGTGGAAGCTCGATACCGGCAAAATCCAGTTGATTGAGCAAGCCCGCCTGACCGCCTCACAGCCTGCCG
>CAYSDE010000150.1:0-4622 GCA_964429685.1 uncultured Pseudobdellovibrionaceae bacterium
GCCCATTATATCGCCGACCGCCTGAAGGACGCTGGCATCAGCGCCACCCGTTTGGCCCATGGCGTGCCGCTGGGCGGAGAACTTGATTATCTGGATGAAGGCACCCTGACCGCTGCCCTGCAGGCGCGGCGCTCGGCCTGAGTGACGAATCTCCAAAGACACAACCGCAAAACCCGTTCATTCCCGAGGATGACGGTGGAAAGCGCCACTTTATTTCCGGAAAAATTCCCGATGTTTATTTGAAATGTGCTATGGACAGATCTTGACTATATGGGTCATGGGTTTCGCAGGCAAGATTTTGCCGCTGGCGTGGACTTTGACGGTATCCCGGCCCATCAGACCTTGCGTATTGCCCCCCTTGGCTTCCACCATGTAACAGCCATCCTCCTCGCGGCTCAGCACCTTTGCCATGCCGGGAGAAGAATCGAGTGCATTTGCAAATGAGAAGGCGGGCATTTGCACCAGTTGGGATGGGGCCTCCAGCTTATCGACCTGATGCTCTTTTAAGCCGTCACGAATCGCCCTCTCTGCACCAGTCTGAAGACTCCAGTTATAACCAGCGAGCGCACCCGCTGCCAGCAGCGCCACAACCGAGGCAGCTCCGCGTGAGGTACGTACCCTCTCAAAGACGGCAGACAAACCGGGAAAGGGTTTTGCCGGAGAGATGTTGGGAGATATAGACTGGTCGTAGCCGCTCATTTCAAAATCCTTGCTGCC
Organism: uncultured Pseudobdellovibrionaceae bacterium; assembly: GCA_964429685.1. GTDB lineage: Bacteria > Pseudomonadota > Alphaproteobacteria > UBA2400 > UBA2400 > CAYSDE01. The sequence goes on from CAYSDE010000150.1 coordinate 718, forward strand.
GGAGTCTACTAGCAGAATACCGGTTCTTTCTTGCCAAGCGGTGAACTATCAACAAAAATACATCTCAAATGCCGGATATTTCGTGAGGTTACCCTGCGTGTGGCATTTTATCTGTTCGAAAGTGTTGACAAGTCCCCCCTGTTTTCGGCATATTCCCGCCACCCCAAGCCCGCGTGCTTTCCCGGAAGCCGGGCGCTTCAACCAAAAGCGGCTAACCAACAAAGGTTCGTCACCACCGTCATACCGCATCAGGAGATTACATTTTGACCCACTCGCTGGCCGATACCAACGTTGTTCTGATTATTGCCAATGGCTTCAACGAAGCCGAATTTACTGAAATCCAGCGCGCCCTTTTGAAAGCCGGAGCGAAGATCAAGACGGTTGCTCCCGAGAATTCGCTGGCCAATGGCTGGCTGGGGAAAGGCTGGGGTCATTACTTCCCGGTTGACCAGAATATCACCGAAGCTCTCGCCTCTGATTATGACCAGATGATTCTGGTTGGGGGAGAACGCGGCGTCGCCAAGCTGCAGCAGAACCCGCACACCAAGCGCATGGTTGGTCACTTCCTTGATGCCCACAAGCCGCTGATTGCCATTAATGAGGCCGTCAGCCTGCTTTCCCTGCCCGGCAAGATTACCGGTCGCGCCATCGCCGCCAACCCGGATGATGCCCAGATGATTGCCACTGGCGCCAAGCTGTCGGATGAAGGCATTGTGACCGACGGCCCGCTAATGACCACCCGCAGCAATGACATCGCAGCCGTGGTAGCCGCTGTGCTGTCTCACCTTGCCGAAACCCGGGAGCTGGTCGCGGCCTAAGCCCGCCCCTTCAACTCGTAAATAACCACAACCAGCAGGCCGGTGAGCAGCAATGCCCCGGCCTGATGCGTTGTAGCCAGAATGATATTGACCTGCGTCAGCAGGGTGGCGATGCCCAGCCCCAGTTGCAGTAGCACCACCCCGAGTAGCGCCTTACCCAGACTGCCCGCCCGCCGGGTCAGATTGGGACTGCGCATTAACTCAAATGCCAGAAACACCACGACCAGCGTGGTTGCAACTGCCAGCCAGCGATGAAGAAACTGCACCCCAACCGGATTTTCCAGAAAGTTCAACCACCATGGCGACTGATGCAAGGCATCTTCGGGCAGAAACCGCCCGCCCATCAGCGGAAACTCGTTATAGACCAGTCCAGCATCCAGCCCCGCCACAAAGGCACCCCAACAGGTCGTTATCAGTACCATGCCTAAAGCAAAGCGGGCCTGTGTGCGTACGAAAGGCGGGGCCTGCGGGAAACGGCGGGTGTCGCTGAACGCCAGCGCCTGCCAGACCAGCAACCCCATCAACAGCACCGCCATCAGCAGATGCAGGGCCAGCCGGTACTGACTGACCGAAGGGCGGTCAATCAGGCCCGAGGCCACCATGAACCAGCCGATTCCGCCCTGCAGGCCGCCAAGAGCCAGAATGAAAAAAAGCTTCACAAGCTGCGCGCCCCGCACCTGCCGCGTCACTGCAAACCACAGCAGCGGCACCGCAAAAACCAGCCCGATCAGGCGGCCCAGCAGACGATGTCCCCATTCCCACCAGAATATCTTCTTGAACCCCTCCAGCGTCATATCCGCATTTACATCATGAAACTGCGGGGTCTGTTGATAGACAGCAAAGACCCGGCTCCATTCCTGCTCCGAAAGCGGTGGCAATGCGCCAATCAGCGGTTTCCATTCAGCGATGGAAAGGCCGGATTCGGTCAGGCGGGTAATTGCCCCCACCAACGCCATCACAAAAACCATCCCCGCACACAGCCAGAGCCAGCGGGAAACCGATTTGCAGGAGACAGGGTTTTGAGCCATCATGCCCTATATCTAAACCAGCTTCTGTCCTGCTACAACTGCGCATCATGATTTTGACCCTCGCCTACGCCCTCACCTTTGCCGATCTCCATTCCGTCGCCGGACTTGAAAAGCTGGACGCCGCTTTTATGGCTGGACTGCCGGAAGAGTTGGCGCTTGCGTTGCGCGCCGCCCGCGCCACTCCGCCCACCGGCAAAGCGGAAAGCGATCTAGTCACCAAACTCGGCCCGGAGGTTGAGGATTTCATCGCCCGCCTGTTCGGCATAGAAGCGGAAGTTCAGGCGTTACAGGCACAACATAACGCGCTCGCGCCTTTGTACATGGTCAAGCGTCTGTTTGTGCAGCGCCGCGCCGCCAAGGCTTTTGCTCCCGCCGAGGCCGCCGCACTGGATGTCTCTGCCCTTGCATTGCCTACCGACGAACTGGAATTTGCACGGCAGGTAGCCCTCTGGCTGGCGGATGAAGCAGCCAATGCTGAAAATCTCGACCGTGCCACCCGCTATGCCGCCTGGGCGCTTCATGCCCCGGCGGGCCGCGCCCGTCACGGCAAGGGGGTGCTGTTTCAGCTTCCGGTCAAAATCGATCCGGCCAGACTGGTAGATTTTGTGCGCGATGACAGCGGCTGTATTTCCGGCTCTCACTTCCGCGACCGGCGCGGCTTCGCCCTTACCGATCCCGGCACCGATCTTAAAGGCGCACTGGACGAGGTGAATTACTGCATCTGGTGCGCCCATCAGGGCAAGGACAGCTGTTCGAAAGGGCTGAAAGACAAGACCAGCGGCGCTTACCAGAAAAGCCCGCATGGGGTCACGCTGGCCGGGTGTCCGCTGGAAGAAAAAATCTCCGAGTTTCAGGAACTGAAGGCGGGTGGCTTCAGCCTAGGCGCACTGGCCGTGATTACGGTTGATAACCCGATGTGCGCGGCCACCGGACACCGCATCTGCAATGACTGCATGAAATCCTGCATCTACCAGAAGCAGGAGCCGGTTGACATTCCGCAAGCCGAAACCCGCACCCTTAAAGACGTGCTGGCCCTGCCCTGGGGTTTTGAAATTTATGCCCTGCTGACGCGCTGGACTCCGCTCAACTTCAAGCGGCCTTTGCCTCTGGCCCCGAGCGGTAAAACCGTGCTGGTGGCTGGCCTTGGCCCGGCGGGCTTTACCCTGTCCCATCATCTGATGAATGACGGGCATCAGGTGTTTGCGATTGACGGCCTCAAGATTGAACCGCTGCCAGAAGCGTTTATCAAGAACCCCATCCGCGATGTCACCGCGCTGTATGAAAATCTGGATGACCGCATCATGGCCGGTTTTGGCGGCGTGGCCGAATATGGCATCACCGTGCGCTGGAACAAGAATTTCCTCAAGCTGATCCGCCTGCTGCTGGAACGGCGGACGGAATTTGCCTATGCGGGCGGAGTGCGTATGGGCGGCACGCTGACGCTGGATGATGCTTTTGCGGCAGGCTTCGATCATGTCGCCCTCTGCATGGGCGCGGGTAAGCCAACCTTGATCGACGTGCCGGGCAGCATGGCGCGTGGAGTGCGGCAAGCGTCGGACTTTTTGATGGCGCTGCAACTAACGGGAGCCGCCAAAGCAGACAGCCTCGCCAATCTTGAGCTGCGCTTGCCGGTGGTGGTGATTGGCGGCGGCCTCACCGCGATTGATACCGCGACCGAGGCTCTGGCCTATTACCCGGTGCAGGTGGAAAAATTCCTCACCCGCTACGAGGTGCTGGGCGACAGCGTGCGGGAAAAATGGTCGGCAGAAGAAACTCTGGTGGCGGATGAATTTATCGCCCATGCTCGCGCTCTTCGCGCCGCCTCTACCGGTGCTGAGCGGATGAGATTGCTCGACAGCTGGGGCGGGGTCACGTTGGCCTATCGCCGTTCTATTACTGCAGCACCCAGCTACACCCTCAATCATGAGGAAATCGCTCTGGCCCTTGAAGAAGGGATTCATATTCTCGATCAAGCTGTACCCAAGGCCCTTGAAGTCGATGAATACAAGCATGCCTGTGCGCTGGTCGTCACCACACCCAAGGGTGAGCGCAGACTGCC
>CAYSDE010000151.1:0-4506 GCA_964429685.1 uncultured Pseudobdellovibrionaceae bacterium
GATCTTTAATCACATCCTCGCGGGCTTCAATGCCGACCACGCAATTATCAGTGAAGCTGCGGCAGGCATCGCTGAGCAGGCGAATGCTCTGCAGCACGTTAAAGATGATGACCGGCTTGAAGACGTTCAGCTCGAAATGGCCAGTCGCGCCAGCGATGCTGACAGTAGTATGGTTACCCATCACCTGTGCGCAGACCATGGTCATGGCCTCGGACTGGGTGGGGTTGACCTTGCCCGGCATGATCGAGCTGCCCGGCTCGTTCTCCGGCAGATGCAACTCGCCCAGGCCGCAGCGGGGGCCGCTGCCGAGCAGGCGGATGTCATTGGCGATTTTCATCAATGAACAGGCGATGGTGTTGAGTACGCCGGAACATTCTACCAGCGCATCATGAGTGGCCAGCGCCTCGAATTTGTTTTCGGCAGTGACAAAAGCGAGATCAGTAATATGCGCGACTTCTTTGGCAAAGCCTTCCGCAAAACCGGGTTTGCAGTTGAGGCCGGTGCCGACCGCCGTGCCACCCTGCGCCAGTTGCAGCACACGCGGCAGACAGGCATTCACGCGGGCAATCGCGTATTTGATCTGGGTGGCGTAGCCCGAAAATTCCTGCCCGAGTGTAACCGGAGTGGCATCCTGCAAATGGGTGCGGCCAACCTTGATGATCTTGGCGAACTGTTTGACCTTTCCGTCCAGCGCGCTCTGCAGATGCTCCAGCGCCGGGATCAGTTCGTGATGCAACTGCTCGCCCGCCGCAATATGCATGGCGGTCGGGAAAGAGTCATTGCTCGACTGTCCGTAATTGACGTGGTCATTGGGATGCACCGGCTTCTTGCTGCCAATGGTGCCGCCGAGGATTTCAATCGCCCGATTGGCAATTACCTCGTTGACGTTCATGTTGGTCTGGGTGCCGGAGCCGGTCTGCCAGACCACCAGCGGAAAATGATCGTTGAGGCGGCCATCCATCACTTCGTCAGCCGCCGCCACCACTGCTTGCCCAACCGTAGGATCAAGCCCGCCCAGCGCCATATTGGTCAGCGCCGCCGCCTTCTTGACGATGCCGAAAGCGCGGATGAGCGGCAACGGCATCCGCTCGCCGCCAATCCTGAAGTTCTGCACACTGCGCTGGGTCTGCGCGCCCCAATACTTGTCAGCGGGTACCGGCACCTCGCCCATGCTGTCGGTTTCAATCCGGGTTTCACCACTGATAGCTTTGACTTGCGCGCCCATAATACTCTCCTGAGGGTTAAGAACAAAAAACTTTCTCGTGAGTCAGACTGACCACGCTTGCCGAGGCAACCAGCCGGGCTGATGCGCCAAGGGGAAGTACCGTATGATGCTGTCCATGACCGCAAGGAAAATCGGTTACAACCGGCACTCCCAGACTCGAGAAATGCTGCCGCAACAAAGCACGAGGCGTAACGCCCATGCGGAAACCTGTTGTCTCATCAACCACCTCGGCAAGGTCGCCGACGATAATCCCTTTGGCTGCTTTAAAGACACCTGTGTCACGCAACTGCACCAACATGCGGTCAATGCGGTACAAGGGCTCACCTACATCTTCAAGTACGAGGATTGCTCCCTTGAAGTCAGGTATTGTCGAAGTCCCCATGCAAGCCGAAAGCAGAGACAGGTTCCCACCCAAAAGCCGACCTGTTGCCGTCCCCTCAACCATTACCCGCGCACGGCGTGCAGCCGGGTGATCCGTTGGCTGAATATTAACTCCCCGCAGAACCTGCCAGAGATGCTTCCAACTTGAAGCCTGTTTAAGATTGTGCTGTCCCCACAGCATAGGACCGAGAAACGCAGGCTGTTGGGTGTGAGATGTAAGCGCCGCCAGAATAGCAGTCTGGTCACTATAACCAACGAACGGCTTGGGGTTCTTCCTGATAAGCTTATAATCCAGAGATGCCACAATGCGCGGGGCACCGTATCCACCACGGGCACACAGAATCGCCTTCACAGCGCGGTCAGCATACACCTCGTGCAACGCATTCAGGCGCACCTCATCAGTCCCCGCCAGACTGGATTTTCCCAACCGCTCATAACACTGCGGATGAATGTAGGGTGTGAACCCAGCCTTGCGGATAGCTAATTCCCCTGACGACAGCACATCATCTTCTGCCCGGCCCGAAGGAGCAACCACAGCTACCACATCCCCTGATTGCAAGGGCGAAAACTGTACTCCGTTTTTCATTCCTTGCCCCGCCCGGTCTTGCGCTTCATCGGGGTGTGGGGTTTGCCGCCAGCGGCGTTGCGGCGACCGGCCAGCGCGTCCTGATAGGCAGCCTCAGCCCATGCACAGAGCGCTTCAGAACTCTCCAGCACATCGGGCGGCACCGCCGCATAACTCATCACGACTTTTTTCTTTTTGCCGTTGGGCTGGGGCTTGTCATAGGTGAAGGGGATCAGCTCCATGTCCCCGACCAGCAGGCGCAGCGCCGCCCCGGATTTCATGTAGAGAAGATCATCAGCGACCAGCGCAAACATCAACGCCCCGCGATAGACGCCCCAGCCGCCGAACATGCGCCGCGCACTGATAGCGCCCCACGGCGCCAGCAGCTCGCTGGCATGATTTATCAGTGTGTCGTCGATCAGTCCCATAACGGGCGCAGTTTGGCCCAACTGCGCCCGTTTGGAAAGACCTGTTAGGAGGCGCGGATGGCGTTAATCATGCTCTGCTGACGCCGGTAAAGCCCTTGCTCCACCCCAACCACCACCGGAGCCGGATTGATCAGGCGCTTCTGGGCGGCAGAAAGCATCTGCATCTGCTCAAACCCACGCTGGCGTCCCTGATGAATGGTTTCCGCCAGAGCGACCTGTCCGAAGGTGACCAGTGGCCGGTGCGGGTCATAGGCCCGCGTCCCCGCCCGGAAAGTTTTAACCCGCGAGGGATCGCGCTTCATGACCGACACCACATCACGCGTAAGCCTGCCAGTGGCGGGATCAATCGGACTCGGCGCCAGATAAGGCACCAGCACACTGCCATCCAGCTTACCGTCTTCGGTCAGCATCCGAACCACTCCCAGCATCCCCGGCAAAGTAGTTTTAACCGCATCGCCGGAAATCTTGATCTTGTCGACCAGTGAAGCTGAATTGAGCGCCTGCCCGCCTGCCCGAAGCTCGTCTTTGAGCCGGTTGAAGCCCACCACATCCAGCCCCTTGCCCACCGTTACCAGCTTGTAGACTCCGCCCAGTGAAGCCTGACTGGGAGCGATGATGCCGCTGCCGGGATCAATGTCGGTGGTTGAAGCCCGCGTGCCGACCGCCCAAATGTTCACCCCGCCGCTCCGCTTGATCTGGTCGATCTTGTATTCATCCAGATTGTTGGAGACGATGATTTTGGTATCTTTCAATCCCGCCGCATCCAGCTTCTGCCGCCACAGGGTCGATTTGGTGGCCAGATCACCCGAATCTTCCCGGATCGATTTGAGTGGCGAGACAAAAACATCCCCGACTTTCCGGCCGCTCTCAATTGCCGCGGTGATGGCGTTTTCTATACCCTGATAGCTGTCATAGGTATCGACCAGCAGGGTGCAGTTATGCGGCATCGCTTTCATATAACCGCGAAAGGCTTCCAGCTCGGTATCGAAGAACATGACAAAGGCATGGGCCATGGTGCCGTAAGACGGGATATTGTAGTACATCGCCGCCTGATCGTTGGACGTGCCGGTAAAGCCGCCGAGGAAAATGGCGCGGGCTTCAGACAGACCACCAATCGAGTGGCTGCGGCGTAAACCGTTATCCGTGACCGGCTGACCATCGGCTACCGTGACAATGCGTGAAGCCAGCGTGGCAAACAGGGCCTGCGAATTGAGGGAGTTGGTGCAGGGCGTTTCCACCAGCAGGCCTTGCGCTACCGGGCCGGAGACGCGGTAAATCGGCTCATCGGGAAAAGCGAGGCTGCCCTCGGGCATGGCTTCAATGCTAAGCCGGAGCGGCGCTGTTTTGTACCAGTCAATGAACTCCTTGGTATACAGCGGCTCATCTTTGCCGGTCAGCGGATTATAGCCGGTTTCTTCGCGCAGATAATCAACCACTTCCGGGGTAACACGCCACTGGTCGCGCAGCCATTCGGCTATAATGTTCTGCCCGCCGGTCATCAGGTAGCTGCCATCAAACGGATTTTTGCGGATGTAGGACTGGAACACCGCCGGGGTTTCGTGCTGACCGAGCGTAAAAAGGGCCTGCGCCATGGTGCGGGCATATTTGTCGCCCCACAGAATGGTTTGCTGCTGAGCGAGAATTTCGGTGTAACGACGGGACATTTTCAACTCCTTCTTATCACCCGAGGTGATAGAATATGTGGGTACATGACTGACATAATCAAACGCAAGTCCGATTTGTCAGCCACAGACAGTTAAACCGCAAGCCGGGCGGAAATCAAGCTTCAAAATTCTAGAGCGTTTTAAGCTTGAGTGTACCCACCCCGATAAAGTACCTCATCCCGGCGAAAGCCGGGAGGTAGATTCACATTTGAAGTGCAACGGGTTGAGGTAGGAGGAGAATAC
>CAYSDE010000152.1:0-4393 GCA_964429685.1 uncultured Pseudobdellovibrionaceae bacterium
GCAACAGGTTGTGCCGCGAGGGAGCAAAATGAGCTTCATGGCTACTACATTTGGGATCGAAGGTCTGATTGAGTGCCTCTACCGGCTGCACGCCATTCTTCTCGAAAGCACCGAGTAGCTGCTTTTCAGTGGCTTCCACCCCAATCAGAAGATTTTTCATGGCGGGGGAAGAGTCGCGCTGATCGGCGGGCAGGGCTTCAATGGCGCGGCGCAGATTGTCAGCCGCCGCCAGCAGATCCCGCGCAAAGTCGGTGACGGCATATTTGCGGGCGTCTTCCATCTCGCGCTCCATCCGGCGGCGGGTGTTTTCAGCCTCGGCGGCGGTACGGAGCATCTGATCCTTGATTTTGGCCAGTTCGCCCTCCAGCTCGACAACGCGCAGCTGGGCTTCAGAGCCACCCTCAAGTGGCGCTTCGGCATCGTTTTCAGGCAAGGGCTGGCCTTCTCCCTCGGTCAGGGCTTCGGGCGGGACGGGCGGGGTGGGTTTCTTGTTTCCGAACATGCCCCAGATGTGGGACGGCGCGAGGAAAATTGCAAGACCCTATCCACCAACAACTTTGCCCAACACCTTGGCGGTATAATCGACCAGCGGCACGATGCGGGCATAGTTGAGGCGGGTCGGGCCGATAACGCCGATGGCGCCAACCACTTTGTGCTGGGGGCCGGTAAGGGGCGCAATGATTAACGTGCAGCCGGTTTCCTTGAACAGCGCACTTTCCGCCCCGATGAAAACCTTAACCCCGTCGGCGCTCTTGGTCTGGTCGAGCAGACGCGAGGCGGATTCATAAGTTTCCAGCGCCGCGAACAGGCCGCGAATGCGCTCCAGATCATCCAGTGCAGCGACATTATTAAGCAGCTGGGCTTGTCCCTTAACGATCAACTGGCCGCCTCCGGCTTCCGACCACACCCCCAGCCCGGTGGAGATAACCCGCCGGGTCAGATCATCCAGCTCGTGCTGGCGGGCAGAAACTTCGGCTTCAATCTGGGCCCGCGCTTCCGCCAGCGTTTTGCCCACCAAGCGGGCGGCGAGGAAATTGGAGGCCGAAATCAAAGTGGCGGGCAGCACGCCCAGCGGCAGGTCAATAACCCGGTTTTCCACCTGCCCGTCATCGGTGACCAGCACCACCAGCGCCCGCCCCGGACTGAGTGGCACAAATTCGATATGCTTAAGGGGCCGGTCAAGCTTGGGCGCGACCACCAGCCCGGCACAGGTCGACAGGCCGGAAAGCAGGGACGTTGCTTCTCCCATCGCCTCGGTCAGGCTTTTACCGGCGGTCTGGCAACGGGCATCAATCTCGCTGCGCTCTTCCTGCCCCAGCGCGCCCAGTTCCAGCAGACCATCAACAAACAGACGAAGCCCACTCTCAGTCGGCAAACGGCCCGCCGAGATATGGGGCGCATAGAGCAATCCGGCGGCTTCCAGATCCGCCATCACGCTGCGCACCGAAGCCGGAGACAAAGCCCCCAGCCCCGCCTGCTCTATCCGCTTGGCAATCGTCCGCGACCCCACCGGCTCCCCCGAAGTGAGGTAAAGGTCTACAATCTGCCGAAAAATCTCACGGGCGCGGCTGTCGAGGTCGGAAATCATGCGGGTAAACTAATGCATGACTCAGCTCCCGCCAATGGTTATAACTCCCGGATAAAGGAGAAAAATCATGCGTCCCTCAGGCCGTAGTGCCAATCAGCTTCGCCCGATCAGTTTTGTGCCTCATTTTACCAAGCACGCCGAAGGCTGCTGTCTGGTGAAATTCGGGGATACCCATGTGTTGTGTACCGCCTCGATTGAGGAGAAGACGCCGTCTTTCCTCCGCAACACCGGGCTGGGCTGGGTGACGGCGGAATACGGCATGTTGCCGCGCTCCACCCATTCGCGCTCCGACCGCGAAGCCGCCAAGGGCAAGCAGAATGGCCGCACGCAGGAAATCCAGCGGCTGATTGGCCGGGCCCTGCGCGCCGTGACCAACCGCAAGGCGCTGGGCGAACGGCAGATCATCATTGACTGCGACGTGCTGCAGGCCGATGGCGGCACCCGCACCGCCAGCATCACCGGCGGCTATGTCGCCCTCCATATGGCCTGTCAGCATCTGGTCAACATCGGCGTGCTGCCGGCTGTGCCGCTGACGGATACTGTCGCGGCCATTTCCTGCGGTATCTGTGATGGCACCCCGGTGCTGGATCTCGATTACCCGGAAGACAGCAAAGCGGGCGCGGATGCCAATTTTGTTCTAACCGGCAGCGGCAAGCTGATCGAGATTCAGGGCACCGCCGAAGAAGCTCCCTTCAGCGAAGAGCAGTTTCTGGAATTGCTGCAGCTGGCCAAACAGGGTGCAGCGGAGCTGACAGAGATGCAGAAAGTGTTGCTGAAAATATGACCCTCAGCAAGTTGATCCTCGCCACCCACAACCAAGGCAAAGTGACCGAGCTTCGGGCCATGCTGGCTCCTTATGGGGTTGAGGTACTCGGCGCGGGGGAGCTTGGTCTGCCGGAGCCGGTGGAAGATGGCGGCAGTTTTGTCGCCAACGCCGTCCTCAAGGCGCGGGCAGCGGCCAAAGCGGGCAATCTGCCTGCACTGGCTGATGATAGCGGCCTCTGCATTACAGCACTCAACGGTGATCCCGGCGTTGATACAGCGCTATGGACCAAGCGCGGGCTGGAGGGGCTGACCGAATTGCATACGCGGATGGCTGACAATCCTGACCGCAGCGCCGAGGCTATCTGTATTCTGGCGCTGGCCATGCCGGACGGCGAGGTGCAGATTTTTGAAGGCAAGGTTGACGGCGAGATGGTCTGGCCACCACGCGGTACGACCGGCTTCGGTTATGATCCCGTCTTCATGCCGGTCGGCGAAACCCAGACCTATGCCGAAATGGGCAAGGAGAAGAAATCCACCCTCAGTCATCGCAGCCGGGCTTTTAAAGCCTTTACCACTGCGGTTTTCGGAGTGCTGTAATGTCGCCCCTGCTGGTCAAACTATCGCCGATCCTGTTGCTGCTTGCCTCCAATGTCTTCATGACCTTTGCATGGTATGGACATCTGAAATTCAAAAGCTGGCCCATGGCGACAGCGATTATCGCCAGCTGGCTGATTGCCTTGCTCGAATACTGCCTCGCCGTGCCCGCCAACCGCATCGGCAGCGCGGTTTATTCCACCGCCCAGTTGAAGACGATGCAGGAGGTGATTACCCTCATCATCTTCGCGCTGTTCAGCTGGCTTTATCTGGGCGAGAAACTGAGCTGGAATCATGCGGTGGGATTCAGCTTCATTGCGCTGGGCGCGTTTTTCATCTTCAAGAAATGGTGACGTCCGACCAGCCGGGCTTCGGCCTGTATATCCACTGGCCCTTCTGCCGGTCGAAATGCCCCTATTGCGACTTTAACTCTCATGTGCGCGAAAGTATTGATGAAGCGGCGTGGCAGCGGGCGCTGCTGCGCGAGCTGGCGTATTGGGGCGACCAGACAGCGGGACGCTCCCTCACCTCCATCTTCTTCGGCGGCGGCACGCCCTCGCTGATGCCGCCGGAGATTACAGCCGCACTGATTGAACAGGCCCGGAAAATCTGGCAGGTGACACCGGACACCGAAATCACACTGGAAGCCAATCCAACCTCAGTAGAAGCGGGCAAACTGCGGGCGTTCAAAGCGGCGGGAGTCAATCGCGTCTCCCTCGGTGTACAGGCAATGAACGATGCCGACCTCAAGGCACTAGGCCGCCAGCACAGCGCGGCGGAAGCGCTGGTCGCTGTCGATCTCGCCCGCAGCATCTTTGACCGCATCTCCTTTGACCTGATTTATGCCCGCCCGCAGCAAACGGTCGCACAGTGGGAAACCGAGCTAAAGCAGGCGCTGGCCTACGCCCCCGACCACATGTCGCTCTATCAGCTGACCATTGAAGACGGCACCAAATTCGCCACCCTGCACCAGCGCGGCGAGTTGGTAACGCCGGATGAAGATGAAGGCGCCGCCCTTTATGATCTTACCCAGCGCCTGATGGACGAGGCCGGTCTGCCCGCCTATGAAATCTCCAATCACGCCAGACCCGGCGCCGCATGTCGCCATAATCTCACTTACTGGTATTATGGCGACTATATCGGCATTGGCCCCGGTGCGCATGGCCGTATCACGCTGAACGGGAAAAAGTTTGCCACCCGCACCCATCGCGCCCCGGAAGAATGGATGAAGCGGGTGGAGGATCACGGTCACGGTGTTACCGAACAGCAGGAAGTCGGAAAACGCGACCAGTTGGAAGAGCTGCTGCTGATGGGTCTGCGCCTGACTGGTGGCATCAGCCGCGCCCGTATCATTTCTGATTTTGGTAAAGACATTCCAGACCTGCTGAACCCGGCCCGGCTGGCCACCCTGCAGAAACATGGCCTGATAGAAATCTCCGACCAAAA
>CAYSDE010000153.1:0-4378 GCA_964429685.1 uncultured Pseudobdellovibrionaceae bacterium
CCGTCCATGCAAGAACTCATCCAGCAACGTGGGATGATAATCGCGCATCAGGGTTTCCAGCGGCGCAGAGAAAGGCGCAACGCGGCCCAAGCGTATGAGATTCCACTTTCTTTTTCGCCACAGCAAACCGGCCTGATCGGCCAGTTGGGCTTTGACTGTGGCATCAAGATCATCCCAAATCCCGAGTCCCTGCGCGAATCGCCATTGCATGAAGCCGGGAATGAAGCGCCCGGTGTGCAGCGAACGGGACAAAGCCTCCGCGGCTTCAGCGCGCTGCCCCTGCTGGATCTGAACATACGCCAGCCGCGCCCAGGTGAGGGGATCAAGCGGACGCCGGGAAAGTGACGCCTGCAAAGCCGCTTCCGGCGCCGCCCAACCGGGAGAAGAAGTGCTGCGAGCGGCCGTCACCTGCAACAGGGCAAGAGCGGCGAGAATGCGACTATCGGGAAACAGACGGAACGCCCGTTCATGCGCGGCGATGTCGGCAGAGACAATCTCGGGCCGCTGGCCAGCTTCAATCCGGGCCAGATCCGATGAGGACGGCAGCACCAGCGCTGCAGAAAAAGCATACAGCAAACCGGACAGCAGCAGAAACAGCGACAGCACCGAAGTGACTGCCGCAAACAGCGGGGGGACAGAAGAGGTCTTGGCCAGCGGGTACATTGCTGGCAAACTCTAGCCTCAGAGAAAAGGAATGACCATGACTGATATTGGCCTGCCGGATCAGGCGACCGTCACCCGCTGCCTTGAAGAGGCACGCAGGGCCATGCCGCAGGCCCATGCCCCCTATTCAGGCTGGAAAGTCGGCGCGGCCTTGCTGGCGGAAGATGGCACCATCTATCGCGGCAATAATGTTGAAACTTCAACCTTCGAGTCAGGTCTGTGCGCCGAGCGGGCGGCGCTGGCCAATGCGATTGCGCAAGGGGCGGCCAATGCTGGCCCCCGCTTCGTCCGTCTGGTTGCCATCACCATGAACAAGCTGGCCAGCGCCGACCCGCAGGATATTGCCGACACCTCGCCCTGTGGCACCTGTCGGCAGGTCATCCATGATTTTGCCGATCCAGGGCGCTGTTGCATGGTGCAGGATGACGGCAAGGGCGGTATGGGATTCTCGCTCGGCTATCTGCTGCCGCAGGGCTTCCGGCTGAGTGTCACCCCGCGCCCGCCCTGCCCGGTCGACTGTGCCGCGCTGGAAGCTGAAGCCGCGCAGCCTTCCAGTGATCTGACAGCGCTGGCCCGCCGGATGAGCGGCAATGCTGCTGCCCATGTCAACGGCTATGCCGAGGGCGCAATGATTGTCAGTGCAGATGGAAAGGCTTTCGGTGGTGCGTCGGTTGAAAACAGCAACACCCAGCTGTTCATCCGCGCTCTCACCGCCGCAGCCACACGCGGGGTGATTGGCGGGCAAAGCGGAAACTTCATCCGCCGGATTGGCCTCTCTCTGCCGGAACGGATCTCCGCCGCCCATGATTTCAGAACCGCCCTCAACCTGTCTTTGCTGATGGAGTTCACCACGCCCGCCACTGAAATCACAATCCTGCGGGGAGAAAGCGAACGGCAAACGCTCAGCGTAGCGCAGGTGATGAGCGGGTTTGCCTAGGGCTTTAAATTCGGCTCCCCATCGTCATCAGCCTGTTTAACGTAGGCAAAAATGACTGTGAGACGCATAGCCTGCCTTTCAGGCAGACTCCGATCAAATCGGCCCGCCGGTGACATTCAGCGTACGCAGATATTTTCGCGTGTCCTCCAGATAGTCGGTAATGACGACCAGTTCAACCAGATGACGGGCGCAGAAATTGCTGGCGCGGGCAGCAGCGCCCGCAAACAGCTGCCCTTCCAACGAGCGCGCCAACGGCGAAACCTCCTGCCAACCCCAAGTTGCCAGAGTCAGATTGCACGCAGCTAGATGAGCAACCCCCGCATCCGTCAGGGTGCGGATCTCGGGATGAATGGCAACCAGACCGGAGCCCAACCGGGTGCGCGCTTCGTTGATGGCTGCTTCATTGAAACCGCGATAACACTCGGCGCTGCCAACACCAAAAATATTCTTGCCTACATCGCCGCCATGATCGGGGCCAATATCGGTCAGCAACGCCAGCCGGGCGGCAGGTTCACGTTCCCGCATCTCAGCCAGCATGTCGAGCGAGAAGGAAGAGAAGCGGATCGCGTCCAGCGGAAAGCCAACCTCGCGAATATCCCGCAGCACCAGATCACAAAGAGACGGCTGCCGACGCGGACAGGGAGTTCCCTGCACATCTTTGAGTTCCAGATTGAAGCGGACCAGACCGGCACTGGCAATGTCGGGAAATTTCTGTGAAAGCGCCCGCAAAACCTCGCGCAGTTCGGGCACTTTTTCGCCTTCCCCTTCGCCCAGCCGCAACCGGTTATCAATCTCGGCCAATGTCAGCTGATCGAGAAAGGGCCGGTCAGGAAAGTGCCGCTCGGGTGCAACATGTTCGCCATAGCGGGTGGAGTGCATCAAGACGATGCGGTCATCGCTGGTGCGGATGCTGTCTGCTTCAAAGGCCTGAGCGCCATGATTAAAAACCAGCATCAGGCTTCTAAGTGACTGCTCGGGCGGACGGTTCAGATGGGCACCAAGCTGGCGCGCAAAAGCGCTGTCAGTTGCCCCCATACCACGATGACCCCAAAGTACCGGCTCAATTGTCATCATCATCCTCCGTTGCCGAAGCTAGCAATCGTGAGGAAGAAATGCCACATAAAAACGGCCACCTTATCCAGATGGCCGTCTTATCCGTATAAACAGGTAGATCAGGCTGCTTTGCGGGCGGTCTTTTTGGCGACGCCCTTGATTTCGTCAAGGCTGTCGGTAATACGACCAGCAATGATCTCAGCGGCTTCGCCATTCGACTTCGATGCAAGCTCAGCCAGTTCCTTGGCATTGGAGATGGCATGTTCGTAAGCTGATTTCAGCAGTTCGACTTGACGGACCATCTTGTCTTCCGGCGTTCCGGCGGCAACCAGTTCGCTGACCATGCTGCCCGCTTCTTCAACCGTTTCTTTAACGATTTCAGCCTGACGGCGCAGCAGGGCTTGCACACCCTCAACGGTCAGCTGATTGGCAGCGGTGAAGGCCTCAATGTTCTTGCGCTGAATAGCCATCAATTGCTCAACATCGACCAGCGGCATTTTGAGCGGCAGCTTGAACTCGCTGGCAATTTTGCTGAAGTCGACGTCAAAGAGTCCGGTGTTTTTGGCCATTTTGATCTTCCTTCGGTGAGGCTCAGCAACCAATGATTGCAGGGCGGATAAAAAGCGTGAACGCGGGAAGTTTGCTCCCGTTAACACTTTCCGTCAATACCATTTGCTGCACTGCATCATCAGGCAGATAATTCAAGGCGTTAAGCCCCGATCGGGGCCAGCGTTTCCGCCAGCTCTTCAACACGCGCCAGATTTTTATCCAGTGCCGCCATGGTGGAGGAAAGGTCGGGGCTGTCATCGCGCAGCCAGTGTTTGAAGCTTGCCAGCACAACCGCCCCCAGCCCGAACACCCGCAGCGGCGTCGGCGCCAAACCAGCAGATTCCAGCACCAGAGTCAGAGAGGTATGAAAGGCTGGCAGCAACAGCAGCGGCAAAGCGGGATCGCTGGCCAGATCATCAACAATTGTGACCACACCGGCGCGCCACGGCTGCAGCGCTTCAAAGCGGCGCATGACAAGATCGAACAGGCAATCCCGCACCGAGCCCTCAACCGGGCCGCCTTCCATCATGGCCTGATCTATCTGCCCGGCCAGCAGCCCCAGCAGATCCGACTTGCGCGATACCAGCGCGAACAGATCCTCCGGATCCAGCCGCGCATAACTGACCAACTCCTCCAGCGAGAAAGCGCCCCAGCCTTCTTCCTCAATCAAATCAAAAGCCGCCCGCAACACCCGCCACTCGAATGGCAGCTTGGGCTTCTTCTCCCCTTTGGGCCCAGCCTTAGCCTCAGCCTTGGTCTTGGCCTTGCTCTTGCGGGACGACGGTTTGGCGGCGGGCTTCTTGGCTTTGGTCTTGGTCATGATGGGGGCACTTTAACCATATCGGTCAGAATCTCAACCGGTGAATTGATAGAAACAGCCCGAACCTAACATGGCTGTACAAAACCAAGCACCATAAGTTCAGACCCGTCCCCGCCTGCACGGGAAGCACCGGATTCTCCGACAGGGTCTTGGTGAACAGGCCCTCAGTCAAATCCCGGCGGCGGCGGTGCGCTGCGGTTGGTGAAGCTCATCACCTTGAAAATGGTGCCCATGGCGGCGGGGTCGGTCAGGCGGGCGAGGGCGGTGCGCAGGCTGCGCTGCTGGGGCTCGGTGGCGTTGGCACAAAGCTGTTCGGTACGTTCGCTGGCTCCGAGCGTGAGCAGCCATTCTCCCTG
>CAYSDE010000154.1:0-2506 GCA_964429685.1 uncultured Pseudobdellovibrionaceae bacterium
AATCGACGCTGATGTGTATCAAGGTTTTGCGGATTGAAACGGTGTCCGGAAGCAATCGTGAAGGCAAGGCTGGCTTTGCGCATCTCGCGTCCTGTTCAACCGGCGGAGCCGAAGGTCCCGGGGCGAAGGTGGCGATCGGCTGGTCGGAACGGCCCCAGTCGCCGAAATGGGCCGGGGGGGCAGTGAATGGTATCATCGCGCCCGATAATCAGCAGCTGATCAAGCTTGTTGTCACCGATCGGGTCGAAGGCCTGCAGCAGCTTTCGCTGCCATCGCCGCAGCATATCCCCAATAACCATCTGCTTTACGCCATTCAGTGGTTCATCTTCGCCGCTGCTGCCGCAATCATTTATATATTGGCGCTGCGCAAGCGCATGCAGTCGGCTTGAACCTTCCGTCAGACGTTACCTTCTACCTCGTCGCTTCAGCTGCAGTTATCCTGGTGGGGCTGGCGAAGGGCGGGTTTGCCGGTTTGGGTGCTGCAGCTATTCCGTTGCTCGCGCTCGTCATGGATCCGGTGTCGGCGGCCGGCATGTTGTTGCCCATCCTGATGGCGCAGGACATTGTGAGCGTGTGGGCATTTCGGCGTAGCTTTGACCGCCGGACCCTCGCCATCACCCTGCCCGGGGCTGTCATCGGAATTTTTCTGGGCTGGTGGTTCGCCGCGGTCGTGAACGCGGACGCGGTGCGTGGCCTGGTCGGCGTAATTGCCTTGGTATTCGGCCTGTACAGGCTATCGCCCAAGGTGAGCCGACTTGCCCAGATGCGGGGTCCGGCACCCGAATGGATCGGCACTGTGATGGGCGCATTGTCCGGATTTACCAGCCAGATTGCGCATGCGGGCGGGCCGCCGTTCCAGATTTGGGCCCTGTCCCGCAATTTTCCCCATCTAGTATTTGTGGGAACATCCTCGATATTTTTTGCCATCATCAACTGGATGAAGGTCCCCGCTTATGCCGCGCTAGGGCAGTTCAACAGCCAGAATATGTCGCTCACAGCCGTCTTCATGCCATTGGCAATCGCAAGCACATTTGCAGGGGTCTGGCTTGTGAAAAGAGTATCGCCCGCCCGCTTTAACGCGATCATCAACCTGTTGATGATCGGCGTTGGGTTGGAGCTTATTCGGCAAGCCGTCTGGTGATGGCATTGCCCGCTTATTTGGGTGAAAGCACCATCAGCATCTGGCGGCCTTCCATCCGGGGATGGGCCTCAATCTTGGCCGATTCAGCCGTATCGGCCTGAACCCGCTGTAAAAGCTGCATTCCGAGCTGCTGGTGCGCCAGTTCGCGGCCGCGAAAGCGGAGCGTGATTTTGACCTTGTCGCCCTCTTCGATGAATTCGGCCACCTTCTTCATCTTCACCATATAATCATGGTCATCGATGTTCGGACGCATCTTGATCTCTTTGATTTCCTGCGTCTTCTGGCTCTTGCGAGCTAGATTAGCCTTTTTCTGGGCTTCATATTTGAATTTGCCAATGTCGAGAAATTTGCAAACGGGGGGATCGGCATTTGGAGATACCTCCACCAGATCCAATCCAACTTCAGCAGCTTGAGCTATCGCTTCGCGGGTGTACATCACCCCCAGATTCTCACCGTCATCATCAATGACACGGACTTTTTCGGCGGTGATCAGATTGTTGTAGCGCGGTCCACTTTTAACAGGTGGGGTCATAGCGCGCCGGGTAGGCGGGGTTGCGATAGTGGGTACTCCTGAAGTTGTTATGGTGCGCCAATACAGCCATTTGCCGCGCAAATAAAGGGGTTAGGCGGTAACTGTGCAATATTGTCGCATATAGTGACTGTTGCGCAACGATATAAGATGCGCGGCGATGGCCTTCCTGTTGCCAAGCGGATGATTCGGCCCCCAAATGCGCCAGCAATGCCAGTCGCAAATTACGCATACGAATGCGGAAATAACGCGCCAGATATTTTTAAGAAACGCTTTCAACGCGATACTGAACTTTGCGACGAACGACCGGATTGTTCACTTTACGTGCAGGTAAAACCCTGTATTGCGCTGAAATATAGTGTCACAATTGACAATCAATAAAACTCTTTTGTGATATATTATTACGAAAGATTAGGATGTAAAATGAACAGTTCCTCCAGCGGTTCGCTGTCCAGCGTACCAAATGGGCGGATCATTGACTTCGAAATAGCCGAATTGCGCAAGCTGCCTTTTCAAGACAGCCTGTATCTCTGGGTCAAGGGGACTCTTCCAGGAGCAGGTTACGAAGCTAGACTGGCCCCCCGGATTTATCAAAGCGCGCCTGATTATTGGGGCATAGAGGTGGTCGTTGTTCAGGCGCATGCTTCCAATCAATCGTCCGAAACCGGCTCTTTAACCAGTTTCGAGAGATCGATCCCGCTGACCGGTATTACGGGGAATCGGGGGATTGCCGTAATCGGCGCCAACCAGGTGAAGCGGATCGACATTGCCGGTGAGTCCTGAGAGGGTCGCAACTTGCCGGTAGGGTCCGGGGGCAGGCACATCGCTTGTCTGTC
>CAYSDE010000154.1:2516-4327 GCA_964429685.1 uncultured Pseudobdellovibrionaceae bacterium
GTCCCCGTACTTTCCCCCGCTTAATTTGCCAGTTCCGTCAGATCGGACACGGTCAGAATTTGCGGGAGTATTTTCACCTCGCCCTGCTTGGGATAGTAAAGATATAGCGGCACACCTGAACGTCCATGCTTGGCAAGAAAGCGCGTTATGGCAGGGTCACGCCGCGTATAGTCACCCACCATTGTTATAATCCCGGCTTTTTCGAAAGCCTTTCGTGTGTCTTCACGATCAATTGCGGCAGCTTCGTTGACCTTGCACGTTACGCACCAGTCCGCCGTGAAATAGAGGAAGACAGGTTTGCCTTCATCCCGAAGTTGCGCAAGTTTCGGTTCTGAAAATATTTCACCGCCAAGTTCCGCCGCCGCAGACTGGATCGCGGCGGGACGGGGTAACCGGTCCAGAGCCAGATTACCTGCAAACGCCAATACTCCCGTCACCCCCAACAGCAGACTGACCGGTGCCTGCCGTCTTTTGATGACGACAATGGCAATCAAAAGGATCGCTGTCGAAATCGCGCCCAACGCCCAACCGGCACCGCCCACCAGTTGTGCGAGCAGCCACAGTAACGCCAGAGCCGTCAAGCCCATGGGCAGCGCCATCCATTGACGGAATTTCGACATCCAAGGACCCGGCCGTGGCATCCTCGCCCGCAGCGCCGGGATATAGGCTATGGCCAAAAACGGCAGAGCAAGACCAAGACCGAGCCCTGCAAAGATGAGTAAAGCCTGTGCCGATGGCAGAAGCAGTGCAGCACCTATCGCTGCTGCCATGAAAGGTCCGGTACACGGCGTCGCAACAACAGCCGCCAGCACGCCTGTCCAGAAGGAACCGGCAGCACCCCCTTGCCGTGCAAGTTTTTCGCCCGCGCCGACGGCACCAAGTTCAAACAGACCGACAAGATTTGCAGTGATCGCCACCATCAACAACAGCAGAATGAATACAATGAACGGGTCTTGAAGCTGAAACGCCCATCCAACCTCTTGCCCTGCGGCCCGCAGGCCCAGCATGATCGCACCCAGAGCGAGACAGCTCAACAGGATACCGGCGGTATAGGCGAGTGCGTCGCGTCGCGCCGTCCGTTCATCTCCACCTGCCTTGGCGATGGCGATCGCTTTCAATCCCAAAATCGGGAAAACACAGGGCATCAGGTTCAGCAAAAGCCCGCCCAAGATCGAAAGCGCCAGAATGACCGCGAAACTTTCGGGATTGCCATTTTCTTGAGCGGTATCGCCGGCACCCAAGACCGACACCCTTTCACCGCCGCTTGGTATCGATCCCGGAAGAGCGCGCAACTCTATTCCCTGACCGTCGCCAAAACGGAGAAGGCCGTCAATCTGTCCGTCAAAGCCTTTGTCGACGCCGCCTGTCAAAATGAGCCAGTTGCCGGATCGCCGTGCAGTTTGCGGGGCGGCATAGCGGAAGACATTCTGGGTTTGAGGGAAGAACCAGACTTTGTCGGCTGCGGCACTTTCGGGGAACGGGATGGCAATTGAAATACTGCTGCCGTTGATGGCATAATTTGCCTGCCGGTCCAGCGGTACCGGCAATGCAGCACGCCATTGGTCAAAGCGGGTGCGCTGCTGTGCTGCGATGGTTCCGTTGCCGACCGTCAGCGGGATGGTGAAGCTTCCGCTTTCCGGAACGCAGATCAGGTCGGAGCAGGCCGACCATCTTGCATCGACTTTGAGGTCGAGTTTTTTACCCGGCTGAAGCTTCGGCGCTATCTGGAGGTCGACCAGAAAGGCGTGCCTGGCCTTGTAGATATGGTTCATAAACCCGCTGACAACCAGGGTTTCCGTGACCGAGGCTCG
>CAYSDE010000155.1:0-3993 GCA_964429685.1 uncultured Pseudobdellovibrionaceae bacterium
GGTGCAGACAATGCTGACCGGCTGGACGGTAAGGCTGAGCCCCTCGGCTTCATCCAGAATGGGCTGGAACAGTGCGGGTTTGAAGGGCAGGACCCGAATGCCATCGCTGGAAGTGCCTTCCGGAAAGAGCATGAGGGCATCCCCGGCCTTAAGCCGCCGCAATAACTCGGACTGACCATCCCTGACCCGGCTGGTGCGGCGATCCATAAAAAGGGTGCGCTGCAGCCGGGCCAGTGTGCCAAACAGCGGCCAGCCCGCCACTTCGGCCTTGGCGACAAAACAGACTGGCAGCACAGCGCCATAAACCGGAATATCCAGATAAGAGCAATGATTGGAGACATAAAGGCAGGGCCGCGCCAGCGCAGGCGTTCCGGCAATCTCGACCTTCAAGGTAAAAATCCTCAGGCAGCGCCGATGATACCAGACCGGAAAGGTTTCGGCCTTGCGCGGTGCCCAGCGCAGCAGCAGAATCTGCACCGGGATGCAGAGCAAGGTAAAAACCAGATAGACGGAGAGTCGGAACGCGGCCTGCAGCATCACTATACCTGATCGGCGTCGCCGGATCTGCGTTCGTAATGTTTGAGATAGCGGTCGGAAATTGTCTCGCGCTTGACCACGATAAAGACATCTGTGGTGTTGAAGTCCCGATCGACTACCGCCCCTTCTCCGACAAATCCGCCAACGCGCAGATAGCCCTTGATAAGCGGCGGCAGGCTGTTGAAACCAAGCCGGGGATCAATCTGCCCCGGATCCATACGGCGCATGTCCACATAGCGATCCGGCAGGGCCCGCACCTTGAGGGCGGGCGGGGCGAGATGGTGGTAGTGAAGATAGCTAAGCGGCAAAGCAAGCCGAGCCGGATCCGTCCCAGGCAGGCTGGCACAACCGAACAGCAGGGAAATATTGTAGCGGAATACATAAGCGGCAATGCCCTGCCACAACAGCTGCATGGTGCCCCGCGTACGATACCCGGCGTCCACGCAAGAGCGCCCGACTTCCAGAATTTCCCCCGGATAGTCCAGCACCGGGCGAATGTCATACTCGGACGCGCTGTAATGCCCACCATGACGAGAGGCCACCGAGCGCCGGATCAGCCGATAGGTACCAACCACCCGGTCGATGCTGGTATCCATCACGATCAGATGGTCGCAAAAGCCGTCAAATGCATCAAAATCGATTTGTTTGTCGGCCACCTCCGGGGAGGGGCGCGCTGCCATCTCTTCGTAAAAAACCTGCCAACGCAGTTTCTGGGCGGCCCGTATTTCCTCTGCAGTTTCCGCCAGCCGGATTTCAAGATTTCCAGTTGTAATCAGGATCGGCGGATCAGAAGGCGGTGGCGGAAAGGGAAGAACAGTCATGGGGGCGGGGCCGTTTCTCAGCGACGTTTCTTGCGCGAAGTCTTGCCCAGTCCGATCTGCTTGGCAAGCTTCGAACGCTGTTCGGCATATTTGGGCGCAACCATCGGATAATCCGCCGGGAGCCCCCAACGTTCCCGATACTGTTCGGGCGACAGATTGTAGGAACTCTTGAGGTGACGCTTGAGCATCTTCAGCTTCTTGCCATCTTCAAGACAGACAATGTAGTCCGGCAATACCGACTTCTTGATCGGCACAGCAGGCTGGGGCCGCTCGGCCGGGAGGGAAGAGGCCTCCCCACCGCCTGCCAAGGCCGCCAAGGTCGAGTGAACCTGAGTCACCAGCGCCCGAATCTCGCCAACCGGCACCGTCGTATGACCGAGATGAGCGGCAACGATTGCCGCTGTCATTTCCAGCAAAGATTTGCTCACTATTTGTCTCCATTGAATTGCGGGGGCGTTATAGGAAGCTCCGCAAGTAAAGGCAAACCCTATTTGTTCAGATTGGTACACTTCATGAGTACGGCATCTGTTCCATTCGCATAGTAACGGGCCCGGCGGCCAGTCTCGATGAAGCCATATCTGTGGTAAAGCCCTCTGGCAGCTAGATTATCTGCGGCGACCTCAAGGTAGATTTCTTCAAAACCCTGCCCTTTGCAGTGATCGAAAAGAGCCTCCATCAGCCGCTTGGCGACCCCCTTGTGCCGCCAGTCCGGCGCGACGGCAAGAGTAAGAATTTCGGTTTCGCCCCCGACGCCCCGCGCCAGAATGAAACCAGCGGCATCTTCGCGGTGCATGATGGTGAAGCCGAAAACCAGCGGCTCTTTCAGCATCACGGTAAAGGAGTCCCGCGACCAGCGATCTCCCTCACTGAAGCAGCGGGAATGAAGGTCGGACAGGAGCAGCGGATTGGTCTTGGCCAGCGGAATAATGATCTGGCCGGGGTCGACCGGCATGACAGGGGGCTTCATGGCACACTTTCAGCCGGACAGAGGCCGGGGCAATGTAATGTCAGGCGGACGCAGATAAAAGGGCAGCGCTGGTGGCAGGATTGCTGTCTTGTCCTTCAGACGGCGCTCTGCCTCAAGCGCCAGAGTAGTCGCGGTATGGCCGCCGTCAAGCACCGTCACCGACGCTGGCAACGGGCCAAGCGCGGCCAGACCATCCCCGCACACGGCCCAGTTTTCTGCCAGCACCCGCTCCCGCAGAGTGGGGACGGGCAGCAAGCCCGGCTCTTCTTCGCCAAACTGGACAAAAACTTCATCACGCAGCGAGTCCAGCACCACCGCCAGTGGGCCGGAAAAACCGCAGCCCCGGCGCACCAGCTCGAAGCGGTCAAGGCCGAACAGTTGGCAGCCCACCGCCCGCGCCAGCCCTTGCGCTCCGGCGATTCCCATCCGCAGCCCGGTGAAAGAGCCGGGGCCAGTCGCCACCGCGACCGCTGCCAGATCCTTGTAACCGGCCTGAGCTTCGCTCAGCAACTCTTCAATAAAAACCGGCAGAATTTCGCCTTGCCCGCGCCGTTCGGTCGAGCTGCGAACACCCAGCAGCACACCATTGCGGGCTAGCGCCACCGCCAGAACTGTGCCTGCCGTATCAATGCCGAGGGTCAGCATACATCAGCGCCCGGCCCGTACTTCCACGACTTCAGGAATGTAGTGCCGCAACATGTTCTCGATGCCGTTTTTCAGGGTGGCGGTTGAACTGGGGCAGCCGGCACAGGCGCCGCGCATATTGAGATAAACCACCCCTTCCTCGAATTTGAGGAAAGTAATGTCTCCCCCGTCCTGCGCCACCGCCGGACGGATGCGGGTATCCAGCAGATCCTTGATCTGGGCGACAATCTCGCTGTCATCGCCGCCTTCGGCATGACCATGCGCGCCGCTTTCAAGCAAGGCCGGACGCCCCGACACGAAGTGATCCATAATGGCGCCGAGAAGAGCGGGCTTGAGCAACAGCCATTCCTTGTCATCGCTTTTGCTGACCGTGATGAAATCGCGCCCCAGATAAACCCCGGTCACGCCCGCAATCGCAAACAGGCTCTGCGCGAGGGGAGAGGCCGCAGCAGCGGCGGCGTCGCGGAACTCAGCGGTTCCGCTAGGCAGAACTTCCTGACCGGGCAAAAATTTGAGGGTCGCAGGATTGGGGGTGGCTTCGGTCTGGATAAACATGTTTCAAACTCCTGTCAGATTTGTTCCTGTTCTAGCAAAAATCCGGCTAAAAGTCACTCCGGGGGTAATTCGTTGATTGTGGCTCCTGCGGGCCGCCGCCGTTTCAGCATCTTCAGCGCCTCGTCCAGCCGCTGCGCTCCGCTGAAATGGGCGGCAACCAGATAAAACAACCCGGCGATTCCAATCAGTCCGACCAAGGCCAGCACCCGCAGTTCCAAGCCTGCCGTCCATAACGGGCTCAGCGCCAGCTTACCGAGCCACAGTACGCCTCCCATCGCACCGGCACAAAGAAATATTCGCCCGACAGTGCGTTTAAGCGCGGCATCCACCGCCAGAAAACCCCGCCGCCGCAGCGCCTGCGACAACAACCAGCCATTCAGCCACGCGGTTGAGGCGGTTGCCAGCGCAATTCCGGCATGTGCAATGGTTTCGTGACCGGTTTTCATCAGCGCCACCGCCACGGCGGGG
>CAYSDE010000155.1:4003-4282 GCA_964429685.1 uncultured Pseudobdellovibrionaceae bacterium
TCACAGCAGTAAAACTGATGAGGCTGTTGATGACAATGGTCTGCAGGGCAATCCTGAACGGGGTTTTGGTGTCCTCCCGCGCATAGAAAGCCGAGGTCAGCACTTTATTGACCATGTAAGCCGGAATCGAAAACGCATAGGCCGACAGGGCAAGGGCGGTAAAATAGGTGGCTTCCACCGTAAAAGCCCCGCGCTCATACAGCGTGGCGATAATCGGCCCCGGAATCATCCCCAGCCCGACAGCGGCCGGCAAGCCGAGATAAAGACCGAACTCTATCG
>CAYSDE010000156.1:0-4275 GCA_964429685.1 uncultured Pseudobdellovibrionaceae bacterium
TGACCTGATTGTCAAGCTGACCGACACCCGGCAGGCCTTTGATCGGGAGCAGCCGAGTCTGGCACTGGGGGCGGCGCTGGACGCCTCCTTCTCGTTCCAGCCGCTGCCGGAAGGTCAGGCCGAGCGTCCGCTCATGCTGGTTGGCCCACCCGGTGCTGGTAAAACCCTCACAATTGCTAAACTGGCGACCCGGCTAGCGCTGCGTGGAGAACCGGTCAGCGTGATCACCACCGACACTGATCGCGCTGGCGGGATTGAGCAGCTGGCCGCTTTCACCCGCCTGTTGCAGGTTGATCTGATGGAAGTGGAAGATGCCGGAGCGCTGGTCGATGCCATCTCGGTGCGGCGTAACGCCAAGCAGGTGCTGATCGATACCGCAGGCCAGAATCCCTTTGATCCTGTGGCGCTTGGCCAGTTGGGCCGCCTTATCAAACAGACCAAGGCGGAAGCTATTCTGGTACTGCCAGCCGGGATTGATGCGGCTGAGGCAGGCGAGATTGCGGCAGCTTTTCAAGCAGCAGGGGCGACCCGGTTGCTGGCGACCCGGCTGGATATGTCGCGCCGTCTGGGCAGTCTGCTCTCGGCGGCCTGGCATGGACGGTTGCGTTTCTGTGACGCGGCAGCCTCGCCCAGTGTTACGATGCCACTCGCTCCACTAAATCCGATGTCACTTGCACGGTTGCTCTTGCCTGAAAGTGAATCAAAGGTTAATGCTGAACGACAGACGGGAACAAATTCATGATGGATCACTCCCAAGCGGCTTCGACCCCGCCCCCCAGCGCTACCATCCAGCCCTTGCGTGGCCGGAACCTGATCGCTATTGCGTCTGGTAAAGGGGGCGTTGGCAAGACGTGGTTTTCCATCACCCTTTCGCAAGCACTCTCGAAGATGGGCCGCAAGATTCTGCTGTTTGATGGTGATCTGGGCCTCGCCAATGTCGATATTCAACTGGGCCTGATGCCTGAGCGCGATCTGGGCGCGGTGATTGATCGCTCGTCCACACTGGAACAGGTGGTGCAGCGTTATCCGGCGGGCGGGTTCGAGATTATTGCCGGTCGCTCCGGTTCCGGCTCGCTGGCCTCCCTCACCACCCAGCGCCTGTCCGAACTGCGCAACGATCTGCTGACCATCGCCCCGCGCTACGATCATGTGCTGCTGGATTGCGGCGCCGGAATTGACCGCAATGTGCGCGTCCTCTCCGGCCCGGCGGGCACCACGCTGGTCGTGACCAATGACGAGCCAACGGCGATTACCGATGCCTACGCCTTTATCAAGGTGACCTACGCCACCAATCCGGCGGCGGACATCCGCATCATCGTCAATCTGGCGGGGAGCCAGAAGGATGGCGAGCGCACTTACAACACCATTCTGCGCGCTTGCGAAAACTTTCTCGGCAAGACGCCGTCTCTTGGCGGCATCATCCGCCGTGATCCCCGCGTGCCGGACTCTATCCGCCATCAATCCCCCCTGCTCACCCGCTCGCCCAACACCGAAGCGGCAGAAGATGTGGGCCGGATTGCGGCAATCCTCGCCGAGCCCAGGTAGTTTCCGGTGGCTGTTTCCGCTCCTCCCGGCCCGCCGCCCTCCGGGGCCGCGGGAGGGGTTGTGGCGCTGACGGGGTCGCAGCTCCAGGTTGTCGGTGAGGTTGTTGTTGAGGTGGTGCCGGAGCGGCTGGCGCTGCTGTCGCGCACCATTCTGCTCAGTGGTATGATTACCGGCCAGCAGGAAGGTGGGGCGCTGATCCTCAAGACACAGGTTGGGGAGCTGGTTATCCGCAGTCCGCAGCCCTTGCCATCTGACCGGGTGCTGATGCTGCAGATTCCGCCCGGCGCACCGCCGGTACGGGCGCAGGTTTCGGTGATGGGGCCGGTGCTGCCGCTTCCTCCCTCTCCTTTGCCCCCTCCCCCTTCTCCTTTGCCCACAGTCTCCTCTCCGCCAGTTCCAAGTCCGCCGTTGCCATTTTCGTCACCTTCTCCTGCTGCTCCAGTTTCAGGCAAATCAGCAGCACCAGCAGTTCTTGCAACGCCCCTGTCAGCGGCGCTGATAACACCCCCGCTTGAGGCCATCCTGACTTTGCCCATTCTCCCCGGCACGGTCATGCCCGCCAAAGTGCTGGCGATGCCGCAATTCACGCCGTCGGTCAGGAAAGAGATTTCACCGGAGCCTTTGCCCCCCGCCCTCGCACTGGCGGTCGGTCAGCTGCGCGAAGCCGGATTGCCGGCTCTTAAAGCGTTATTGTCGTCCGGGCTGGGCGAGGTCATTACCCATCTGCAGACGACTTCTCTGCCGGTTGAACCTTCGCGCAGTTCTCCCCGCGAGATCGTCACAGGGGAACAGCGGCCAACTCTTGCGGGAGTGGTCGCTCCCAAAGACCTGCCTTCTTTCAGCGGATCAAAAACCGCAGCAGAGGCCGCGCCAAAATTTTCCAGCCTGCCCGCCGTACTGACCCTGCCGCCGGGATCAACGGTGACTGTGCAGATTAACCGCGTGGTTTTGCCCGCACCTGCAGGCGGGCCCGCCCCAGCTTCGCCGCCACCCTTGCCCCTCCCGGAAACGCCGCTCACCGCCCGTCCCGTTCCGCTCAATTTTCCCGCCGAAGTAATTGGAACTACCCCGCAGGGCGAACCGATTGCGACCAGCCCGGCCGGACTCTTCATTCTCGACTCCAAGGCTCCTTTGCCGGTGGGGACGCGGGTTGAACTCAGCGTCGTACATGTTAGCGAGCCGCTACCGCAATCCGATGAAATCGACCGCCCACACAAACCGCAAGACTGGCCAGCCCTGCAATCTGTTCTCGCCAATCTGCCGCAACAGGGAACAGAAAACCTCGTGCGGATGCCCCGGCCTGAAGCCCATCTGGGCAGCAGTACGGTGTTTCTGCTGGCCGCCCTCAAGCTGGGCGACAGTCGCGCCTTGCTGCCGCGTGAAGCGGAAGAGGCCCTGACCCACAACAGCAAGGCGGCTTTACTGACCGCGCTGGGTGAGGAGATGCGGAGTGCCGGGCAAAGCTGGAGCCGGGCTGAAACCGCCGCCCCTCAAACCGGGTTGGCCGAATGGAAGAGCCTGACTTTTCCGCTGCCACCGGACAGTGCTTTCTCCCGCCTTGCCCTTCACCTCCGCGATGAGCAGGAAAGCGGAAGGCCCGAGGCTGCAGCCCTCGGCAAACGGCTGGTGGTGGAATTCACCCTGTCCCGCCTCGGCCCCATGCTGCTGGATGGGCTGATCTTCGGACGGCGGATGGATGTGGTGCTACGCAGTCAGCGCCGCTTACCCAAAACCCTGCACGGCGAATTGCGCCAGCTCTGGCGCAACAGCCTCAACGCCATGAACTGGAGCGGCGAACTGGAGTTCCAGACCTCAGCCGATTTGTGGCTTGGCCACTGATTTTCTGCCTACCAGCGTATAAACCACCGGCACCACGAACAGCGTGAACAGTGTGCCAAGGGTCATGCCGCCGACAATTACCCAGCCGATAGTGGAGCGGGCTTCTGCCGAGGCGCCGTGAGCGAGGGCCAGCGGCATGGCCCCGAGAACGGTGGCCGCCGTGGTCATCAGAATAGGGCGCAGACGCAGAAGGGCGGCTTCAATCACCGCATCAGTCCGCGACAGGCCGTGCTGTTCCATCTGCTGATTGGCAAACTCGACAATGAGAATGCCGTTTTTGGCAATCAGACCAACCAGCGTAATCAGCCCGATCTGGCTGTAGATGTTCATGCTCTTGCCCGCAAAGGTCAGGGCGAACAAGGCGCCGAACACCGCCAGCGGCACCGACACCAGAATGACAAAGGGATCAACAAAGCTTTCAAACTGGGCGGCCAGCACGAGGAAGATGAAGATAAGGGCCAGCCCGAAAACCAGACCGATGGTTGATCCGGTTTCCTTCAATTCACGGCTGGAGCCGGTATAGTCATCCAGACCACCGGCTCGTGGGAAGAACTCGGCATGGTCGTCAATCAGGTTATGGCCAAAGCCGCGCAGAATCCGGTGCTGCAGAATGTCCAGAGTACGCTCTATCTCGATACGCCCGAGCTGCATTTGGATATCAACCGGGACAAGGTGGCTGCCGTCGGCTCCAGCATCGGAGATGTCGGTCGCGCCATGCAGGTCATGATGGGCGGGCTGGAATTGACCCGTTTCAAGCTCAATAATGAGCAATATGATGTCATCCTGCAGCTGGGCAAGGAACAGCGCCGCCAGCCGACCGATCTGACCGGACTTTATGTGCGCGGCAGTGGCGACCAGATGGTACAACTGGCCAATCTGGTCGATGTCAAA